>JAGRKS010000082.1 GCA_020442185.1 Hyphomicrobiaceae bacterium
GTGTCGGAGACGGAACACTAGAGAAAGGACTTCTCTCCGCATCGCGTTTAGGGCATCCGTTGGCGAAACAGTGCACACGGGTTCGCGGACGTGCTGGACTTCCGACCACGGACCGAGACAAAAAACCGGGCCATGGCCCCGGCCAACAGCAATCCTGGCGGTGCTCGCCGTTCACCACAACCGGCTGAATAGAGACAATGACGATAAACGAACCCCGACTGCCGCAGATGCAACCCGATACGTCGTCGGGCCAGGCTGGCCGGGACGGAGAACAGAGCCCCCATGGCGCGGGCGTCGATGGCCGGGGTCATGCTAGCGATGCGCGTCACAACGCAGGTGGAAGCCGCGATCCGGCGTGGTGGCTGCGTGAGATCCTGACCGCACGCGTCTATGACGTTGCCCGTCACACGCCGCTCGATGCCGCGCCGCTGCTGTCGCGTCGGCTCGACAACAGTGTTTGGCTGAAGCGCGAGGATCTGCAACCTGTCTTCAGCTTCAAGCTGCGTGGCGCCTACAACCGGCTGACCAAGCTCGATGCGGATGAGCGTGGGCGAGGCGTCGTTGCGGTATCGGCCGGCAATCACGCACAGGGAGTCGCGTTCGGCGCGCGCGAACTCGGCATTGATGCCGTTATCGTGATGCCGGTGACGACTCCACGCATCAAGACGGCTGCCGTCGCGGCCTATGGTGCGCGGATCGAGCTCATTGGCGATTCCTATAGCGAGGCCGCTGCGTTCGGCCAGGCTTTGGCGATCAAAGAGCAGCGGGTACTGATCCACCCCTTCGACGACGCCGCGGTCATCGCCGGTCAGGGGACGGTCGCACTCGAGCTTCTCGCGGATCACAAGGGCCGGCTCGATGCCGTCTTCGTGCCGGTGGGCGGCGGCGGTCTTTGTGCGGGGATCGCTGTCTACCTGAAGACCCTCGATCCGTCGATCCGCATCGTTGCGGTCGAGCCCGACGACGCGGCGTGCCTCGAGGCCGCGATGCACGCCGGCCAGCCGGTGGCGCTCGATCACGTCGGGCTCTTCGTCGATGGCTGCGCGGTTCGCCAGATCGGTGATGTCACATTCGAAGTGTTGCGCGGCCGCGTCGACGACATCGTAACGGTCGGCGTCGATCAGGTGTGCGCGGCAATCCGCGATGTGTTCGAGGAAACGCGCAGCATCGTGGAGCCGGCGGGGGCGCTGGCGCTGGCGGGGATGAAGAAGTGGGTCGCCGATACGGGCGCGCGCCGCCAGAATCTCGCCGTGGTGCTGTCGGGCGCGAACATGAACTTCGACCGTCTCGGCCACGTCACCGAACGTGCCGAGATCGGCGAGCAGCACGAGGCGCTGTTCGGTGTCACGATTCCGGAGAAGGCGGGCAGCTTCTTCGACTTCTGCCGCGCCCTCGGACGGCGCTCGATCACGGAGTTCAATTATCGAACGCGGGGCGGAGCGGCGGCGGAGGTGTTCGTCGGGGTGCAGCTGACTGGCGGGCAGTCCGAGCGCACGGAAATCCGCGATATGCTGACCGGCGCGGGTTATGTCGTCGCTGATTTTACGCGCAACGAGGTGGCGCGCCTGCATGTCCGCCACATGGTCGGTGGCCCGCGCTCGGGTGTCGCCCACGAACGCATGTTGCGCTTCGAATTCCCCGAGCGGCCGGGCGCGCTGCTCTATTTCCTCGAAACCCTGGGCACGACCTGGGACATCACGCTATTCCACTACCGCAACCGCGGCGCCGCCTATGGCCGCGTCCTCGCTGGGTTTGCCGTGGCTCCGCGCCAGGAACCCGCGTTTATGGCCGACGTTGCAAAACTCGGCTTCTGGTTTGCCGACGAGAGCGACAACGAGGCCCTGCAGCAGTTCCTCAGCTGAAAGCCCGAGGAATGGGGCTTGGGATTCCTCTCACTGGCGAATTGTTGTTTCGTGCGCATGCGGAGCTGGAAATTTACGTGATTTTCGTCTTTCTGACAAAGTTTTAGGGACTATCCCCGGGACAGGCGTCGCGTACCGGGTAGGGTTGACGGGTAGGGTAATGGTCCGGGTAGTTGTTGCAAGTCTCTGCATGTTTGCCGCCTCGGCGGCGGCGGCCGAGCCAGTGAGGCTCGTCGGCGATGCCCTGCAGACGACAGTCTCGGAAGCCATGCTCGAGATCGACGCCCCGCTCGGTAACAAGCTGCCCGTCCGGTTCCAGCGCAATGGTCTCGTTGCCGCCGACGCCGGCCCGCTTGCAGCATATCTCGGTTCAAAGCGCGACCGGGGGCGTTGGTGGGTCGACGAAAGCGAACTGTGCGTCAAATGGTTTCGCTGGTTCGAGGCCAAGCCGCGCTGCCTCAGCATCTGGCGCGATGGCGCGCGCATCCACTGGAGGGAGCGGGAAGGCGAGAGCGGCACCGCCACCCTGATCGAAACAGTTGACGTTGCACTGGCCGACGCCGGGACGTCCGCAAACGACCCGCCGGTCCATATTCGCAAGCCCGCAGCCGTCAGCAAGGCCAAGGCACCGACGGAAATTGTATCCAAGGCTTCAGACAAACCATCGATGATGCTCGCGGGGAACTCGGCTATAGCCGCGAAGCCACCGCATGAGCCGTCTGCCACGGGTACAATGTCAGCGGCACCGCACTCGCTAGTGCCTTCACCCAATGCCGCGACGGTCGACGTGACGAAGCCAGTCGCCGACGTCGCCGCGTCGAACGACGCAGCACCGGTGGCCCGCGCCGCTGCCAGTTTGAGCCATCAGGGTATTCCCAAAGCAAAAACCCCGACGGCCTCGGCCGAGAACGTTTCAGATCGACGGTCGACCGCCGACCAAGCGGCAGAGCCCGCCCCACCGATCACCTCGGGCGCGGGCGCGATGCGCTTTGTAAGCGCCGCTGCCCTCGTCGCATTGACGTCCCGTGCGACGACGCCGAGCGATACTGTGGCCAAGCCCGCTACGGTTCCGCCATCATCGGCAGTGGTGGCAAAACGCATCGAGGCATCCGCCGCCGAGCGTCGGAAACGTGCGGTACTTGCCGCACAGGCGCGCGCCGCGGCACCGCCGCCGCCCGCACGCGCGGGGCGACCTCGGATCATGGCATCGGCCCCTCGAACACCCACGTACATGGTCGTCAGGGTCGCAGCCGGTGATGTCCTCAACGTGCGGAGCGGCCCATCCGAATACCATGCGCCCGTCGGCCTCGTGCGTCCGGACAGCCGGAGCGTGCGGATCGTCGGGCGTTGCCGCGATAGCTGGTGTCCGATTCAGCACGGCACTGTCACCGGATGGGTCAACAGCTATTACTTGTCGGAAGAGCGCGCCGAGGCCTGGTCGTCGGTGGCCCGGCGCTAGTGGCGCGATTTGCGGCATGCCTTCGGGGCGAACGTTCCCCGGCCAGTTCCCCCCCAGCCAGTCCCGACGGTTGCCTCGTGGTCGGACCGAGCCGCCGCCAGAACATCATCATCGACTGATCCCCGGTCCGTCGGTCGACGATGCGAGCGCGCGCCCGGCGAGGGTCATTGCATCGCACCCATAGTGGTGGGCGAAACCAAAGCCGCGCAATGGGCTTGAACGGCAGCCAAAAAGCGGGCTACCTTTGCATCTCCTTTTTTCGAACATATTTCCGGACGGGCTGAATTTCGCCCGCGATAGACATGAAAACGAATTACTCTCGTTGTGAGCCCGGCGTTGGCGCTTTCGCTTCGTTGCAGCCGCGCATTCAGCAACCGTCACGGCCGGCGGCACGCGCGCTCGAACCTGGCTCCGTCGTGTGCGGTGAGCGAGAGACGCGCCTCATTCGCCCCAGCCTGAACAGTGGCCTTGCGGCATTGTCAGCCAACGTCGTTTGGCCGCTACCTGGCAGCGCGGCACATGCAGCCTTCATGACAGGACGACTGCGGCCGGAACGGCGGCAGCCCATGCCGGATTGCGGCCGGGGCTCTGTCGCCGCGCGGTAGGACAGATCGAGGCCGGCTCCCGTCCGTGGTGGCGTCGATCACGAGAAGCATAAGTTGAACGCCACGTGCACGTGGAGGCCGACCATGGGAAATGCCGACAGCAAGTCAGCCGCCGATCGTGGTGGCAATCCTGCGCGCGCCGTCCCATCGCCGCGGCCTCAGGAGGCAAGTTCACGCTCAACGGGTCCGCGGCCTTCGCCCGCACGACGTCACGAGGATGGCGGGTCGGCGGGTGGTCGTGCAGGTGGCGGAGGTCACGCCGGTCAAGCGTTGGCCTGGATTGGCGGCGCGGGCTTGCTCGCCGCGGCCGTGATTAGCGTCGGACTTTTCGGCGATCAAGCCGACGAGCAGCGCAAATCCACACCGGCGCAAGGCGGCCAATCTGTCACGCGCAGCTCCCAACTCATTCGGCCTGTCGCCGCGAGCGAGACGGAAGCCGCCATCGGCCGCCTCATGATGGCGGAGCCGGAGAAAGCAAAAGTGCGAGCCGAAGTCGCCCGCGGTGCGATGCGGCTCGGCTGGATCACGGTCTCCGACATCCGTGCCGAGGATGGCGACTGGGTGCGTCTTGCGGCCGGCGGGTTCCGCCAGGATGTTCGGTTGCTTCACAAGCCCTACACGATGGCGGTTCCATATCTCCCCGGGACACCGGTCAGTGTCACTGGCTTGGTCGACGGCGGTGGCGGCGAGATCACCGTCGCGGTTTATGTCGGCGCCGCACAGGTTTCGTTGCGCCCACTCAAGAAGGGAGAGGTTCTGCAGATCCCAGCACCTTGAGCGACACCCCGCAATTTTTGTCGCCATCGCGACCCCGTTATGACTGGAGGGACGGCCGTAAAGATGCATGCGACGAAGGAGACATGGATGAGGTGGCGCCCGGCTTCGCTTCGTTGCCGCGGTCGCATCCAATTCGAGGCGCGCTCCATCCGAGTTAGCGCATTTGGGCGGGAGGCGGCGAACCGATGACAGGCATGGCATGGGCCGGTCGACTCGGCATCGTCATCGCACTCATCATTATCGAGCGGGCATCGCCAGCACTGGCCTGGGTGCTGGTCATCGCCGCCGCCATTGGCGCATTCGCGGTCTTTCTCTACGGGGGGCGTTACCTGCCGGGCCCGATCCTGGCCGTT
This sequence comes from Hyphomicrobiaceae bacterium, assembly GCA_020442185.1. Taxonomy (GTDB): domain Bacteria; phylum Pseudomonadota; class Alphaproteobacteria; order Rhizobiales; family Hyphomicrobiaceae; genus JAEUMD01. Next base: position 5,057 of record JAGRKS010000082.1, read on the forward strand.
GCCGATCGCATGACGGGCAAGACGCAGGCACGCTCCGAAGCGACGGCGCCCGAGTTGATCGACGAGCAGGAACTGTCGGCATTCCTCAAGGCGCGCGTTATCGGCCAGAACGAAGTGATCGACGCTCTTGCCCGCCGGTTGCGCCAGCGTCTTGCCGCGCGGCGCGAGGGAAAGCCCGTCGCGGTGATGTGCTTTGCCGGCGCCCCAGGCGTGGGCAAGACCTACCTCGCACGCATGCTCGCCGAAAAGCTCTACGGTGGCGCCGACCATCTGCACGTCTTCGAGATGGCAAAATTCAGGGACGAATATTCTGCAAGTTCGCTGTTCGGAGTTGCCGCCGGGTTGACTGGGCACGGCGAGCCGGGACTGTTGTCGCGCGCCTTGCGCGATACGCCGAACGGCATCGTACTTCTCGACGAATTCGAGAAGGCGAACAGGGCGATCCACCTGCAGTTCCTGTCGGCCTGGAACGACGGCTTTCTGACGGATCTTGGAACATCGTCGAAGATCGCGACGACGGAAGCGATTTTCATCCTGACGACGAATGCCGGCTGGCCACGCCTCGCCGAACTCGCGGCCGATCCCCTCATCACCCAGGACGAAATGAACGAGCAGGCCAAGAATGCCCTGCAGGATGCCGATTTCGCGCCGGAAGTGATGTCGCGCATCGACGACGTCTTCGCATTCCGCGAGTTGACCGGCCTCGACGTCGCCCGCGTCGTGGCCCTTGAGATCGCGCGCAAGGCGGGAGAGTACCGGCTCGAAGTGGCGCATCAAGGCATCGACTGGGCCATCCTGCTGCAGGCCATCAAGGACTTCTCCGCCACCAAGCCGAAGGGGGGCGTCCGCGATATCTCGCGGCAGATCGAGAACCGCATCGCCGACGGGTTGATCGAGGCAAAAGCCGAGAAGGCGCGCTTTGTCAGGTTCGAGGCCGACGGGCGGCGCATCAAGGTGATTGCGGTCGACGAGGGCGAGGACGAGACCCCTGCACGCACCGTCGAGGCGACGCGAGAGGCGGAAGCGGCAGTTGGGAGATAGAGACGCGGCGTAGCGGCATCGGCCGGAGCTCGCTGCAGAAGCGAAATTGATTGGAGCCGGCCAGCGCCACACTTTCTGGTCAGAGGAGACAGGCCATGACTGTTAATTCCAAGCCGCCATCGGCGAGTTCCGAGCCGCTCGAGAGCCTGACCGACTTCGGGGCGCTCACTTCCGGCTACGAAGACATGATCGGAAAACTGAGGATCATCGATGCGGGTGAGCTTGCCGCTTACCTCAAGTCGCGCGTGATCGGCCAGAACACAGTGATCGATTCCATCTGCACGCGACTGCATCGTCGCATGGCGATCGATCGCGCGCAGACAACGAAGCCGATCGCCGTCTTCTGCTTCGCAGGAGCTCCAGGTGTCGGCAAGTCGTACCTTTCCAAGATCCTTGCCGAAAAGCTGTTCGGCAGCGGCAAGCACCTGCACTTCTTCGAAATGGGCCAGCTCCGCGACGCACATGCAGCGTCGACATTGTTCGGCCAGCCGCCGGAATACCGTGGCGGGCGTGGCGCTCTGTCGAAGGCGCTGCGCGACGTACCGGATTCGATCATCCTGCTCGACGAGTTCGAGAAGGCGCACCGCGATATTCATCTCCGATTCCTGTCGGCGTGGAACGACGGCTTCATCACCGATCTGCATGACGGGCTCAAATACTCGACAAAGGACGCGATATTCGTTCTGACGGTCAATGCCGGCTCACGCCAGATCGCCGAGAAGGCGCGCGACAAGAGCGTCAGCCAGGATGATCTCAACAAGTTCGCCCGCAACGCCCTGCAGGACGCGCAGTTCGCACCCGAGATCCTCTCGCGGATCGACGACGTGTTCGCGTTCCGTGAGCTCGAAGGTCTCGATATCGCCCGCGTCGTCGCGCTCGAGATCCAGAAGAAGGCGCGCGAGTATGGTCTCGAGATTGCCGGCAAGGGCATCGATCCGAAGATCCTTCTCGGGGCCATCGAGGAGTTCACGAAGAACAAGCCCGATGGCGGTGTTCGCGAGATTGCCCGGCACCTCGAGGAAAAGATCGCCGACGGACTGATCAACGCGAAGTCGAGCGGCGCCCGCAAGGTTCTGTTCGAAGCCGATGGGGCCGATGTCGTCGTTCATGCCGCACGAGATCCGGCGGCCGATATGACGATCGATGACGGGCGGCCGGTCACGCGCTGACCAGCGGCTCGCCGAAAAGAAGAACTGGGGCGACGCCCTCTCCATAGCCAAGGAGACGCGACATGACAGCGGAGAATGGCGGGACGCGTGGAATGCTGTCGAAGGAGGCGAGCCGCAAATCGGTATCGTCGACGCTCGCTGGTCTTTACCGGGGCGATCTCGCATTCCGCGGCATGATCGACTTTGCGGTCATCGGTGCCGTCGTCATGATGTTCCTGCACCCGCCGCACACGGTGAAATGGCCGTGGAGCAAGGCCTGCCTCGGCTTGAACTGCAATTCGCAGTTGGATCCCGGTTCGGGCCCCGGCAGCGAGATGTCGACGGGTGGCGCGACGCAGAACACACCCAACGTCGAGCCCTCTGTGGCGACGCTCAGTACGGGGCCAGTGATACCGATTCCCTATCCCGAAGGGTTGAAAAGCCCGCGCCTCGGCGTCGGCTTTCTGTTCGACATCGATCAGGCGGCGTTCACGTCGTCGAAGACCGAGGATCGGCCCAAACTCGAAGCGGCGCTCGCCGGCATAGCGCATCGCAAGCCCGACATCGCAATCGAGGCGTTGCGGGCCGCCGACGGTGACGACCCGAACGTGGCGCTCCTGCGTGGCGCCTCGTTTGTGTTGCGCAACGCCGACGACGCCAACGCGACGGCGCTGGCCTTATGGCGGCAAGCCGTCACGAACGGCAGCGTTCAGGCGAAGGCCCTGCTCGGCCGCCTGCTGCTGAGCGGGCGCGGCGGCATAACGCCCAACATGTCGGAAGGCCGGAAACTGATCGAGGCGGGCGCTGCGGCGGGCGACAGGCAGGCCCTTCGCTTCGCAGGCATAGGTTACCTGAGCGGCGACTTCGGCCAGCTCGATCCGGCCAAGGCTGCTGATCTCCTGAAGAAGGCGGCCGATGCGGGCGATGCGTCGGCGATGGCGTTCTATTCTCGCATGGCGGCGGAAGGCATCGGCATGGCCGGCCCCGATGGCAAGGAAGCAGAGCGCTATCTCCGCAAGGCGGCCGATTCCGGTCTGACGCTGGCGCAGTACACGCTCGCACAATGGCTCATCGCGCAATACCAGAAGGGCCTCGTCGCCGATCCGCAGGAGGCCATAGATCTGCTGACAAGGGCCTACGAGAAGGGCGGCTATGTCGTCGCGCTCAACGAACTGGCGTTCGTGCATGCCAGTGTCGCCAAATCGAAACCCTGGCTGGACAAGAAAATCGCGCACGATCTGCTGCGTCGCTGCTCGGCCTTTTCCTACGGCCACTGCCAATACAACAATGGCATTGCCTGGGGCTATGCCTTCAGCGGCACCGCGGACCTCAAGCTCGCGCGCGCACATTTTGCAGTTTCGAAGGGGATGAATTACGCCGGCGCCGACAAGCAGATCGAGAAGGTCGACGCAAAACTCTCCGCGGCCGAGAAGAAGGAGGCGGAGGCCATCGAGGATTCGATCCGCAAGGCGCTAGTGGCGGTGCCTGAACTCATTCCGTTGCAGTATGCCGGCATCAACCCACCACCACCGCCAGTTGCCGAGTTCGCAGTGAAAGTGGCCGATACGGCAACCGCGTCCATCAAGGATGACGACGTCTACAAGCAGTGCATCGACGGAAGTCTCGAGGCGGCAAAGCGTGGAGAAGCCTGCCAGAAGGTCGTCGAGCGCGGCAAGGGAACCGCGGTCGAATTATCGAATGCGCACTTCGGCGTCGGCTGGGCGCATGGCAAGCTCAACGAATACGACAAGGCGATCGCAAGCTACACCGAAGGCATAAAGCTCGCGCCGAACTACGTCATCCTCAACAATCGCGGGTCCAACTACCTGCGCAAGAAGGAGCCCGACAAGGCTATCGCGGACTTCGATCAATCGCTCAAGCTGAAGCCCAACTACATCCAGGCGCTGGCCAACAGGGCCGAAGCCCGCCGCATCAAGGGCGAGTTCTTGGCGGCAATGGCCGATATCAACAAGGCGCTCGAGATCGATGGCAAGAACGATTGGGCGACAACCATCCGCAACCGCATCAAGAAAGACCTCGACGACCTCAAGTCCGGAAAAGCTGCAACCTCGAACGACAACAAGGTCGCGGAAAAGTCCGGAGCGGAAAAGTCCGGATCAGCAGCCGCCTCCGATGACAGCGACGAAATAAAATCGCTGAGGGAACGCGCGCTGCGGCACATGAAGAACAAGGACGCCGACAGTGCGATTGCCGATTTCTCGGAAATCATACGTAGAGAAAAAGGAAATACCTTCGATTATGCAAATCGGGCAATCGCCTACGAGTACCGCAACAATCCCGACAAGGCTCTCGAAGACTATACGCGTTCGATCAGGAAGGCGGGACACCCTGGCGTCGCACATTACAACCGCGGGCGCATCTACATGGCACGCGGCGAGATCGACAAGGCGATCGAGGATTTCACGGCGAACATCGAACAGCACGGGGCGGGGGACCCCAACAGCTTCGCCGAGCGGGCCAAGGCCTACCTCAAGAAGTCGCTGTTCGATCAGGCGTTGCAGGACTACGACCGTGTCGTCGACATCATGGAGAAGGACAAGTCCACCGAAAAAAACCTGAAGGCGCTCGCATATTTCCTGCGCGGCAAGGCCAAGGTTGCGAAGGCGCTTGGGGATATCAACAAGTGCATGTCGATGATCCCCGCGCCGGATAATTGCGATGGCCCGCTGCAGTATGCAACCGCTCTTCTCGACCTCGAGACTGCCCGCGCCCTGAAGCCGGACTATGCCGACGCTCACTTCTATGTGGGCTGGATTGCGGATCGGATCGGCAACAAGCGGCTCGCGATCGAGAACTATACCAAAACGATCCAGGCAGACTCCAACTACTCGACCGCATACAACAACCGCGGCGTGATCTACGCGGATATGAAACAGTGGGAGCTGGCGATGGCGGATTATACCGATGCCATTCGCGCCGACCCGAAGAATACGAGTGCATGGACCAACCGCGGCATACTTTTTGCGAACCGGCGGAACAGATCACGCGCCATCGCCGATCTTCGCGAAGCGCTCGCGATCCAACCTGACTACGGCAATGCCCTCAATGCGCTGCGCAGGCTTGGTGTGAAGCGGTAGTCCTTCGGGGCTCAAGCACTGACGGGTAGGACTACGCGTTTCCTGGTGCCAGGCACGGAGCAACTGTGATGCCGCGATCAGAATATGCGTCTGACGAATGACCGCACGACGCGGACGGATCGACGAGCACCGCGAGCAATGCCGGCCAGCGGCTGTCGCGCGATGCGATTGCGACGCGATATGCGTCGGGATTTCCAAGTCCGGCCGCGTTCGGCTCTATTGTAGTGGCGCCAAGCCGGTCGGGTCGGTAACGCGGTCGGCGCCGCCGAGGCGGGTTCGACTGCCGCCGAAGCATGGAGCGATGATCCGAGAGCGACGGCCGGTTTGTCCGCGACATGCGACATTGCATACGCCGTAGCATTCGCATGCGCATGAGCCAGTTGCGCCCGCGCCGGCGCGGCCTCGGTGTTTGTCGTCAGAACCGGTGTGATGTGACCCGCTGCCACGCTCGCCGCTGCATGCGGCTCCCGCCGATCGCCACGATCCACTCCGAGAGCCGCGAAGCCGGCGAGCGCGACGGCCGCAAGAAATCCACGCGCACCCCACAATGCCCTGTCGGTCGGTTTCCAACTCGGTGTCGGCAGTCGAGTGGCATCGTAGGTCAACAATCGAGGCGCACTTTCAGACATTGCCGGTCTCCATTGTGCGGATTTGCTCAGCTGAGGGTGCCGCAGAATACCCAATCCCCTCCGCGGCACCCCCCGGCCGACGCTCGCTTAGCGACGCCAGCGACGGAACGGTCCGCTGGAGTTGGACGAGCTGTTCGAGGAGGAGTTCGAAGACGAGTTGGAGTTCGAGTTGGACGAACTGTTGGAAGAAGAATTCGAGTTCGAGTTCGAGGAGCTGTTCGAGGATCTATTCGACGAGCTATTCGACGAGCTATTCGACGAGCTGTTGGACGAGCTGTTCGATGAGCTGTTCGAGGATGAGTTCGAGTTCGAGTTCGAGGAGCTGTTCGAAGAACTGTTCGACGATGAATTCGAGCTCGAGTTGGATGAGGAGTTCGAGGATGAATTTCTGGGACGGAAGAAGCGTGCTTCCTGCCAGCCGTCAGCCACAGCGCCTGGGATCGCCGTCGTGTCGCGCAACATGCGCTCATCGAACTGCGCCGGCGCCGTGATCGCGACGTTCGCCTCGAGCTGACCAACGGTGGGCGGCTCTGCCGCTTGTGCAGAAGCCGCGCCGACAACGCCGATTGCGGCGGCCACCGAAGTGATTTTGATCGAATATTTCATGGCTCTCTCCATGAGGATTTCTAAATTCCCGCTAGTCGAATGCCGCGGGTAGTTCAGAAACGTCATGGGAAATGTTTCATTCCATATTTTGCGGAGAACCCTCCGAATTATTTTTGGCGGAGTGCTTCCGCGGGATCGAGCGCGGCCGCTTTCGATGCCGGCGCATAGCCAAAGGCGATACCGATAACGGACGCCGTTGCGACAGTGGCCGCGATGAGAAGGGGATCGAGAACAAAGGGTATCGACATGCGAGGGGCAGCGAGGGCTGCGGCTCCGATCCCCGTCACGATCCCGAGGCAGCTTCCAAGCATTGTTAGAAGGATCGCCTCGCAAAGAAACTGCAAGCGGATCTGGGACGGGAGCGCGCCGATGGTCAGGCGAACGCCAATCTCGTGTGCGCGTTCAGTGACCGATACGAGCATGATGTTCATGATCCCGATACCGCCGACCACCAGGCTGACGGCAGCGATCGCCGCGAGAAACAGCGTCAGCGTTTGCGTTGCCGACGTCATTGCCTGCGCCACCTGCCGCATGTCGATGATTGAAAAATCGTCGGGATCATTCGCATTGAGGCTTCGGCGCTCGCGCATCAAGCCCTCGAGCTTCATGCGCAGCCTGTCGATGTTGGCCTCGCGATAGGCCGCCATGACGATCGAGTCCACGTCGGGCGCGCCCTTGATCCTGCGTTGGAACATGTCGAATGGAACGACGACGACATTGTCGTCGTCTTCGGCCGCCCCGGATTGCCCGCGTGCGGCCAGCACGCCGATGACCCGGCATGCGACACGCGCAATACGCATCGGCTCGGAAACGGCGTCTCGCTCGCCGAACAGTTGCCGCCGGACTGTGTCGCCGATGATGCAGACGCCAGCGCCGTTGTAGACCTCGGTTTCATCGAAGAACCGTCCCGACGCAAGTTTCCAGCCGCGAACCTTGAAATAGGCGTTCTCGGTGCCCACGACTCGGACGTTCCAGTTGGCATTTCGCGCGCCTGCCCGCTCGGTGGCGGTCGAGAGGGGGGCGACGTAGCGCAGGCCGCGGACCTCGCCGCGAATAGCCTCGACGTCGGCATAGTCGAATGGTTTGGCATTGACGCTGGCACCGCGGCCGCCGCGTTTTTGCTGTCCGGTCGCGAGGGTGAGGACGTCGGAGCCGAGATCTGCGATCTGGGCGCGCACGTTCTCGGATGCGCCCCTGCCGATCATCAGCATCGCAATGACAGAAGCGACACCGATGAGGACACCGAGCGACGTGAGAAGCGACCGCAGGATGTTGCGCTGAAGCGCCTCGAGCGCTAGCCGGATCGCCTCGATGAACACGACTTCAGCACTCCTGCCTGACGTCGGTGATGACACGGCCATCGCGGAATCCGCAGACGCGTGGGGAGCGCTCGGCAATCGCTGGATCGTGCGTCACCATCACAATCGTCAGGCCCATGTCGCGATTGAGCGAAAAGAGCAGATCGAGAATCGTGGTTCGCGTGCCGCTGTCGAGCGATCCCGTCGGCTCGTCCGCGATCAGGATGCGGGGCTTGCTCACGATGGCGCGGGCGATGGCGACACGCTGCTGTTGGCCGCCCGACAATTCGTCCGGGTGATGGTCCAGCCGGTCTTCCAACCCGACCGCGCGGAGTGCTGCCCGTGCGCGGTCGCGCCGTTCGGCTCGGCCCGCGCCGCGATAGGTGAGTGGCAGCTCGACATTCTGGAGCGCCGTCATCCGTGCGATGAGATTGGCTTGCTGGAGAACGAAGCCGATGTGGTCGCGTCGCATCACGGCACGCTCCACCGGCGCCAGACCTTCCAACGGTCTGCCGCCCAACCTGTACGAGCCGGATGTCGGCGCATCCAGGCAACCGAGAACGTTGAGGCATGTGGACTTGCCGGAGCCGCTCGGCCCGACGATGGTGATGAACTCGCCTTCGTCAATCGCCAGGTCGACGTCGCGCATCGCCATCACGGCGCTCTTGCCCTGGCCGTAGACGCGCGACGCGGCGCGCAGCTGCATCAGTGATCCTTTGCGCTCTGCCGAACCGGCAATCATGGCCGCTTTTCCCATTCGGGCGCGAGGTCGACGATGACGCGCTGGCCCGCCGCGAGTTGACCGCCGAGCACTTCCGTCACCCGACCATCGCTTGCACCGGCGATGATTTCGACGGGCTTTGCCTTGTCGTTCTCCAGCACCCATAAGCGGCGCCGGTTCTTGCCCGTCGCCTCGGCCGCTTTCCTGCGTCCGGCGGGAGTGCCGATCTTGTCGGCATGGGCGGGGCTGACGCCCGCCCCAATCAAACGGGTGCCCGATACCAGGAGACTTTCCGACGGCTGCTTCTCGTCGGGTGGTGAAAATCTGAGCGCTGCATTCGGCACCAGCAACACATCCTTGCGATCTTCGACGACGATCTCGGCGGTTGCCGTCATGCCGGGCCGCAGACCGAGGCGGGAGTTGTCGAAGCTGAGCAGGGCCTTGTAGGTGACCACACCCTCGACGATCTCGGGGCCGACATAGAGCTTCTCGACCTTCGCCCCGAGTTTCTGGTCGCGAAGGGCCTGCACCATGAATGTAGCCTTCTGGCCCTCGCGAACGCTCAGCGCGTCGGCTTCGTCGACATCGACCCGGATCTGCATGCGGTCGAGATCCTGCGCCAGACGGAAGAGGACCGGAGTCTGCAGTGAGGCGGCGACGGTCTGACCAGGTTCAACGTTTCGCCGCAGCACCACGCCGTCGATGGGTGAGACGATGCGGCCGCGCTTGAGATTGGATCGCGCAATCGCCAGATTGGCTTCTGCCGCCTGCAACTCGGCGCGCAGTGCCTCGACGCCCGCCGCCGCCTGTTGTGCCGCGGCATTCGCGCTTTCCAGGTCCCGGGCGGACGTCAGCTTGCGAGATGCCAGCTGTTGCTTGCGCGACAGGTCCTTGGAAGCGGCGACGGTTGCCGCGATGGCTTCATCGACGCGTGCCTTGCTGGCCTTGACCTGGGCCTCCGCCCGGCGCATTTCGCTGCGCAGCGTCGCCGGATCGAGTTCGGCGAGAAGCTGTCCTGCCTTCACCTCGTCGTTGTTGTCGACGTGCACCGCACGTATCGTGCCTGAAAGCTCGGTCGAGATTTCGACGAGACGTATCGGCTCGACCGTTCCCGACGCCGTGACGCGCACGAAGATGTCGCCCCGATGCGCCGTTGCGATCTCGTACTTGTCCGTTGATGAGCCTGCCCCCGGAGAGGTTGAGGCCGGTTGCGGTTCCAGCTCGGGTCCACCGAAGACGCTGAACAAGGCCAAGCCGCACGCCACGACTGAAACGAGCAGGCGATTGAAGACCTCGTCGAAACGGAACCAGCGTCGCCGGCTCTTGCGTTCCGGATCGTCATCTTCCGTTCCGACATGCGGCCCTGCGCGCAGAGCGAGCGCGCGAGACGGGGAGAGGCCGATGAGCATTGTCGTGCGCTTGCTTGCCATCCTGCACCTGCGACGTGTCTGACCTCGAGCCGCGAGAGGCCCTGCCAGTACGGCAAGGATCTTGCGCTCGACACAGGTAACGCCCGATCAGCAATCTTATTCCCTGCCCAATTCGACAAAAGATTGCGCCGGCACCGGCACGTTGCGAATCCCCTGCGGGGAGCGGGAATAATCTGGCTCTGAGGGCGTTAGGGCAAACGTACCCAACATGCGGAGATCCCCAATGCTCACCCTCTTGAAGGCCGCCAAACCGAAAGTCAGTTTCCTCTGCGCCCCCGAGGACAAGGGCGTCATCGCCGAACCCGTCCCCGCAAAGAGCGCGATGCCGGAGTGGTTCCGCCGACTGCCGCCGATCGACAAGTCGCAGGTTCATTCGCGCAACAACGGACTGACCGTGAAGCGCTGCATGCCGTTTCTCGACGCACTCACGACGGGCTTCATCCTGCCCCTCGCGGCGACGGTCCGCCTCGAGGTTCGCGACGGTGGCCAGACCGTGGACGCCGGTTGGGAGATCGATCGCGTGATGGTGTCGAACCACGCCAATTTCCAGGTTGCCGGAAATGCCAAGGACCAACGGCCGCCCTGCAAGTTCCATAACTACTGGACGATCGTCACGCCACCAGGCTGGAGCTGCCTGTTCCTGCCTCCGCTCAACAGGCCCAATGACGTCTTCGAAGTCGTTGCCGGGATCGTGGATACCGATACCTACACGTCGTTGATCCACTTTCCGTTTTTTGCGACCGACAAGGATGGGCTCTATACGCTCGAACGCGGGACACCGCTGGTTCAGGTGATCCCCTTCAAGAGAAGCTCAACGCATCTCGATGCCGATATCCGCGTCGAGACCGCAGACGAGGCGGCAGCAAAACAGCGCATTCTGCGCAACACACAAGCGTCGGAAGGATGGTACCGCAAATTCGCCCGGGCGATCCGCTGACCTCGGCAGCGCACGCTGCGACGATCCAATGAAAAGAGGGCGGCCTCGGCAGGGCGCAAGCCGCCCTTTTGGTCATGAGCAGTTGTCGAGTTTTTGAAACTGCACCAAGCCCCAACCGTAGACAGGATTACGCCCCGGCGCATCGAGATCTTTGGCGAAGGACTGGAGGACCTGAAGTGTCACGGCCCGGTCGCCCCTTGCTGAGCCTTTCGCGGTTGCGAATGCAGCCGAGACGATGGGAGCCGCGAACGATGTACCCGTCGCAAGTTGCGTGGTCCGGCCCGGCGAGGCGACCGACATCCCGACGCCTGGGCCGGCATAGGCGATATGCTGACCGCGTGCGGACAGGCGCGAGGGTCGCAAACCGCCGTCGATTGCCGCAACAGCAATCTCGCCGGGGTAATTGGCGGGATAGCCGCTACCCTTGCGAGAGGACCGACCGGCCGCGGCAATCAGCGTCGTGCCGTTGTCGAACATGCCTGCAATAGCCGAGGCAAGCACGGCGTTCTCGGGCCCGGCCAAGCTCGCCGAGGACGCAGCCGACGGCGCCTTCGACAAGATCGTGATCGTCGCGCCGCCGGTTGCCTTGGGCGTGATGAGGAAAGAGATCGGCGGCAAGCTCGCCGGCTTGATCGTCAAGGAAATCGCCGCCGACTACGTCAAGATGCCCGTGCCCGAGATTGCCAAGGCCGTGCAGAGGTCGCTCGAGGGGTAGGGGGGCGAAGTAGGCGTCGTCGCGCGGGATCGTGCGACGGATGGCCGGTGGCCGGTGCTGGTGATGGGGATGGAGAAATCCCCGACGGCGACTAGCGAGCGTTCGTTCGTGTCGCGGTGGGGCGCAGACCAAAGCGCAGATCGCGTTCGTGCTGCGTCAGGCTGTGGAACGGGGGAAGGCCGCAACTTCTGCTTTTTCAAACAAATCGAGAGATTTCATTCCAACTTCCATTCATTCGAAGGGGCAAACTTTATCCTGCTGACTGCTATAAATCACTTGCAGCAGCATGAAAGTCGCAAACCGTCGGTTAAGGCCGCCTTGCCCGCTGGATATTGAAACAACAACTGCTGCGGACCAACCATCCACATCCAGACGATCGAGCCTAATGCGTTCCACTACCTAAGGGCTGGATTCCCATACATTGAGTCAGGAGGATCGCATGTTGGACGTACTGGTTTATCGCAGTTGGGGCCCGAGCGGGTTGGGCGTCATCGGCCACGTCCTGGGAACGAGCTACACCTTTGAGATCACGACGATCGATCCCGCGTTAGACCCTGGTTCGAATGCATTTTCTCAGCTTGGGGCCGGCTTCGTTTTCGAGGGCGACAGCACATCCGGATTCGACGATACGCTCGTCTATTCGCAGGGAAATGGCGCGACGCCGATCACGCTGTCCTCCAACGGCGACCTGATCACCGATCCATGGGGCTTTTCTCAGTTTGCCGGGGAAGTGGTCTTCCTCGGCAACAGCCCGGCGATCTCTGGAATCGACAATGAGCTTTATCTCACGAACGGGACCGGAGCACCCGGACTGCTGCTGCCGGTCGGCGTCCAGGGTTACACGATCGTCGCTAGCACCCTTTATGCGCTCGCTCAGGACGCAGACATCTATCGGGTCAATGCTGACGGCAGTTATCAGATCGTCATGGATAGCGATGCGGGCAGCTTGTCTCTCGTGCCGTCCTACATGTTCGAGTTCGATGACGCGCTGTATTTTCGCGGCCGGGTCAGTACCAGCTTGGATTACTATCGGATTGACCCCGTTACCGATCAGGTCGTCGAGCTGAACATCGCCGAGGCGAACAATCCGAATGAATTGGCGATCGGCAACACCCAGTTCTTTTTCTGGAACTTTGCCTCAGCAACCGGTCACGAACTTTACGTCAGTGACGGTACCTCCGCCGGTACGCATCTCGTGTTGGACATCTGGGCCGGTTCGTCGAGTTCCTACAATTATCTGTACGCTCCCGATCCCCGAACCATTAGCGACAGCGTCATCTTCTGGGCTGATGACGGTGGTAGCGACGATGAGGAATTCTGGGTCAGCGATGGCACCATAGCGGGCACGTTTCGCTTGACCGGCACCGGCACCCCCGCCGGTGAACTCGATGCCAGCAATGCGAACGCGACGATCACTGTCGGCAATCAGGTCTTCTTCACGGCCTACCGACCGGATGTAGGCACCGAACTGTTCGTCACCGACGGGACGATCAACGGGACGCACTTGGTCGCGGACCTTTTTCCCGGCACCTCCAGCTCCAATCCCCGCAATTTTTCAACCGACGGGACTTACCTCTATTTCAGCGTGTCATCGGGACCCGACTTGGAAGCGGTCTGGGTGTCGGACGGGACAGAGGCTGGTACGCAGATCCTCTCAGTCCCCGGCGGCAGCGGCAGTACATCAGCCTCGATGATCACCGTCCTGCAACTCGAGCAGGAAAACCTGCCGCCGCGGATGTTCCTAGGGAACTCTGATCCCGACACCTTCAACGGTGAGTTTCTGAACGAATTCTTCTACGGGTTAGGCGGCGACGACGTGATTTCTGCTGGTGCAGGTGATGACACGGTCTTTGCCTCGGCCGACTTCGACACGATCGATGGCGGCGCCGACACCGATACGTTCGATCTCTCGACGTCAACGGGCGTCGCAACGAATTGGGTGAACCTCGAAGCCGCCGGCAGCCAGTTCCGCGTCGACAGCGGCGCGGGTTTCGTCGGTCGCGCTACGCTGGCGAACATCGAGAACGTTTCCGATTCCTCCGGCAACGATCGCTTCTTCGGCAACGCGAGCGACAACACGTATTTCTACTCTTCGGGCTTCGACACCTTCGACGGCAACGGCGGCATCGACACGCTCGACATCTCCGCGATGACGGCGGGCTTCCAGTGGATCGACCTGCAGGCGCCCTCGTCGCAGCTTCGCTCGAACGATGGGTCGGGCTGGGTTGCCAACATGGTCGTCAGCGACGTCGAGCGCTTCGTCACCAACAATACCACCGACCACTTCCGCGGCAGCGCGGGCGACGAGACGGTCGTCTACGTTGGCGGCCGCGATTTCATCGACGGGCGCGCAGGGTCCGACACGCTCGACATGAGCAACTTCGACCTTGGAACGTGGGTCAATCTCAACATCGCCTTCGATCAGTTCCGCTTCCACAATGGCGCGGGCTTCGCCTCGGGCGGCAACATGACGGGCGTCGAGAACGTCATCGGCTCCGACGGCAACGATTATTTCTACGCCGACGCCAACAACAACACCTACTTCGGCGGTCTCGGCAACGACCGCTTCGAGGGCGGCCTCGGCGACGACACGTTCCTGCTCGACGGCACGCTCGGCGACTACACGGTCGCGCAGAGTGGCGCCAACTATGTCGTCAACGGCATCTCGGGCACCGACACGCTGGTCGGCGTCGAGTTCGTCACCCTCGGCGGCACCACCTACGACATCGCCACGCTCGACGGGCTGATCTGACGGACCAACCGGCGTGCTGCGAACCCAGCACGACATGCCCGTTCGCTCGACCGGCCGGTCCATGTTGTCGACGAACCGCCTGTTGATTTCGTCGGCGACCATAGTAGCTGCCATACCAATAGGCGCAATAATCAGCCTCTGCCGACCGGCGCGGAACACACCAGCTTCCGGCGAGGGCGCGCGATGGGGCGCGTCACCATTGTGTCCGGCCAAAGCTGCAAGTGGTGTGCACGGAGCCATGAGCGAGCGCCTCCCCGATGCGTCCCGCTGGGTCGCCTCATGTGTCGGAACAGCGGATGAAGAACTCAAGAAATATGCAGGGTTTCAATGCGGCAAGCAGGCGAATTGGCGGATGGGGTGGGATTCGAACCCACGGTGGGCGTGAACCCACGGCGGTTTTCAAGACCGCTGCCTTAAACCACTCGGCCACCCATCCACGCGCCGGCAGCCGCGACGGCCGCCGGACCGCTTCATCTAGCCTCTTTCCCCAGCTCCCTCAAGCCGAAGCGGCTTTACGCATTTCTAAGCCTGAAATGTCATGATAACGCCTTCGTCAGGACACGCACACAACACCGCGTGCCGGCATCAGGGACCGACGTCGACGTAAGCCCCATGAAGGGGTGCCGGAAACGAGGACATGACATCCATTCACGACCGGAGCCTGCCCCGCGAGCGGCAGGCCAATCTCGCGGCATCAAGCGCCGTGGCGCAGCGATTTTCGAGGGTTGCAGCGCGTGTTTCCGCGTCCGTTCTGACGGCCGCGGTCGTTTCCGGCTGCGCCAATTCTGAGCGTCAGACGCCGACACGCTGGTCGACCGATGTCACGGCAGCAGCCCCCCGAACCAAGTTCGCGCCGTCGGCTTATGGTGTCGACGCCAGTCCGCGAATCGCATCCCCGCGCACCCGGATCGGGCGCGGCGGCGGCACATACAAGGTTGGCAAGCCCTACAAGATCGCTGGCCGCTGGTATGTTCCGCGTGAGGAACCGAATTACGACCGCAGCGGCTCGGCATCCTGGTACGGCGACAACTTCCACGGGCGATTGACGGCCAATGGCGAGACCTTCGACAAGTATGCCCTGACCGCGGCGCACCCAACACTGCCGCTGCCGTCCTATGTCTACGTGACCAACGAGGAAAACGGGCGGACGGTGCTGGTGCGGGTCAACGATCGCGGGCCGTACGTGCATGGCCGCCTGATCGACCTTTCGCACGCCGTCGCACATCATCTCGGCTTCGAACACAAGGGTGTAGCCAAAGTCCGCGTGCGCTATGCCGGACGGGCGCCCCTCAACGGCGATCACGCCCGTGAGCTTCAGTATCTCGCGCGTCAGCCCTGGTATCGCGGGCGCGCAATTGCCCCGTTTGCGTCCAGATCGTCCAACCGGATGCTGCTCGGATTGTTTTGAGGCACCGGGGTTGCCGGACTGACGTTGCTGCACGGCTCGGCCACGAGCGGTTGCCTCGACGCGTAGCCGATTTGGAGGAGCCCTTCCGGTCTGTCGATATTTCCCCCGGCCCGAGCGGAGAGAGCACCTCAGAGCGCGTCAGGGCGCGCCTCTTGGCGATCGGCTCTGGTCGCGCAAACCGCCGTCCTTGGTGTCGGCACTGCAAGTTATTCTCAAAATCCCGTGTCGATTGAGCCGCAGCCGTTGACATCGCAAACTGCAAACTCGAATAATTCATGCGATTTTCCGAGGCGGTGGACAGAATTGATGGCTCTTCGACGATATTCGACGGTGCAGCGTACTACGAGACGACTGTGGCGACTTACACTGATCATAGCGGCATTTATCTTCGGCACGCTCGCAAGCGGCGACCTTAGCGCCCAGAACTCGACGTTTGTTGCGAAGGCGAAGCATGCGATTTTGGTCGATTTCGAGAGCGGCGCGGTTCTCTATCAGTTGGAAGCCGACGAGCTGACGCCGCCAGCGAGCATGAGCAAGTTGATGACGCTTGCCGTGGTGTTTCGCGCGCTCAAGAACGGCACGCTGAAGCTCGAGGACGAGTTCACGATGAGCGTCAATGCCTGGCGTACGGGCGGCGCTCCCTCGGGGACCTCGGCCATGTTCGTGCCCGTCAATACGAAGGCGACGCTCGCGGAGCTCTTGCAGGGCATCATAATCCAATCGGGCAACGACGCCTCGATCGCGATCGCGGAAGGAATGGCGGGCAGCGAGCAGGGCTTTGCCCAGGTGATGACCAACGAGGCGCGGCGCATCGGCCTGCCGAAGTCGACGTTCCGCAACGCGACCGGCCTCTATGATCCCGGACACATGATGACGATGCGGGAACTGGCGGAACTGGCGCGGTTCATCATCAAGGAATATCCGGACCGGTTCGCGATGTTCGCGCAGCGCGAATTCAAGTACCGCAAACACCGCTTCATCAACCGCAATCCGCTGTTGTTCCTCGACATCGGCGCGGACGGCATGAAGACCGGCTATATCAAGGAAGCCGGCTACGGCATCGTCGGCACCGCGGTGCAGGACGGCCGCCGTCTCATCGTCGCCATCAACGGCCTCGAGACAGCCAACGATCGCCGGGACGAGGCGCGGCGGCTGCTCGAATGGGGCTTCCGCTCGTTCGGCGAGTTCAAGCTCTTCAACCCTGGCGAGGTCGTCGGATCTGCGCGCGTTTGGGGGGGCGATCGCTTCTACGTGCCGCTCGAAGGGCGCAACGGTGTCGATGTGCTGCTGCCGCGCTATCCGGCAAACCAGCGTCTGACCGGAGAGATCGTCTACAAGGGACCGCTGAAACCACCGATCCGCAAGGGGCAGGAGGTTGCGCGACTGAAGGTCACCAGCTCGGCGTCGGCCACCAACGAGGTGCCGCTCTATGCCGCCGAGGACGTCGCCAAGGGCAGCGTGGTGCGACAGGGACTCGACAGTCTCGTGCACCTGGCGCTCGGGTGGATCAAGCTCTGAGGCTGATCTTGCCGCCCGGAAGCACGGGCGCTGGGTAAGGGCCAAGCGGGGTGGCGTTGCCCCTCCAACGCCGCTCAGAGGCACGGCCTCCTTCCCCTGGCGCTGTTTCCCTAATTCGGCTAGGTCGGATAGTGTGCTCGACCTCGTGCGGAGGGCAAATCCCGAGGCAACAGCGGGCGTTGCAACGGAGACACTGCACGAGGAGACGACGGCGCCGGTAGTTGGGCTGACCCCGATCGCGGGCGGATTGGGCGCAGCTCGTACGACGAGCGGGACATGCAGGGACCGAACATGGCGCGCGGATTTTTCATCACGCTCGAGGGGGGTGAAGGCTCGGGCAAGTCGACGCAAGCGCGGCTGCTCGTCGAGCGCCTCTGCGCCGAGGGTCGCGACGTGCTGCTGACACGCGAACCGGGCGGAACTCCTCTCGGCGAACGAATCCGCGAGATCATTCTTTCAAGCCGCCCATCGGCCGACGCCGAATTCCTGCTGTTTTCAGCGGCCCGCGCCGAGCACGTTGCAAGCAAAATTTCACCGGCGCTGGCCGGTGGCCGCTGGGTTGTCTGCGATCGTTATCTCGATTCGACGCGCGTCTATCAGGGCGATCTCGCCGGCATCGATGCGGGCCTGCTGCGGACGGTCGAACAACACGTCGTGCGCACGGCGCGGCCCAACCTCACGCTCATTCTCGATCTACCACCCGAAACCGGCCGTGCCCGCGCTACCGCGCGCGGCGCGCTCAACCGCTACGACGCCGAGCAGATGGCCTATCACGAGCGTATCCGCGAGGGTTTCCTCGCCATCGCAACGACGGAGCCACAGCGCTGCACCGTCATTGATGCGAGCCGCGATGCCGAAGCGGTTGCACACGACGTGTGGCAGGCCGTTGCCAGTCGTTTCGCGCTACCGACAGGCTGACGGACATGGCCCGTGCCCCGGCGATACAGGATGCCGAGCCCGTCCCGGAAATCGACCGGCTCGAAGGTATTCCACACCCGCGCGAGACGACCGACCTCTACGGCCACGAAGCGGCCGAGGCGGAACTCGCCGCCGCCATCGGCTCGGACCGTACGCACCACGCATGGCTGCTCGCCGGCCCGTCGGGCATCGGCAAGGCGACGCTCGCCTACCGCGTGGCGAAGTTCGCGTTTGCCGCTGACGACGAGCGCGACATTTTCGGTACGTCTCTCGCCGTTGGCGCCGAGACGATCGCAGCCCGCCAGGTGCGCGCGCTCTCGCACCCCGGGCTGCTATTGCTGCGTCGGAGCTACAACCTCAAGGACAAGCGTTTTCCGGCCTCGATTTCTGTCGACGAGGTGCGGCGCCTGCGCAGCTTCCTGTCGATGAGCGCCGCCGCGGGATCGTGGCGCGTCGTGATCGTCGATAGCGCCGACGAACTCAACATCAACGCCGCCAACGCGCTGTTGAAGTCGCTCGAGGAGCCACCGCGGCGCACGCTCTTCCTGCTGGTGACGTCGGAACCGGGTCGGCTGCTGGCGACGATCCGCTCGCGATGCCGAACGCTCGACATGAAGCGGCTCGGGGAGGCTTATCTCCGCCGTGCGGTAGGGCAGGCGATCAGATCGGGCGGTGGTGTCGTGACGGTCCCGGATGAAGGTGCGTGGCCGCTGCTTCTCCGGCTTGCCGACGGCAGTGTCGGGCGCGCCCTGTCGCTGACGGGCGTCGGCGGCATAGACCTCTACAATGAGGTGTTCGCCCTGGTCGCCAGTCTGCCGACACCGCGTTGGCCCGGCGTACATAAGCTCGCGGATAATCTCGCCGCTCCGGCGGCCGAGGCCCGGTTCACGCTGTTTTTCGAGCTTCTTCTGGATCTCGTCGCGCGTCTCGTCCGCGCCCAGGCGACCGGTGCCGGGGAGGCGCGCGAGATCGAGCTTGCGGCGCGCCTCGTCGGCGAGGCGCGGCTTGCCAGCATGGCGGGACTGTGGGAAACAGTGGCCCGCGAAAAGGCAGAGACCGTCGCGCTCAATCTCGATCGGAAGACGCTGATCCTCAAGACCGTGTCCCGGCTCGAGACCGCCACCCGCTGAGGTCGACGATGACCGCCGGGCCGGCGGCTTGAAGCGTCCCGGATGCCCAAGAGGACGAGCAGATGTCGAGCCAGAAGCCCTTCTACATCACGACGCCGATCTATTACCCGAATGCCGAACCGCATTTCGGGCATGCCTATACGTCGATCGCTTGTGACGTGCTGGCTCGCTTCCACCGCCTGGACGGCCGCAGGGTATTCTTCCTGACCGGCACCGACGAGCATGGTCTCAAGATCAAGCAGAGCGCGGAGAAGGAGGGCATCACGCCGCAGCAACTCGTCGATCGTGTCTCGGCCCGCTTCGCGACGGTGCTGACAGCCTTCAACATTTCGAACGACGACTTCATCCGCACCAGCGAGCCGCGCCATCACAAGTCCGTGCAAGAGCTGTGGCGGCGCATGGCCGCCAATGGCGACATCTATCTCGACAGCTACGGCGGATGGTACTCGGTGCGGCAGGAGGCGTTCTTCAAGGAGAGCGAGACGACCGTCGGCGAGGATGGCGTGCGCCGCGAGCCGCTCGGGTCACCGGTCGAATGGACCGAGGAGAAGACCTATCGCTTCCGCCTCTCCAGGTATCAAGATCGCCTGCTCGCCTACTACGACGCCAATCCGGAATTCATTCTGCCGCCGGAGCGGCGCAACGAGGTCGTCTCGTTCGTCCGGGGCGGTCTCGAGGACCTGTCGATCTCGCGCGCGTCACTCGACTGGGGCGTGCCGGTGCCAGACGATCCCGATCACGTCATGTATGTTTGGATCGACGCGCTGACCAACTACGTCACCGGGGTCGGCTTCCCCGACGAGCAGTCGGAAGCCTGGACAGCGTTCTGGCCGGCCGACGTGCACATGATCGGCAAGGACATCCTGCGCTTTCACGCCGTCTACTGGCCGGCCTTCCTGATGTCGGCGGGCGTCGAGCCGCCGCGCCGCGTCTTTGCACACGGCCTTCTGCTGTCACGCGGAGAGAAGATGTCGAAGTCGGTCGGCAACGTTCTCAATCCCTTCGATATGGTCGAGATGTTCGGCGTCGACCAGATGCGCTATTTCGCGATGCGCGAAGTTCAGTTCGGCGGTGACGGCAGCTACACCAAGGAAGTTCTCGTCAACCGCATCAACGCCGATCTGGCAAACGACCTCGGCAACCTCGCCCAGCGCTCGCTCTCGATGATCGCCAAGAACTGCGATGGCCGCGTGCCTGAGCCCGGCACATTGACGGCGGATGACACCGAGATCCTCGCGGCCGCTGACGCGATGCTCGGCAAGGCGCGCTCCGCCGTCGATCAGCAGGGCATCACCCGCTACCTCGATGCGGTGTGGGCCGTTGTCGCGGATGCCAACCGCTACTTTGCGGGTCAGGAGCCGTGGGCCAAGAAGAAGAATGACCCCGAACGCATGGCGACGATCCTCTACGTGACGGCGGAAGTCGTGCGTCAGGTCGCGATCCTGGCGCAACCGATCACCCCGTCGGCCGCCGCCAAGTTGCTCGACATTCTCGCGCAGCCCGAAGGTTCCGCGCGACAATTCACGGCGCTGGGTGCGGCCGGCCGGCTGGTGGCGGGCACCGAGTTGCCGCCGCCGCAGGGCGTCTTCCCGCGTTACGTCGATCCCGACGCAGAACCGAACGGGAAGGCCAAGGCGTGATGCTCGTCGATCACCACTGCCATCTCGACTTCCCGCAGTTCGCCGAGGATTTCGACGGCATCGTCCAGCGTGCGAAGGCGGCTGGCGTCGGCACGATGGTGACGATCTCGACGCACATCGCCCGGCTTGACACGCTGCTCGCGATCACCAGGCGTGATGCCGATATCTACTGCTCGGTCGGCACCCATCCCCACAACGCCGACGAGGAGCGTGGGATCACGACCGAGGAGATCGTCCGGCTCGCAACATCCGACGACAAGATCGTCGCGATCGGGGAAGCGGGTCTCGACTACTATTATCAGAAATCGACGCGCGAAAATCAGGCGGAAGGCTTTCGCCGGCATATCGCGGCGGCGCGCATCACCGGTCTGCCGCTCGAGATCCACACACGCGACGCCGACGAAGATTGCAAAGCGATCCTCGAGGAAGAACACGCGAAGGGGCCGTTCCCCGCCATTCTGCATTGCTACACGGGCGGCATGGATCTCGCCATGCGCGCCGTCGAACTGGGGCTTCACGTGTCGTTCACGGGCGTCGTCAGCTTCAAGAAGTCGGAGGCGCTGCGCGAGATCGCCAAGGCGGTGCCGCTCGACCGGCTGCTGGTCGAAACGGACGCGCCCTACCTTGCGCCCGAGCCCTTCCGCGGCAGAACCAACGAACCGGCCTACGTCGTACATACCGCGCAAGCCATCGCGCGGGCGCGGGGTATTGCGTTCGATGAACTGGCTTCGGCAACGACGGAAAACTTCTATCGCTTGTTCCAGAAGGTGAAACGATCCGCCAGCCCGACATCACCTCGGACCGGGACCGACGCATGACCTACAGACTGACCATCCTCGGCTGCGGTTCGAGCGGCGGTGTGCCGCGCATCGGCACGATGTGGGGCAAATGCGACCCCGAGAACCCGAAGAACAGGCGGCGACGTTGCGCCGTGCTGATCGAACGCATCGGCCGGGAGGGCGTGACGCGCATTCTCGTCGATACGCCGCCCGACATCCGCGAGCAGCTTCTCGACACGCGCGTAACATGGATCGACGGCGTCATCTTCACGCACGACCACGCCGACCATACGCACGGCATCGACGACCTGCGGATGGTCTCCTATGCCATGCGCAAGCGCATCGACGTCTGGTTCGATGCTGCGACGCGCGCCAGCCTCGAGCAGCGCTTCGCCTATTGTTTCGCGACACCGGACGGCTCCAGCTATTCGCCGATCCTCATGCCTCACGACGTCGAGGGCGGCGGCCGTATCGTCATCGCGGGCGCGGGCGGGCCGATCGAGGTGGCCGCCATTCCGCAGGTCCACGGCGACATCCTATCGCTCGGCCTCAGGGTTGGTTCGCTCGCCTATTCGCCGGACGTCTCAGACCTGTCGCCGGATGCACAGGCGATGCTCGAAGGCATCGACACCTGGATCGTCGATGCATTGCGCTATACGCCGCATCCGAGCCACTTCCACGTCAAGGCGGCGCTTTCGTGGATCGAGCGCCTCAGGGTCAAGCGCGGGGTGTTGACCCACATGACGACGGATCTCGACTATGCGGCGCTGCGGCGCGAGTTGCCCGCCGGCGTCGAACCGGCCTACGATGGAATGCAGATCGAATTCTCTTAGCTTGCGCGAGAAAATCCCCAGTTGCGCGCGCTCGAATCTATACGTCGTCGGCCAGAGCGCCGCCTGTCGAATGAGACTGCCGCCGCGCCAGCCAGTCACGGGCGTGCACTGTCTCACCGCTCTTCGTGTAGGAGGGCGCAACCATTTCGAGGAACAGTGGGGCGATGTCGGTCGGCTGCGTCAGCGTCTCTTGGCGTTCGCCAGGGAAAGCCTTGGCGCGCATGTGGGTCGCGACGGGGCCCGGATTGACGATGTTGACGCGGACGTTCGTGTTGGCAAGCTCGTGCGACCAGGTTCGCGCCAGCGCCTCGACACCGGCCTTCGAAACCGCATAGGGACCCCAGTAGGCCGATTTTCCCGTGGCAGCCCCCGATGAAAGGAAGACAGCGCGACCGGCATCAGAGAGCCGCAGCAGCGGCTCCAGCGAGCGGATCAAACGCCAGTTGGCCTCGAGGTTGACCTTCATCACCATGTCCCAAGCATCCGCCGTCACGTGCGGCAACGGCGACAGCGTGCCGAGAATGCCGGCGTTGGCGACGAGAATGTCGAGCTTGCCCCAGCGCGGATAGATCGTCGGGCCGATGGCGTCGACCCGGTCTCCCTTGCGCAGATCGAGCTGCATCAGTGTCGCCGTGCCGCCCGCTGCACGAATCTCGTCGTCGAGTTCCTCAAGCAGTGGCCCGGAACGCGCGGTCGCTATGACGTGGGCGCCGGCGCGGGCCAGCGCGACGGCCGTGGCGCGACCGATTCCGCGCGATGCTCCCGTGACCAGGGCGATGCGGCCATTGAGATCTGGCGTGCTCGACATAAGCGATTGGTTCCGTTTCTCTAGTGTGAGCCTCAGGCGGCACGACGGACGCGCCGGGCGGCAGGTTTGGGCGGTTGAACGAGCGAAGGACGAGTTCGTCGCCGGCGGCACATGGCTGCTCTTGCTAACCCCGCGCGACGCGATCGGCAAGCGCCCGAGACCGCTATGCTTGCCACGGGACGGCCGCGAACAGATCCGAGGTATCAATTTTTGCCGGGGGGCGGCGGCTGGTCGCCGCCCGGTTCGACGGGCTTGGCGGGTTCGATCAGCTCCTTGACGCTCTCCTTGGCGCGTTCGAGCGTCGCGCTGCCGCTCTCCTTGGCCTTCTCAATATGCGGCTTCGCGCCCTCGAGTGCCTTCGTCGTCGCTTCCTGGGCTTTTTCGATGAGCGGGCCGGTTTTTTCGCGCGCCTTCTCCGAAATGGAAATCAGGTTCTCGACAGCGGTCGCAGATAGCGCGCGCGTTGTCCTCAGGACGAGGTCGACGAGGCTGTCCTTGGGGCGGAACGTGTCGGCCGGCAAGGCACGGATCGTGTCGACGAGCAGCCGGTGCTTCTCGCGGGCTTCCGGATCGGAGATCCGATCAGAGTTGCCAGTGAACAGCACGAGTGGCGTGCATGCCGTGATGATGCTCGTGCCGCGCTTCAGCCAGCGGGCATCGGCGACGTCGATCTCTTGCGCCAGGTAGATGTGCTGGCCGCCGATTTTTCGCGACAGGATGGACCGGCCGACGAGCGGCACGAAGTGGCCGCCGAGATCACCGACCATCTTGAAGCGTGTATTTGACGGGTCGGGAAACTGAACGAACACGGCAACCATATCGTCGGCGCTCAGCGCCATGCGGATGGCTTCCTCGGTGGTTTCGACATGGCGCACTTCCCTCGCCTGCGCCAAGTCGGCATCAATCGCCTGCAGGAACCGGAATGTGCCGGCGCTGCCCGAGCCGGCGGGTGGCAGGATGATGCGCAACCGGCCTGCATTGGCCGAGAGATCGCCGTAGGTCTCGAGGGCCGCGTTGCGGGTGACCGCGTAGATGCACTCGCGCGCATCATCGATGCGGATGGTGGTGAAGGCTTCATCGCCGCCGTAGACCTCCCGGTCGAGAGCGAAGATGTCGAATTGGCCGAACGCCAGATCGGCAGGAGCCTCGAGAACCAGGCCCATGTTGGCTTCGGTTCCGAGGCTCGGCGTGCACAGATGCGGGCTGCCGGCCTTGTCGAGCGCGGCGGCGAGCGGCGGGCAGAAGCTCGTGTGATAGGCGCCGCCCGCGCCGGCGGTGTGGATGCGGCCGGTAACGGGTGCGGCGGGTGGTTCGGCGCTCGCGACCGTCGCAACGCAGGCGATCAACAGTGTCGCTCCAGTTGCGGCGCTCAGGCGTCGCCAGTCTTGCAAAACGGCGGACATGCGCGCGCGCAAGCCGGATCGCGGCGAAGGAACTTGCAAGGGCATTGTCATGAACATCCCGGACGTGTGGCAGCCAATTCGAGCATTGCCGAGGCGATACAACCTGACCCACCAAGAATTGCTCAGTGACGGGGCGTACCGCAAGCTGCCTCTTTCCGGGACACCCGGAAAACCAGTGTTCGCGACACCGGTACCGGTCCACCCAAGCCGATGGGCGAGGTCGGGCGCAGCCCCGGCAGACGTGGTGAGCGCGCCGCGGCAGCGGGCTTCTTCAGCGAACCTCGGCCAGCAGCGAGAGCTGCCGGTGGCCGGCTGAATTCGCGCCCTCCTGGTCGTGCAGCGCCGTCGGATAGGCGCCCGTGAAGCAATGATCGGTGAACTGCGGCGCGCCCGGATCGCGGCGATCGTAGCCGACCGCGCGATAGATGCCGTCAACGGACAGGAACGCCAGTGTCGTCGCGCCCATGAACGCGCGCATGCCTTCGAGATCGAAATTGGCGGCAAGCAGGTCCTGCTTCCGCGGCGTGTCGATGCCGTAGTAGTCGGGATGGGTGATCGGCGGCGAAGCGATGCGCATATGCACCTCTCTCGCGCCTGCCTCATACATCAGCTCGACGATCTTTTTCGAGGTCGTACCGCGCACCACACTGTCGTCGATCAGCACGATGCGGTTGCCGCGAATGACGCCGCGGTTGGCCGAGTGCTTGAGCTTCACGCCGAGTGCACGGATGCGCTGCTCCGGTTCGATGAAGGTGCGGCCGACGTAGTGATTGCGGATGATGCCGAGCTCGAACGGCACGCCCGATTCCTGCGAGAACCCGATCGCCGCTGGCACGCCGGAATCGGGGATCGGCACGATGACGTCGACGTCGGAATAGGATTCGCGCGCCAGCTCGACGCCCATCTGCTTGCGAATGTCATAGACACTGCGGCCGCCGATGACGCTGTCCGGCCGCGCGAAATATATGTACTCGAAAATGCACGGGCGCGCCGGGCGCCGGGGGAACGAGCGGAAGCTCTCGATGCCTTGATCCGAGATCACGACGACCTCGCCGTTCTCGATCTCGCGCAGCACCTCGGCTCCGACCATGTCGAGAGCGCAGGTCTCGGACGCCAGCACGTAAGCGTCACCGAGCTTGCCGAGGATGAGAGGGCGGATGCCGACCGGATCGCGCGCCGCGATCATCATGTTGTTGGTCAGGCAGACGAGCGCATAGCCGCCGTCGATCTGCCGGATCGCCTCCATGAAACGGTCGACGATGCGGCCTTTGGACGAGCGGGCGATGAGGTGGAGGATGACTTCGGTGTCGGACGTCGACTGGCAGATCGCGCCCGACTGGATCAGTTCGCGCCGCAGCGCCAGCGCGTTCGTCAGGTTGCCGTTGTGGGCGACGGCGAAACCGCCGGTGTTGAGATCCGCGAACAACGGCTGCACGTTGCGCAGGATCGTGTCGCCGGTCGTCGAATAGCGATTATGGCCAACGGCCATGCGGCCTTTGAGGCGGCGGATCACGGCGGTCTTGTTGAAGTTGTCGCCGACGAGCCCCATGCGCCGTTCCTGATGGAACTGGCGGCCATCGTAGCTGACGATGCCGGCAGCTTCCTGACCACGATGCTGGAGGGCGTGAAGCCCGAGCGTCGTCAGTGCGGCGGCATCGTCGTGGCCAAAAACGCCGAATACGCCGCATTCTTCCCGCAGGCGATCGTCACCGTATCGCGAGAAGCCGGGATCGAACGCCGCCGCGTCGGCGAGGGGTGGCCGCGATGTCTCGGCCTGCTGCGGAACTGCCGTTCCGCCTGCAGGATGATCCTCGATGCCATCCGCCATGGCCCGTCTCCCGCTTGTCCAAGCCGCTGACGCGGCGTCAGAATTCTAAACGCTGGACGGCTTCGATCGCGCTGTGTCTTCCGCGCCGATGCAAGCCACATCCAAGGCGTCGTGTCGCCGTGTGACACATATATGAAAGACGGGTGCGAACGCTAGTGTTGCGTCACTAACGCTTGGTCCCCGGTTGCTGCAAGGTGGCTTGCCAAGCGTTGGTGACGAAAGCAACACTAGAATCATAGAGTTGCTAGTGTTCCCTTTGTCTCCGACACTTGGTCGATCGGGTGCTGCAAGGGGAACCAAGTGTCGGAGACGGAACACTAGTGTCACAAACGTCACGTTTTCGCGTGTTCCGGGCAGCGCGCCCTGTTGCTGGTCGCCACTCGGTGGTGCCGTGAGGGAGGAGGGGATGTAGCGCATGAGGATCGACCGGATCGAGCCGCCGGCGGATTGGATGTAGGGCAACGACTGAGATTGGCGAACCCAGGCCCACTCGCTTTCGGGCTTCTTCGGATCGACGACAAAGGCCTCGTACAGCATGTAGGGAATGACGACCAGAATGAAGCCGCGCGCGACGCCGAACAGGAAGCCGAGGAACCGGTCGATCATGCCGACCTGGCTGTCGAGAACGGAATCCGAAATGCGCGCCGTGATGAGATGCACCACGATCAGCACGATCAGGAAGATGATGGCGCCGACCGCGATCTGCGCGATCGCGACCTGCGTGCCCATTTGCTGCGCCATTTCGGTAGCAAACGCCTTGTGGTTCAGCACGAAATAGAGCGTTGCCGCGGCAGCCACGATCCATGACAGGATCGACAGCATCTCCCGGGTCAGGCCACGGTACATCGCCAGCAGCCCCGAAATGAAGCAGATCGCGAGAAGTCCGGCATCGAGATAGCTGAGCGGCCCGATCATCTGCGAGGCTCCTGGTCATGGGCGCCAGCTACGACGGCGGCGCGGATGGATAAATCGAATGGGACGCAGTGCGAACGCGCGGGCGTCACGACAGGGAATTGGGCATCAACTGTCACTCGTCGCATGGGGCTCACGTCGCTACGGTCTCGGCCAGGGCCTTCAGGTGATCGATGCGCTCGATCGCGAGGGTTAGCGTGGCGGTGTCGATCTCGCCGGCAGACGGCGCGACGGCCTTGGTGAAACCGAGTTTTTGCGCCTCCTTCAGACGTGACGTCATGTGCGATGCCGCACGAACGGCTCCCGATAGAGAGATTTCCCCGAAGTAGACGTGATCAGGCTCGAGCGCAACACCGGAAAATGACGAGAGAAGGGCGGCGGCAGCGGCGAGATCGGCCGCCGGCTCGGTAATTTTGAGGCCGCCCGCGACGTTCAGATAGACGTCCGCTTGGGCGAACGTGACGCCGCAACGGGCTTCGAGAACCGCCAGCAGCATCGACAGCCGGTTGGCGTCCCAGCCGACCACGGCGCGCCGCGGGGTGCCGAGGGAGGACGGTGCGACAAGAGCCTGGATTTCGACCAGGATCGGCCGCGTCCCCTCCATGCCGGCGAACACGGCGGCGCCGGGGCTGCGGCTGTCACGCTCGCCGAGAAACAGCTCCGAGGGGTTTTGAACCTCGCGCAGGCCCGCGCCCGCCATCTCGAATACCCCGATTTCGTCGGTGGCACCGAACCGGTTCTTGACGGCTCGGAGGATGCGGAACGGATGGCCCCGGTCGCCCTCGAAGTAGAGCACGGTATCAACCATGTGCTCGATGAGCTTCGGCCCGGCGATCTGGCCGTCCTTGNNTCCTTGGTGACGTGGCCGACGAGCAGCAGTGCCGCCCCGTGCGACTTGGCGTAGCGGATGAGCGATTGGGTGGCTGCGCGCACCTGGCTGACGGTACCGGGCGCCGCTTCGAGTGCGTCGGTCCACAGCGTCTGGATGGAATCGACCACGATCAGGTCAGCGCGGCGCTTCTCCGCGTTGAGCGTCGCCAGGATGTTGGCCAGATTGGTTTCGGCGGCAAGGCCGACGGGGGCCGCCGCGAGGCCGAGCCGCTCCGCCCTGAGGCGCACCTGAGCGGCCGCTTCTTCGCCTGAGAAGTATATGGCGCGCAGCCCCGCCGACGCGACCGCGGCCGCCAGTTGCAACAGAAGCGTCGACTTGCCGATGCCCGGCTCGCCACCGATCAGCAGCGCGGAACCCGGCACGACGCCGCCACCCGTCACGCGGTCGAGTTCCGCGATACCGGTTGCAAAGCGGGGCGCTTCGATATTCTCGCCCGTCAGCGCCTCGAGCACGACCTTGCGGCCAGGTGCCGCCTTGGCGAGGCCCGTGCCGGGCGGCGGCGCCTCGGTCTGCTCCTCGGCCATCGTGTTCCATTCGCCGCAGCCCGGGCACTTGCCGGCCCACCGCGACGAGACCGCGCCACACGACTGGCAGACGTAGGAATTGCGCGCAGCCTTGGCCATTCGAGCCCTACTCCCCACCCCGGTAGACGCGATGGAAGCGACGGCCGAGGCTCGTCAGCACTTCGTAGCCGATGGTGCCCGCAGCGGCGCCCAGCGCCTCGATCGTGACGTTCGGCCCGATCACCTCGACGCGTTCGCCCGGTTCCACAGGCGGCCCGTCGATGTCGGTGACGTCGATCGTGACGAGGTCCATCGAGACACGGCCGACGATGGGCGCCGGTTTGCCGCGAATGGCGAGGGTAGCCGCCGCGACACCGTCGTCGCTCGGGGTGGCGCGGCTCAACTGGCGGAAGAGGCCGTCGGCGTATCCGGCCGCGATCACCGCAATCCGGCTGAGGCGCTTCGGCTGCCACGTTGCCGAATAGCCGACAGCCTGGCCCGGTGCCACGTCGCGAACCTGCAATACCTTGACGTCGAGGGAGACCGCCGGGGAAACCGGCGTCGGCCCGCCCCGGAAGGCTTGTCCGCCATACAACGCATAGCCCGGCCGCACGAGATCGTAATGATACTCGGAGCCGAGCATCAATCCGTCGGACGCCGCGAGACTTATCCGCGCGCTGGGCAGCAAGGGCCGCAGCCGGTCCAGGACCTCCCGCTGGATGGCGTTGCGAGGGCTGCCGGGATCGTCGGCACATGCGAGATGGCTCATGACGAGGCGAACGTCGAGGCGGTCGAGCAGATGCATGTCGGCGACCAGCGTCTGGATTTCGCTGGCGCTGAGACCGAGGCGGTTGAGACCGGTATCGACGTGGAGGGCTGCCGGCAGTCTGCGTTGCGAACCGTCCGCGAGCGCGGCCCATGCGCGGATCTCGGCGAGGCTCGACAGCACGGGAACGGCGCCGCTCGCCGCGACCTCGGACGCAGCCCCCGGCGGCACGCCATCGAGCATGAAGACCGTTGCCGACGGGGCGAGCACGTGCGCCATCTCAGCTTCGTTCCAAGTTGCGACGAAGAAGGTCTTGCAGCCGGCGCGGGCGAGCGTCGGGATCACGCGGTGTGCGCCGGTTCCGTAGGCGTCTGCCTTGACGACCGCGGCGCACTCCGCTCCGGCGGCGAGCCGGGCGAGTTGTCGCCAATTTCCGGCGATCCGGTCGAGATCGATCGTCAAGACGCCGGGCGCGGTCGCGGGGGCGGCATCGTCAGGCACAAGCCTTTCCGCATCCTCACTCGTTCTCGCGGCACGTTCGTTCAAGGTCTTTCCTTCTTTGGCCCGAGGCTTCGCATCGCCGGGTGGTTCGCATCGCGGGGAGGGCGGTGGCGCCACGATGCTCGTCGAGCGGTTGCCTTGGCCCGGGCGCATCAGTGCTCTGGCAGCTGATACTCCTGTGCAAGATTGCCGAACCGCGTGAACTGGCCCTCGAACGCCAGCACAACCGTTCCGACGGGGCCGTGGCGCTGCTTGCCGATGATCACTTCGGCCTTGCCGGAGGCCGCCTCCATCTCCTGCTGCCAGCGGAAGAATTCTTCGGTCCCCTCCTTCGGCTTCTTGCGCTCGACATAGTACTCTTCGCGGAACACGAACATGACGACGTCGGCATCCTGTTCGATCGAGCCCGATTCACGAAGGTCCGAGAGCTGCGGCCGCTTGTCCTCGCGTTGCTCGACCTGACGCGAGAGCTGCGAGAGGGCGATGATCGGCACTTCGAGTTCCTTGGCAAGCGCTTTCAGGCCGGTCGTGATCTCGGTGATTTCCTGAACGCGGTTGGCTGTGGCGTTACGTGACGATCCGGCGAGCAGCTGCAGGTAGTCGACGATCAGCAGGCCGAGGCCTTTCTGGCGCTTGAGCTTGCGGGCGCGCGCGGAAAGCTGCGCAATCGTGATGCCGCCGGTCTGATCGATGTAGAGCGGGATTCGGCCCATTTCCTGGCTGACGTGCACGAGCTTGCCGAACTGTGTTTCGTCGATCATGCCGCGGCGGATCTTCTCGGACGGGATTTCCGCCTGCTCCGAGAGAATACGCGTCGCGAGCTGCTCGGCCGACATTTCGAGCGAGAAGAATCCGACGACGGCTCCGTCGACGACCTCCTCGGTGCCGTCCGGCTTCTGTTCTGTGCGGAAGTTGCGGGCGACGTTGTAGGCGATGTTGGTCACCAGCGCGGTCTTGCCCATGGACGGGCGTCCGGCGAGGATGATGAGGTCGGACTTCTGCAGGCCGCCCATCTTGCGGTCGAGATCGGTCAAACCGGTTGCGAGCCCCGAAAGATGCCCGGCGCGTTTGAACGCGCCGTCGGCCATGTTGATCGCCGTGGTCAGCGCCGCGCGGAAATCTTGGAAGCCCTGGCCATACTTGCCTGCTTCGGCAAGATCGTAGAGCCGCGTTTCGGCTTCCTGGATCTGCGTCTCGGGCGGTTGATCGATCGGGCTGTCGAAGGCCGTATTGACCATGTCCTCGCCGATCATGATGAGCTGGCGGCGGATCGCGAGGTCGTAGATGGTGCGGCCGTAGTCGTGCGCATTGATGATCGTCGTGGCGCTCGCAGCAAGCCGGCCGAGGTATTGCGGCACCGTCATGTGCTGATCGATCGGCTCGGCGTTCTCGAAGAATGTCTTGAGCGTCACAGGGTTCGCATGCTTGCCGGCCTGGATCAGCTTGGTCGCCACATGGAGGACCTCGGCGTGCAGGGGATCGTAGAAGTGCTCCGGTTTCAAAAACGACGAAATCCGGTCGAGGCACTCGTTGTTGACGAGGATCGCGCCGAGCAGCGCCTGCTCGGCCTCGATGTTGTGCGGAGCCTGCCGGAACGTTAGCGGCTCTTCGGCCGCGGCGGCTGCGCGCAGATTGTCGGTCGGTAGGGCGGATATCTGTGTCATGCGGCGACCCTACCCGAAGGCCGATTCGCACCCAACGGCCAAGACGGGGGCAAGCCCGAACTCACCGGCGCCATCCACGCTATGCACAACCCCGGAACAATGTACTTGAACCGATAGAGAATCACGCGATCACTCGCCGGCGATCCGGGTGATCTTGGCCGACCGCTCCTGTCGCGCAAGGCGGTCCTCAGCGGCTGCGATATAGTCCCTGGTCAGCGGCACCGCATCGAGCCTGCGTGTAAGCTGGATCTGCAACACGACGAGGTTCTGGTAACGGAACGCCGCTTCCGATCCCGCCAGATATGCCTCCCACATACGGCAGAATTCCGCGCCCGCGATGTGCTCGGCTTCCTCGCGTCTCGCCAGGAACCGGGTCCGCCACGCCCTGAGCGTCTGGGCATAGTGAAGGCGTAGCACCTCGATGTCGGTCACGACGAGCCGGGCGCGCTCGATCGATGGCGCCAGTTCGGAGAGGGCGGGCACATAGCCGCCTGGAAAGATGTAGCGCACGATGAAGGGATTGGTGATGCCCCGTGCGTCGTCGATGCGCGCGATGGTGTGAACGAGTGCGACGCCGTCGTCGGCGAGGATCTCTGCGATTTTTCCGAAATAGGCATCGTACTGGCCGGTGCCGACATGTTCGAGCATGCCAACGGATACGACGCGGTCGTAGACGCCCGTTATGTCGCGATAGTCGCGCCGTTCGAAGTGGACCGTCCCTGATCGTCCGTTCGCGAGCGCGCTTTGCTGTGATGCCGCGAGCTGGCGCTCACTCAGCGTGACCCCAAGGACATTCGCGCCGGCGACGCTCGCCAGATAGATCGCAAGACCGCCCCAGCCAGAGCCGATGTCGCAGACGGTCATGCCGGGGCCGAGCGCGAGCTTGGCTGCGATGTGACGCTTCTTGGCGCGCTGGGCGGCTTCGAGGTCGTGGTCGGCCGATGCGAAATAGGCGCACGAATATTGCCGGTCGCTGTCGAGAAAGAGATCGTAGATCCGGGGATCGACGTCGTAGTGATGGCGCGCGTTGGCGAGAGCTCGTGTGCGCGGATTGTAATAAAGCAGCGTGCGCACGGCGCGACGCAGGAATTCCACCCCGCGCGCATAGCGCGGCAAGGGAGTCGCGGCGATGTTCTCCATCAACAGCGCGATCACGTCGTAGAGGGTGCCTGAAACGACTGTGAGGCGGCCGCTCATGTAGGCTTCGCCGAAAGCCAACTCGGGGTCGACGACCAAGTGCCATTGGGTGCGGCGATCGGCGATGCGAATGACCCGGGGTGGGCCCGTTCCGTCGCCGAAGCGATCGGGGGTCGCGCTTTCCGTATGGACCCAGAGATTGCCGGTCTTGACGATACGCGCCAGCACGCGCCTCAACAGCGGGATCATGGCTACAGGCACTCCTCCGTCGCATGCAGCAACGTTCGATGCCCCACCCGTCACAGTCGGCAGAAACCAACCGACGTTTTTGCTCAGGCTCGTGAAATTCCTATCGGCGGCAGCTGGACTGGCAAACCGAGCCTCCGCATCATAGTCCCTTTTTCGCGACGGATATCAGCCTCGGTCGAACGGAAGGCTGCCGCTGTCGAACGTAAAACGGCGGAGCCCCCGTTCCGGGTTCCCCGCCGTTCGAAAAAATCGCGTTGCCGAAGGTTCGCCATGTCGCCGGACTGATCGTCTCGCGGCGACCCGCCGACGGCCTCAGGCGTCTTCGTCCATGGCGCGGACTTCGCCGCCCTCGTCGAACGCTTCGTCCGGATTGAACGTCTCGATATCGAGCGCTTCATCCTTGATCACGGTCACATCCTCGCCGCGGGCCTGCCGCTCGGCTTCGTCCTCGGAACGCGCGACGTTGAGCTTCACCTTGACGACGACTTCAGGGTGCAGCGCGATCTCGACGTCGTGCACGCCCAGCGCCTTGATTGGGCGTTCGAGCACGACCTGGTTGCGGTCGATGGTGAAACCGCCGGCGGTGACCACCTCGGCCACGTCGCGCGGCGAAACCGAACCGTAGAGCTGGCCCGTATCGCCCGCCTGACGGATGGCGACGAACACCTTACCGGCGAGCTTCTCGGAAATGCCCTCGGCATCCGACTTGTGGGCGAGGTTGTCGGCCTCGAGCTGGGCGCGGCGGCTTTCGAACAGCTTGCGGTTGTCGTCGGTCGCGCGCAGCGCCTTCTTCTGCGGCAGCAGGAAGTTGCGTGCATATCCGTCGCGGACATTGACGACATCGCCCATCTGGCCGAGGCGGCCGATACGCTGAAGCAGGATGACTTGCATGATTGAACTCCTTTTCGTGTTCTTGTTTGTTGTCGGTCGCCGAATGATCGGCGGATTTGCTGATTTCAAATTTCGGTCGGAACCGTCATCTCATCGCGTCCTTTTTCACTGAAGCACCCGGTGCGCGGACGTCACTGGGGCGGAAGTGTCGGGGGAGGGCCGCCGGGCGGCGCCTGAGGTCCGCCGCCAGGGGGGCGGTTCTGGCCGCGGCGCAGAGGTATGAACCCGTCCGCCAAACCCAGGATCGCGATGAAGATCGATATGCCGGTATTGAGGATCATCAAGGCGCCGTAGAGCGACCACAGTGCAATCGGGCGCCATGGCTGGCCGCGCGTGACGAAATGGATGACCGCGAGGCCCATCAAGACGTAGGCAAAATAGAAAGCGCCGGAGAGCGCTGAGGCACCGAGCGCCGCATAGCCGGGCAGGAACGTCGCCGCGGAAGCCGCCGCCAGCACCAGCGGTGTGCCGCGCGGAAAGCGCATCGCCGGAATGTCGGGCCATGGCCGTGCCAACCGGCCCGACGCCAGCGTGATCCGGCCTGCGAGCCAGAGGTTGAGCAGCATGGTCATCATCCACGACAGCGCAGTGAGTGCGGGCAGCAGATAGACGCCGACGTCGGCGAGCCGCGTGATGTCATCTTCCGACATCGGCTTGCCGCCGGCCATGGCCTCCAGCTGTGCCTTCAGCACTTCCTCGATCAATTTCCGGATCGCTGTCTTGAGCGAGTCGATATCAGGACCGACCATGAACATCGCGGCGAGCGCCATCGCGCCTGAGAGCGAGGCGGCCCAAACGACGATGCGGCCAACGGGATACCATTCGGTGC
This sequence comes from Hyphomicrobiaceae bacterium, assembly GCA_020442185.1. Taxonomy (GTDB): domain Bacteria; phylum Pseudomonadota; class Alphaproteobacteria; order Rhizobiales; family Hyphomicrobiaceae; genus JAEUMD01. Next base: position 40,041 of record JAGRKS010000082.1, read on the forward strand.
GCGTCACGGGATCGACGTCGGGCCCGGGCGCGGGGGCTGGACGGTTGAGCATCGCCAGATACGTCAGCACGACGACGGGAACGGCCTGCGAGATCGCGAACACCGCGCCGATCGCGGGCGTCGTGACGAAGGCGATGGCAATCGTGCCGGTGATGCCGCCGACGAGCGCCGAAATCCAGCCCCAGCCGAGCCCGGCCAGAAACAGCGACAGCGGCGTCAACAGGAACAGCACGAGACGCATGGGCAACGGCCCCGTGGTCGCGGACAAGAAGACCACGGCCGCGATCAATCCGGCTGCTAGTGCGATGAGGACTGTGCCTCGCATGCTCTCGCTGTCCCGCGTTACCGCGGTTAGAGACGCCGTCCGGCTATCGACGGAGACGCCCCAACCATGCGCAATTCTTCGTATCGGAGTTGGCCGGGCGTCGCCTCGACGGCACCGCCCGGCGAACCAGCTTTACTTCACGACGTAGGGCAGCAGGCCGAGGAAGCGGGCGCGCTTGATGGCGCGGGCCAGCTCACGCTGCTTCTTGG
>JAGRKS010000083.1 GCA_020442185.1 Hyphomicrobiaceae bacterium
GCTTCGTCCGCTCGAATTTTGCCTTCGCCATTTTCGGCTCTCCCTAAGTCTCGTCGCAAGTCGCGGCACTCGACCGCGCAATTTCCGTCATGTTCACGAGGCACAGCAAAGCGCCTCGCGCCGATCACGCGTACTTCGCCTTGACTTCGTCCGCGACATTCCGCGGAACCTCGGCGTAGTGCGCAAACTGCATCGAATACTGGGCGCGGCCCGTCGACATCGAACGCAGCGTGTTGATGTAGCCAAACATGTTCGCAAGCGGCACGTAGGCCTTCACGACCACGGCGTTGCCGCGCATCTGCTGGTCGCGGATCTGACCACGACGCGAGTTGACGTCACCGATGATGCCGCCAACGAAGTCCTGCGGCGTCACGATCTCGACGTTCATCACCGGCTCGAGAAGCTTGATGCCGCCCTTCTCGCATCCCTCGCGGATTGCCGCACGGGAGGCGATTTCGAAGGCGATCGCGGACGAGTCGACCTCGTGGAACCCGCCGTCATAAAGCGTGACCTTCATGTCAACGATCGGGAAGCCGATGAGGACGCCCGAATTCCACACCGACTCGATGCCCTTCTCGACGCCGGGGATGTATTCCTTGGGAACCGCGCCGCCGACGATCGAAGTCTCGAACTCGTTGCCCTTGCCGGTTTCGTTCGGCTCGAGACGCAGCTTGACGCGGGCAAACTGGCCCGTACCGCCGGACTGCTTCTTGTGCGTGTAGTCGATGTCCGCCGGACGCGCGAGCGTCTCGCGATAGGCAACCTGAGGCTGGCCGACGTTGGCGTCGACGCCGTAGGTGCGGCGGAGAATATCGACCTTGATGTCGAGATGCAGCTCGCCCATGCCCTTCAGGATGGTCTCGCCCGACTCCTGATCGACCGAGACGCGGAAGGACGGGTCCTCGAGCGACAGCGCATTGAGTGCAAGCGCCATCTTCTCCTGGTCAGCCTTCGTCTTCGGCTCGATCTTCATCTCGATGACGGGTTCTGGGAACTCCATCTTTTCGAGAATGACAGGCTTGTTCGGGTCGCAGAGCGTCTCGCCGGTGCGCGTATCCTTGAGACCCTGCAGCGCCACGATGTCGCCGGCGAAGGCTTCCTTGATTTCCTGGCGGTCGTCGGCATGCATCAGGTACATGCGGCCGGCCCGCTCCTTCTTATCGCGGGTCGAGTTGAGCAGCGCCGTGCCCTGCTCGAGCTTGCCAGAGTAGATGCGGCAGAAGGTGATCGAGCCGACGTGCTCGAAGTTCATGATCTTGAAGGCGATCATGGCCAGCGGATCGCTGTCGTTGGGACGACGGATCGCAGGGTCACCGGTCTTCACGTCGATCGCCTTGTAGGCATCGCGATCGAGCGGCGACGGCAGCAGGTCGACGACCGAGTCGAGCAGCGGCTGGACGCCCTTGTTCTTGAATGCGGAACCGCACAGCATCGGATAGAAGATGCCGGCGACGGTGCCCTTGCGGAGCAGCTTGCGGATCGTATCGGCGTCCGGCTCGTTGCCCTCGAGGTAGGCTTCCATCGCCGCGTCGTCCATCTCGACGGCGGCCTCGATCATGGCGCCACGGAACTCGGCGACCTTGTCTGCCATGTCGGCGGGAATATCGACGAAGCGGAAGCTCGCACCCTTGTCGTCGCCGTCCCAGATGATGCCGCGCATCTCGATCAGGTCGACGACGCCCGCGAAATCGTTCTCCGCGCCAATCGGCAACTGGATCGGAACGGGACGCGCGCCGAGTTTCGACTTGATATCGTCGACGCACATGTAGAAGTCGGCGCCGGTCTTATCCATCTTGTTGGC
>JAGRKS010000084.1 GCA_020442185.1 Hyphomicrobiaceae bacterium
GATGTCCTTGGCGGTGACGCCCGGCGGCAGCGTGCCGTCCACCTGGACGAGCATGTTCTTCGCCTTGTTCTGGATGAGCGTCTGCGTTGCCAGCACGTGCTCTACTTCGGACGTTCCGATGCCGTGCGCGAGCGCGCCGAAAGCGCCGTGCGTCGACGTGTGACTGTCGCCGCAGACGATCGTTGTGCCGGGAAGGGTGAAGCCCTGTTCGGGGCCGACGACGTGGACGATGCCCTGGCGCTTGTCGAGTTCGTTGAAGTACTCGATGCCGAAATCGCGGGCGTTGGCCGCGAGCGTCTCGACCTGCGTCCGGCTCTCGGGATCGTCGATGCCGTGGCTGCGGTCGGTAGTCGGAACGTTGTGGTCGACGACGGCGAGCGTCTTCTCGGGCGCGCGCACCTTGCGGCCGGCCATGCGCAGCCCTTCGAAGGCCTGCGGGCTGGTGACTTCGTGGACGAGATGGCGGTCGATGTAGAGCAGGCACGTGCCGTCGGGCTGGCGCTCGACGATGTGGTCGTCGAAGATTTTGTCGTAGAGGGTCTTGGCCATCGGGTTTCGGTCCATCGTCGTTGGATGTGAGGTTCTTCGCCTAGATAGCGCTGTCACGCGCCGTTCGCAAATCGGCAGTCGGGTGCCGGCTGTCGCCTTGTCGGCGTGCGGCTGGCGACCCGGGCGTGGCGGGGCCAGATGCCGCGTCTCAAACTGATCGAATCGGCCCGGCCGGCGTATATAAGTGTGACAACGGTTTGGTTCCTGGCCGGGTGGGTTCGCCGCCCCACATCCACGCCAGGGTAACAAGGTGTGAGCGATGCTTTCGACGTTCTCGATTCCCGGATTTGGCAACAAGCGCCGCTTCGATACGCTCTCCGAGCAGGAGATACTGGCGCTTGCCATCTCATCGGAAGAGGAGGACGGCCAGATCTATGCGGCCTATGCCTCGAAGCTGCGTGCGGATTATCCGGCATCCGCTGCCGTCTTCGATGACATGGCGGCCGAGGAAAGTGAGCACCGTCGCTGGCTGATCGAGGCCTACAAGCGCCGGTTCGGCGACTTCATCGTGCCGATACGGCGCGAACATGTGGCCGGCTACTATGCCCGCTCTCCCGTCTGGCTGATCGAGAACCTGGGGGTAGAACGCATCCGCCAGGAAGCCGACGAGATGGAGCGGCAAGCGCACAGCTTCTACCTCCAGGCCGCGGCGCGGGCAACGGACGCCGATACTCGCAAGCTGCTCGGCGACCTTGCGATCGCGGAGGCCGGGCACGAGGCATCGCTCGGCACCCTCGTGGAGGAGCATCTCGAAGGCGAGCCGAAGGCCGAGGAGGATCTCGCGGCTAGGCGCCAGTTCGTGCTGACATGGGTGCAGCCTGGACTGGCCGGCCTGATGGATGGGTCGGTTTCGACGCTGGCGCCGATTTTTGCCACGGCCTTTGCCACGCAGAACACCTGGACGACGTTTCTCGTCGGTCTCTCTGCTTCGATCGGCGCTGGCATTTCGATGGGTTTCACCGAGGCGGCCCACGACGACGGCAAGCTCTCGGGACGTGGCGCACCATGGAAGCGCGGCCTGGCGTCGGGCATCATGACGACGATCGGCGGGCTCGGGCATGCGCTGCCCTATCTCATTCCGTCGTTCTGGACGGCAACGACGGTAGCGCTGGTCGTGGTGTTTCTCGAATTGTGGGCCATCGTCTGGATTCAGAACCGCTATATGGAAACGCCGTTCCTCAGGGCGACATTCCAGGTCGTGCTCGGTGGCGCGCTGGTGCTGGCCGCAGGAATTCTCATCGGTGGATCGTAGCGGCTCTGGTCGCTGGCGACATGCTTCCTTCGGTGTGCCCTGAGAGAAAAAATCCCTCCGGCTTCAGAGCTTCCACTGCCGCGCCTTGGTGACCAGGAAGTCGCGCAGAACCTGCACTTTCTTCGATGTCTTGAGTTCCTCGGGATAGACGAACAGGATCGGCAGCGTCGGCGGATCGATCTCGGTGAGCACGGTGACGAGATCGCTCTCTTCTTCCACCATGTAATCGGGGATCATGCCAATGCCGATACCCGCGCGCACGGCGTACTTGAGCGCGACGACGGAGTTGGCCCTGAGCACAGGCACGCGCGGTGGCTGGCCGTCGCGACCAACGGTTTCGATCCACGTTATGGCGGCAAGATGCTGTGCTGGGACGCCGGAATAGGAGACGATGCGGTGTTCGTCGAGGGCGGCGAGACTGGTTGGCGCGCCGAACCGGCGGACGTATTGCGTCGAGGCGTAGGCGCGAACCTTCATGGAAAAAAGCGGCCGGCGGATCAGGTCAGCCTGGTCGGGCTCGCGCGTCCAGATGCCGACGTCGGCGGCGCGCATCGACAAATCGACTTGCTCGTCGTTCAGCAGCATCTCGATGCGGATCTCGGGATAAAGCTCCATGAACTCGCGCAGACGCTGTGTCACCCAGACCGTGCCGAGGCCGATCGCCGCCGTGATCCTGAGCTCGCCAGAGGGCTTCGTCGTCGTGTCCGACAAGAGCGTCTCGACCGTATGCAGCTTGGTCATCACCTCGGCGACGGTGCGATAGAGCATGTCGCCCTGTTCGGTCAGTACCAGGCCGCGTGCGTGGCGGTGGAACAGAGAGATCTTGAGGTCCTTCTCGAGCGCTGACACTTGGCGGCTCACGGCCGACTGGCTCATGTGCAGCGACTCACCCGCATGCGTGAAGCTGCCTGCTTCGGCCGCCGCGTGGAAAATTCTGAGTTTGTCCCAGTCCATGGTCGCGGCACCTCGTTTGCCGCCGTGGCGGCCGATTCACGTGGATTATGGTATTCCAGATACGTTTTGTTGCAACGCCGAAGTAGGTCCCACGGTTGCGCGAAATATTTGTTGTGCCATGCAGCATATGGGCGGTGCCAGAGGTGCGTTGGACGCGATCCTGGCGCCTTACGCGGCAAGAACCTAACCGAGCTATGCGCTCGATGCAAAGCTAAGTCCGCTGGGCGAGCCCATTATTCTGTGCGGGTGCTGCGGCAATACGGGGCTCGTTCTCCGGCGCAGATGCCGGGCATCTCAGGAGGCGGTGCGCTTCAGAAGGTCGGGACGTCGCGCCGCGGTGGCTCGCCTTTGCTCTTCAGCCCGCCATTCCGCGATCTTCTTGTGGTCGCCGGAGAGCAGGACCTCGGGGATCGCGCGGCCCTCCCATTCGCGGGGGCGCGTGTAGAGTGGATGTTCGAGCATGCCGGTCTCGAAACTTTCGTGGACCAGGCTTTCGGCGGCTCCGACAACACCCGGCAGCAGGCGAACGCAGGCGTCGAGCAGCACCATCGCGGGCAGTTCGCCGCCCGACATCACGTAGTCGCCAATCGAGATTTCGCGCATCTGGCGGGCCTCGATCACACGTTGATCGACGCCCTCGAAGCGACCGGCGAGGATCATGACGCCCGGGCCGGCAGCGAGTGCCCGGGCGGTCGCTTGTGTCAGTGGCTCTCCGCGCGGGCTCATGTAGACGAGAGGCTGCTCGGGTGCTGACGCGCGCGCATGGTCGATGGCTGCCGCCAGTACGTCGGCGCGCATCACCATTCCGGCGCCGCCACCTGCCGGCGTGTCGTCGACGGCGCGATGACGGCCGATGCCGAAGTCACGGATCTGATGCAGGTCGAGCGACCAGATGCCGGCGGCAAGCGCTTGTCCCGCGAGAGAAAGGCCGAGTGGGCCCGGAAACATCTCGGGGAAGAGGGTCAGCACGGACGCCCGCCAGGCAGGCCTTCCGGTTTCGCTGGTGGGCCGGTGGGGCACGCGGGTCCTCGGATGTCTCGGCGTGGGCCGGCTCATGGTGTGTACTGCCGGTGCTGGCGCCAGCCGCCGGGCCCAGCCTTGGGCTTGAGTGGGCCTTACGGCCGTGACGAGCCGGATCAGGCCCCGTCAACCGCGTTCTACGCCGATGCCTCGTCGTCGTGAAGGGTCTATTGGCTCAAGCGGTCACTGCGACAAGTGCCTTCTCGAAGGTCTTTTGCGCAGTCCGCCAGGCCGATCTCGCTCGGTCGACCGCGTCCATCAGCGAGTGATATTCTTCGGTGCCGGGGCTGGCGCGTTGCATTGCACTGCAAAGTTCCAGAAACCGGCGGCGAGCGGCCTCCCGCTCTCTCGCCAGTTCAGATAGGTGCACCGCCATGGATTGCGTCTCTCTTCGAAATTTCGAATCGATCAGCAATCGTAACATGCTGGAATTCGTTAAACGCCCTCTACAACCGTAATGTCGATACTGCCGGCTCCCTGCCGCATCGCCTTGGCGGCGGCATACTCGGGAGATTTCGCATAGGCGAGCGCGTCGGCATAGCTCGCGAACTCGATGACGACGTTGCGCTGCGTGCCGTTGCCCTCGACGACTTCGCACTGGCCGCCGCGAACGATCGGCGTGCCGCCGAACTTGTCGAGTGCGATCTTCGACTTGGCGACGTACTCGCCCCACTTCTGCGGGTCGGTGACGGTGGCGTGCGCGATGACGTAACCCTTCGGCATGATCGTTCCTCGGTTGTGGTTCGTTGGTGTCGTTGCTGATGCGGGCTGGCGACCGACCTGCGACTCGGCGGCTGGACGATGGTCCCGCCCTTCCTCTCTGTCCGCAAAGCGGCCAGGGCCGCCGTGCACATCGCGGGGGAAATTACACGAGTGCTTCCTTGATGTGATGCAGGAAGTTCATCGCCGCGGCCTTGGGATCGTCGGCCTGCGTGATCGGCCGGCCGACGACGATGTGATCGGCGCCAGCCTTGATGGCGTGCTCCGGCGTCATGACACGCTCCTGATCGTCCATGGCACTGCCTTCGAGGCGGATCCCGGGCGTGACGATGAGAAAGCCCGGGCCAACCGCATCCCGGATGCGACGGGCCTCCTGGCCGGAGGCGATGACCCCGTCAAAGCCCGCCTCGTGAGCAAGGCGGGCGCGATGGACGACGAGTTCACTTGGCGTCATCGCGTTGCCCTGCTGTTTGAGATCGCTCTCCGATAGATTGGTGAGGACGGTGACGGCGAGCAGTTTCAGGCGGCTGTCGCCGCGTCCCGCGACCGCGGCGCGCAGCGTTTTCAGATCGTGTCCATGGATGGTGAGAAAATCGAAGTCGAGGTCGGCGCAGTTGGCAACCGCACGCTCGACGGTATTGCCGATGTCGAGCAGCTTCATATCGAGGAAGATGCGCTTGCCGTGAGATTTCAGATGCTCGGCGAAATCGAGCCCGCCCGCGAACAACAGCTCCAGTCCGACCTTGTAGAAATGGACGCCGCCATCCAGCATCGCCACCAGGCGCGCCGCCTCCTCGACGGTCGGCATGTCGAGGGCGACGATGAGGCGATCCTTGAGCGCAATGTCTGACATTTGAGGTCCGGGGGCTGGTCGTCAGTTGGCAAGCCGGAGGGCCGGCGGGTGCGGTCGGCAGCTACCCATGCAACACGTGGGCTGCGCGGGCAAGTTTCTGGATGAGCGCCTTGAAGTTTTCCTGGGCGTCCTTGTTCTTGAGGTGGCCGCTGTCGTCGTAAGCCTCGGCTGCGCGCGGCACGGCGAACTGCTCGGGCAGAACCAGCGCTCCAAGGCCGAGTTCAAGGACCTGGCGCACCGTGGTCAAGCTCCGCAGTCCGCCCATGCCGCCGGGAGAGGACGAGCAAAGCGCGAACACCCGCGTCTTGAACACCTCGTTCGGCGCTTCGCCATCTTCCCGGACCCGGCTGATCCAGTCGAGTGTGTTCTTGAGCAACGGCGTAATCGAGCTGTTGTACTCGGGCGAGGCGATGCAGATGCCAGTGTGAAGCCCCATCAGATGCTTCAGCTTGACGGCGTTAGGCGGCGGGCCGTCGGAGACTTCCGTGTCGCCATCGTAAAGCGGCATAGGGTAATCGCCGAGGTCCGCGAAAGTCGCCTGAATGCCGTTTGCTTCAGCGATTGTCGCGCCGAGGCGTGCAAGCCGCTTGTTGTGCGAGTCGCGACGCGCGGACCCGGCGAAAAAGAGAAGGCGAACCGTCGAGGACATCGGCACATGGTCTCCCGTAGCAGTTGAGGATATCCGGCATCACGGCAACCGCGGCCAAGGCTCGGCGACGGCTTTGGAGGGGCGCGGTCGTCGGCGCGACAGGACAATAGCGCGCGAAAGCTCCCCGGTCACGCAACCACGAGGTCATGCGATGGGGCGCTACGGAGCGCCTGGCCGAATGCCGGGAGATTGCGAGAGGTCGCCGCTTGCTGGGCACACGCGACGTCGCGTGCCGGTGCAACCTGCCAATCGCTACTTGCGAAGGCTGGCGAGATAGGACACGACGGCGTCGCGCATGATGGCGTCGTTCAGGCCGGCGTGGCGGAAACGGATGTCGGGCGTTGCTATCGTCGAAACGGCAAGCCAGGAATTCAGAGAATCTGCGGACCAGACGAGGTCAGAGCCGGCGAGTTTCGGCGAATAGCTGTAGCCCGGCGCGCTACCGGCGCGGCGGCCGATGATGTCGTCGAGTGGTGGAGCGATGGATTGTTCTCCCGCCTTCGTCGCGTGGCAATTGCTGCACCGCTGCGAGAAGACGGTCTCGCCGAACTTTGCGAGATCGAATGCTGGTGCGGCGGTTGCACCGTCTGCGACTGATGATGCGCGCTCGGCCCCGACGCGGCGGACGTCTTCGGCGTGCGCGTGCGTTGTGTGCTCGGGACCTACGACGAGTGCCGCACCGATCGCGATCAACGCGACGCCGGCGGAGAATGGCATCGAGCAAGTGGAGCGGTGCATTGGCGTCTCCCGTCAGTTCGTGTCGGGAGTGGTATGGCAGAATCCGGCCGTCCGATCACTCATGGCGTTCACCTGCCGGCCCCAGAATGCATGTTCGGGGGGAGCAAACGTGAATGCAGGCCGCAGGTCTTGGCATGGGGCGCGGCAGGTCATCGCGGCAGGGCATCGCGGCAGGGCATCGCGGCCACGCGATCAAGGCAAGTAGTCCCGCCGGGTTTGCGGAGCCGGCGGGCTGTTCGCGTCAGCTACTTGAGCGATTTGAGGTAGGCGAGGATGAAATCCTGCTCGGCCGCATCCGTGATGCCGACGTGGCGCATGCGTGTGCCCGGCATGATGCTGGTGTTGTCGGCCATCCAGGCCTTGAGCGCTGCTTCCGTCCAAACGAGTCCGGAAGACTTCAGGGCCTCCGAATAGTTGAAGCCTTCCAGTGCGGCGGCCTTGCGTCCGACAACACCGACGAGGCTCGGCCCGTAGGCTTGTTTTGCCGGGTCGTCGGCGTGGCAGCTTCGGCAGCGGTGCTCGAACATGATCTGCCCGGCTTTGGCGGCGGCCAGCTTGCCCGTCTCCGACATTTCCGCACGAGCCGCCGGCGCCATGGCTCCGGCACTCAGGGTGATGGCGACGATCGCTGCCGCCAGAACGATGTTGCGCTTCATGATTCTGGTCCCTCGGTACGATGCGCCGAATGGCGCGTCACGCGGGACAGTTGCGCTCCGCCTTCCTGCCAACCTTGACGCAGGTCAAGGTTGCGTTGGCCGCGACCGAAAGTAGAAGTTTTGCGCACTCCCTTTCCTACGTTCCGATTGCTGGTGCGCGCGGCAGGTCGCCGGCGCTCAGCCCTTGCCCTCGAAGAACTCCTTCATCCTCGCGAAGAAGCCGACACTGTGCGGCGAGGTTTCCTTATGGCTCTCGGTTTCGAACTCCTCGAGCAGTTCGCGTTGCCTGCGCGTGAGGTTCTTCGGCGTCTCGACCTCGACCTGGATGTACATGTCGCCCGTCACTTTCGAGCGCAGCACCGGCATGCCCTTGCCGCGAAGGCGGAACTGCTTGCCCGTCTCGGTGCCTTCGGGAACCTTGACGCGGGTAATCGAACCTTCGACGGTCGGCACGTCGATCTGTCCGCCGAGAGCCGCTGTCGTCATCGCGATCGGCACTTTGCAGAAGATGTCGGCGCCGTCGCGCTGGAAGAACTCGTGCGGTTTGATGGAGAGGAAAATATAGAGGTCGCCCGCGGGGCCACCGCGCAGGCCCGCCTCGCCCTCGCCCGCCAACCGGATGCGCGTTCCGTCCTCGACGCCCGGCGGAATGTTGACCGCGAGCTTGCGCTCCTTGGTGATGCGGCCGCTGCCAGAACAGCTTGGACACGGATCCTGGATGATCTCGCCGCGGCCATGGCACGACGGGCAGGTGCGCTCGATTGTGAAGAAGCCTTGGCTGGCGCGCACCTTGCCCTGGCCTGCGCACGTCGGACAAGTCGTCGGCTTGGTTCCGGCCTTGGCGCCCGTGCCGGAACAGGTATCGCAGCCGACACTCGTCGGCACGACGATTTCGGCGTTCTTGCCGGAGTAGGCGTCGCCCAGCGATATTTCCATGTTGTAGCGCAGGTCGGCACCGCGTTCCCGGCCGGAGCGGCTCCGCTGGCCGCCGCCGCCACCGCCGCGCCGTCCGCCCATGAACTCGCCGAACAGATCGTCGAAAATGTCGGACATCGAGGAGGCGAAGTCGGGGCCGAAGCCGCCTGGGCCGCCACGACCGGCGCTGCCGTCGAAAGCGGCGTGACCGAACTGGTCGTACGCCGCCCGCTTCTGCGGGTCCTTCAGCGCCTCGTAGGCTTCGTTGATCTCCTTGAATTTCTGCTCGGCATCCTTGTCGCCCGGGTGGCGATCGGGATGGCAGTCCTTGGCTAGCCGCCTAAAGGCGCTTTTGAGGTCGGCCTCACTGGCGTTCCGCTGAAGTCCGAGAGTCTCGTAGTAGTCGCGCTTGGCCATACTGGTTCCAGTTGTCCTCCGGCCAACTCTGACTGAGGGCCGGTATAGTAGGCGAGCATCTGGCGTGGTCGAAGCGACCATTCCGACCGCCTACCGATGAAATAGACGCCGTTCGCCGCATCGGAGGCATAACGCGGGTCTGCGAAGCGATCGAGGTACCTTAACCAGAAGAACGGCATCGATAGCGCAGTCGCGATCTTGTCCGAACGAGCGAGCGAGCGAATGAAATATCGGATAGACCAGAACAAACTCAAGCCCGGACCACCGACAGTCCCCGCGGCAATTTCATCGAAGCGGCGAAACAGCCACCGATGGCCGCTCGGGGTATACCGCGTGAAGTCGTAGGCGGCCATATGCACTTGCTGCATGAACGGCGTTTCAGCATAGACGATTCCAGCCGGCCTGAGCACACGGTAGATCTCGGCTGCAACCACATGCGGCTCCAGAACGTGCTCGAGAACGGCCTGGATGACGACGCCGTGGAACGCCCCATCTCGGAATGGAAGGCGGTGGCCGTCGGCCAGAACGTCGACGTTCTCGGAGGCGTAGATGTCGGTCCCGACGACATCGATCAGCGGATCGGCATAGAGCGCTTCCATCCCGGCGCCAACGCTGCCGCCGCCAATGACCAGCACCCTGGGGCGATCGGATAGGGATTTGATTTCTTTTATGAAAGCCTGGCAGTTGGCCGGGGCGACCGCATTCCCGCCCATCAGAAATCCGCGCAGCCGTTCTTTCAGGCCCGGGGCCGTCTCGATCGCCTGGTCGGTTGCCGATGTGGCGACCCGCTCGCGTGACAGGATGCTCGCGTCGAAGTCGATCAGCGCCGGCTTGCCGTCGACGGAGGGGAAGCCCTCTCTCGAATATTGGCACTCGTCATCAGAGCAGACCACGTCGACGTCGGAGCGATCGACGCTGGCGGTGAGCCCGGAACCGCAATGGGGGCAGGCGACGAGGGGCAGAAGTTCCAAACGCACGAGATACCTCACGCAACGCACTAAATGCCGACGGCTGCGCGAACTCGAGCGGAGCGGCGACCATCTGTTAACGTTAATTTCGAGTTAAGGTTAATCACAGCCCCCATTGAATTTCCACCGAAAAGCAACGCTCTCGCTGTCGCATGTTCGTTAAGGTTAACGACAGCTAACGCTTGGTGCCCAAAGAAAAAGCGGAGCCCGGTGGGGCTCCGCTTCCAGCGTTTCGGTCGGTCGGCGATGCGACGGCAATCGTCCGCCGAACGCCGTTTAGGTTTGGTTGGGCGGGCGGTCAGGCACTCTTCTTCTTGTCGTCGTCCTTGACCTCTTCGAAATCAGCGTCAACGACATTTTCACCCTCCGGGCCGCCTGCTGACGCACTTGCGCTGCCGGTGTCCGCGTCGTCACCGCCGGGGGCGGCCTGATTGGCGTAGATTGCCTCGCCGATCTTCATCGAAGCCTGCATGAGGGCCTGTGTCGACGCCTTGATGACTTCGGGGTCTTCCGAACCGACGGCCTCGCGTGTCGCGGCAATCGCCTTTTCGATCTCATCCTTCACGGCCGAGACCTGGGCGTTGTCCTTGTGCTCGACAAGCTGCTTCTCGAGCTGATGGATCATGCTTTCGGCCTCGTTGCGCGCTTCGACCAGCGCCCGCCGCTTCTTGTCTTCGTCGGCGTGGGCCTCCGCGTCCTTCACCATGCGCTCGATATCGGCGTCGGACAGGCCGCTCGACGACGTGATCTGGATCGACTGTTCCTTGCTCGTCGCCTTGTCCTTGGCGGACACGTGAACGATGCCGTTGGCGTCGATGTCGAACGTCACCTCGATCTGCGGCATGCCGCGCGGTGCCGGCGGGATGCCGACCAGATCGAACGTGCCGAGCTGCTTGTTGTCGGCCGCCATCTCGCGCTCGCCCTGGCTGACGCGGATCGTCACCGCCGTCTGGCCGTCCTCGGCGGTCGAGAACGTCTGGCTCTTCTTGGTCGGAATCGTCGTGTTGCGCTCGATCAGGCGCGTGAAGACGCCACCGAGCGTCTCAATGCCGAGGGACAGCGGCGTCACGTCGAGCAGCAGGACATCCTTCACCTCGCCCTTGAGCACGCCACCCTGGATGGCGGCACCGATGGCGACGACTTCGTCCGGGTTGACACCCTTGTGCGGCTCCTTGCCGAACAGCTGCTTGACGACCTCCTGCACCTTCGGCATGCGCGTCATGCCGCCG
>JAGRKS010000085.1:0-1825 GCA_020442185.1 Hyphomicrobiaceae bacterium
AATTCGGGCGGGCCGCTGTTCAACATGGACGGTGAAGTGATCGGGGTGAACACGGCCATCATCTCACCGACCGGCGGCTCGATCGGCATCGGCTTTGCGATCCCTTCGGATACCGCTACCAACGTCATCGATCAGCTCCGCCGCTATGGCGAGACGCGTCGCGGCTGGCTTGGCGTGCATCTGCAGTCGATCGGCGACGATATCGCCGAAACGCTCGGCGTGCCGAGTGGCAAGGGAGCGCTTGTGGCGGCGGTCTCACCCGATAGTCCGGCGGCCAAGGCGGGCCTCGAGCCGGGCGACTTGATCGTCACCTTCGATGGCCGCGACGTGCAGAGCATGCGCGGCCTGCCGCGTCTCGTCGCGCAAACCCCGATCGGCAAATCCGTGGAGGTCGGCGTTGTCCGGCGCGGCGAGAAGAAGTCGATAGAAGTGGCCATCGGCCGCCTTGTCGACGAAGAGGACACGATGTCCTCGCCGGCGGACATACCGGAAGCGGCGCCTGATCCGCAGGAACCGCGGACGTTGATCGGCCTGTCGCTGGCGACGCTGTCGGATGAATTGCGGCGCACGTACAAGATTGGCGACAAGGTCAAGGGTGTGATCGTCACCGACGTGGAACCGGACAGCAAGGCGGCGGAAAAGAACATCAAGACCGGCGACGTGATCGTCGAGGTGGCCCAGGATGCGGTTTCAACGCCTGAGGATGTTGCGCGCAGCATCGACAAGGTCAAAAAGTCTGGCCGCCGTGCCGTTCTGCTGCGGATCGAGGATGCCAAGGGGGATTTGCGGTTCGTCGCCGTGCCGATCGGCTGAACGGGCCTAGCGGTTCGGCCGAGGCTGCGGGCCAGTTTGCAGCGGCGAGCGAGATCAAGCGTACCCATCGTTTAGGGAACCGCGCGGGCGGTGGCATCGAAGATGTTGGTCTGCTCCGATCTAATCGACGTCGGGCGCGATCGACGGGTCAGGTGGCAACACTAGTGTTCCGTCTCCGACACTTGGTTCCCCTTGCTGCGCCCGATCGACCAAGCGTCGGAGACATAGGGAACACTAGCCACTCAATGATTCTAGTGTTGCTTTTGTCACGAACGCTTGGCAGGTCAGCTTGCAGCAAACGGGGACCAAGCNAAGCGTTAGTGACGCAACACTAGGGCGGCTCCCACCGGTTCGTCATGATCCAATGACGCGCGGGGTGCGCGCTGTCACCGCGGTGTCGGCCGTCGGGTCAGATCGCAATCGCGTGAAATCTGCCCGTCTGTATCCAGGTTCTGGTAGAACGCGGGCGCGAAATGAGAACCGCAGCGATTGCGCTGCTTTGTGGAGGTAATGGGCGTGTCCAACGGCCACGGTTTGATCGAGACCATTTTCGATAGTCTGGCGCCTGTCCATCGGGACGGTTACAAGTTCATCGCGATTGCCGGCGTCCTGTCGCTGCTGTTCTTCATGCTGTGGTCGCCGCTCGGCTGGCTGTTGCTCGTCGTCACACTCTACATCGCCTACTTCTTTCGCGATCCTGCGCGTGTCACGCCGTTGCGCGAGGGCCTCGTCGTGGCTCCGGCCGACGGCCAGATCTCAGCGATCGAACTGGTTCAGCCGCCGATGGAACTCGGCCTTGGCGATGGCCAGCGGGTGCGCATTTCGACGTTCCTGTCGGTTCTCGACGTCCATATCAATCGCGCGCCGATGGCCGGGCGCATCGTCCGCTCGATCTACGTACCGGGTGCGTTCATCAACGCGGCCGCCGACAAGGCTAGCGAGGAAAACGAGCGGCGATCCCTGGTCATCGCCACTGCCGGTGGCGATGAGATCGCGGTCGTCCAGATCGCCG
>JAGRKS010000085.1:1904-52935 GCA_020442185.1 Hyphomicrobiaceae bacterium
GCGCGTCGACGTCTATCTGCCGGTCGGCCGGACGGCGCTCGTCGCCGTCGGGCAAAGGGCGATCGGCGGCGAAACCGTGTTGGCGGATTTCAACGCTTCGGAGGTTGAGCGGGAATCACGCCGAAGCTGATGGAGGCAAGGGGGCGCGTTACGGCGTGCGCCCCATGATCCGCGCGTCGAGGCTGAGTTGTCGCGCTGGCGCTCTGTCTCCCCGTCCCTGTGTATTGGCGTTGCGGCGCCATGCCGTATTTCGCGGCAATGACGCGTGCTGCATGGCATGGGGCAGATCATTCTGCCCGAGCGGCGGAGGCGATCTTTGCGTGCTATAGTCCGGCCGCGTGGGGCGATGACCTGACAGCGACCGCCAACGGGGACGCTCGCGCGCGCCGTTAATCCTTTTCGGGCCGACGGTCGAGGCAAGTCGCCGCTCATGTTCCTTATGGTTCCGACATTTGCTCGGAACCTGGCAACGGTGGGCGAGCAAATGTCGGAACCGGAACACTAGAGGAGTTGGTGACGATGGATCCCGTGGTGCCGAGGCTCGAAGAAGAGACGCGCCGCCGCCGCAGCCGGCTTCTGTTTCGGCACAGCCGCATCCCCGTGCGCATGTTGGTTCCGAACATGTTCACGCTGCTCGGCCTGTGTGCCGGTCTAACGTCGATCCGCATGTCCATCGAAGGCCGCTACGAGTTGGCGCTGGCGGCAATCGTTTTCGCGGCTCTGCTCGACGGTCTCGACGGCCGCGTCGCGCGCCTGTTGAAGGCATCGTCGCGGTTCGGCGCGGAACTCGACAGTCTGGCGGATTTCGTCAACTTCGGTGTGGCACCGGCCGTCATGATCTTCACCTGGGGGCTCGACGACCTGAAGAGTCTCGGCTGGATCGCGGTGATGGTCTTCGCGCTCGCGTCCGCGCTGCGGCTCGCCCGCTTCAACGTCATGATCGATGAAGACAAGCCGAAATGGCAGAGCAACTATTTCACCGGCATGCCGACGCCCGCCGCCGCCATCGTGGTGCTGCTTCCGGTCTATCTGGCGCATCTCGGTGTCGATCTGCGTGACGCGCGCTGGATGAAGAATGTCATCATCGTCTACACGCTGCTCATTGCGTTCCTGATGGTCTCGAACATTCCGACCTATTCCGGCAAGCTGCTCGGCGAACGCATTTCGCGCGAGTGGGTGCTGCCGGTCTTCATGGTCGCCGTGCTTTACGTCGCGACACTCGTCACCTACCCGCACGAGACGCTGGCCGGCACATCGATCGTCTACATGGCGGCAATTCCATTCGGCTGGCGCCGCTTCCAGAAGCAACTCGGCGCGGACGCCGTCTCGCGGTCTGATTCCGCTGCCGCGGCGCCGCCGCCAGACGCCACGGCGGCCGCGAGCGAAACAATCGCACCGGATGGCGATACGCAAGCGCCTCGGCCAGGCGCATCGCTGCCGCGGCTCGTCGAATTTCGCGGCAACGACCCCAAGACGTGAGGGGTCCGCCTCGTTGGATGAGCGTTGATTTTCGCGCAACAATGCGCGCGCGATCGCGCGCATCGAGGCGCTATTGGCACGGCAACGACGTCGTGTACGAGAATGTGGAGCCGTCAGCCGTAGTCCTTGAGGATCGCGATATCAGCGGGGCCGCTGCATGAGGCGGTCGCGCAGCGATTTGAGCGACTGGCTCGCCGGTTCCACGGCCTCGCTTACGCCGCCACCTGCAGGCGCCAAGTCCTCGCCCCGCGACGCGAACCCGCTCTGGCGCGGTGTGTCGCGACGCAACATCGAGCCCTGGCGGGATACAGGCGGCTGGCCTTGCGTGCTCGGATGGCGGGTGGCGTAAGTATCGTTCGACTGGCCGGAGCGCAGCGGCGAGGGCTCGCGGGGGCGCATCGCGGCGTGGTGCCCGGCATGTTGGTCGCGGCCGGCAGATGTCATTGGGGCAGGCGGCGCGGATGCCGGACGCATGTCGAGGTCGAAATCGTCGAGCGGGTCGACCTTGGAGGCCAATGTGGGGCCGTTCGATGGGCCGAGCAGGGCATCCGCCATCATCGAGACGTTGGAGTTGTCCTCATCGCTGCCGCCCGACGAGCGCCAGCGCTCCACCACGTGCTCGAGGAATCCTTCGTCTCCGACCGAGTTCTGCCAGCGGTCGCTGAACTTGGCGGTCGAGCTTCGCGGCATCGAGGATTTCGGAAGCTCGTCGAACTTGATACGGACGGGAAGCGTGACGCCGTCACCGAAAGCGATGGCCTCGCGCTGGCCGAGGGCTGAGAGGAACTCGAGCAGTCCCGAGCCGGTATCGGAAATGGCGGACGTCACGATCTCCTGATCGCGGTCGTTCGACATGCGCAGTGCGAAGACGGTATTGCACTGTGAAAGAATGGTCGGATCGATTTCGGCCGGACGCTGCGTCACGATGCACAGAGAGGCGCCGTACTTGCGGCCCTCCTTGGCGATCTTGGCGATCGCGCGCTTGCACGGCTCGAAACCGAGATCGGGGTTGGCGGGAACGTAACGATGGGCCTCCTCGCAGACGAGCGTCACCGGCACCTGCCCCTCGCTCCACAAGACGAAGTCGAAGGTCATCCGGCACAACACCGAGACGACGACGTTGACGATTTCCGTCGGGATGCCGGTCAGCTCGAGGATGGTGATCGGCTTGCCACCGACGGGAACGCGGAAGATGCGGCTCAGCACCTGCGTCATGCCGTCGTAGACAGTGAGCGAGCCGAACATGAAGGCGTAACGGCCGTCCTGCGTGATGTTGTCGATGCGTGACTTCAGATTGCGGTAGGGGGAAAGGTCGCGCTTGTTCTCGAGCTTGCCCATGCGCTCGTCGATGATCGCGGTGAGATCGGAGATGCGATAGGGGACAGGCGTATCGACCGTGTAGCGATCCGTGATCGACGACGCCGCGGCGGACGCCCGCCGACTGCGTATTGCGACCGTTGTTGTAACGCGATTTCGCAAGCGGGATCAGTTCCTGCAGGATCTCGATCTCGGCCTTGCGGTTCTCGTCCGCCACGAGGACCTCGACGATCTCCTCGAACGTCAGAAGCCAGAACGGCAGGTGCATGTTGCGCGGACTGATCACCTCGGCCCACTCGGGGAAGGCCGTCGCATATTCGTTGTGCGGATCGAGCAGAACGATGTGCGCGGCAGGATGCTTCTGCAGTATCGAACGAAGGATCAGCGCCGTCGTGCAGGACTTGCCGGTGCCTGTGGTGCCGAGAATGGCGAAGTGCTTGCCGAGCAGGTCGTCGACGCGAACCATGGCGGGAATCGATGCGTCCTGGCGAATACATCCAACGCGGACCGATCGCTCGGTATCTCCGCAGAATGCAATCTCGAGTTCGGGCTTCGATGCGACGCGGACGCGATCGCCGAGCGTCGGATAGACGGTCACGCCGCGGTTGAAGGATTGCGCCTCACCGTTCGACGATTTCCAGAGTTCCCCGACGAGGCCGAGTTCCGCGATCCAGATTTCGCTATCGCCGTCGCGCTGGGCCGGCACGGGCACGCTCAAGGCCGAGACGATGGCGAGAACGATGGTGTGGGCCGTGTCGATGCCGAGCAGCGTGCCCATCTCCGGACGATGCGTCGTTTTGCGCCCCGACGCGTCGAGGCGACCGTCGAGCAGAACGATGGCCTTCGAGCCGGTCACGGACACGATACGTCCGATCGTTGCATCCGTCGGGTGGACGGTTGTCGCGGGCGGCGTTGTCAAGCTGTGCATGGCGTTCTCAAGTTCTCGCTGGTCGGTCGTGTCGAAAAACTACTCGGGTGTCGCATGTCCAAAGACCATGTCGCGGCCGGTCGCTGCCGAAACTTCGTGGCGCGAGGGCAGCATGATCGAAACGATCGTACCCTCGCCCTTCTTGCTCTTGATGGCGATGCGTCCGCCGTGCAAATCGATCAGGGCCTGCGCGATCGGCAGCCCGAGCCCGGCCCCTTCGCGCCAACGGGCGCGGGTTCCGTCCACTTGTCCGAACGGCGTTAGCGCGATCATGATCTCGTCTTCGGTCATGCCGACCCCGCTATCGGCGATCGATACGACGAGGCCACCGTCCTTCGTTGCAGCGCCTTCGATGACGATGCGACCGCCCTTCGGCGTGAACTTCACGGCGTTCGAAAGGATGTTGGACATCGCTTGGCGCAGCTTGGCGGCGTCGCCACGAACAGGCGGGAGATACTGGGGCAGGAGGTTGTCGATCGTCACGCCGGCGTCGAAGGCGACCTTGCGCAGGCTCGTGACACATACCTGGATGATTTCATCGATCGGTGTTTCGCGAGCGTCGATCGTGTATTTGCCACTCTGGATTTTGGAGATGTCGAGGATGTCGTTGATCACCGAGAGCAGATGAACGGCACTGTCGTTGATCAACTGGGCGTATTCGACGATTTCCTCGTCTGGCAGCCTGCGCCGGTCGTGTCCGGCGAGAATTTTCGAGAAGCCGATTACTGTGTTGAGGGGCGTCCTCAACTCGTGGCTCATGTTCGAGATGAATTCGGATTTGACGCGGTTGGCAAGCTCACTCTCTAGGCGCGCCGTATGCTCGGCCACACGCGTCCGGTAACGCAGCACCGCGTCTCCGAGAAGCGTCGAGTACTCGCCCATGAGCGAATTCGACTTGGGTTTTCCAAAGGTTCCGTTCAGCATACCTAATTCGCGCCATGAAGCCCGCACCCTCCAGTAATTACGGTGCAACGGATAACTTGTGGTTAACGCGCGTTGAAAAGACGTAAGCGGATGCTGGGGCCCGGCGAAGCGCTGTCACCGGGCATTTTCCAGCCGCGCGGCAACGGGTGAGGTCAACGTGCAACGACTGACGGGATAACGCGCGCGCCTCGAACGGTGACCGAGATGTCGTCGCGCCTCCGTCCGACTGAAAAGCCAAGCCAATACATTGGCTTAGTAGCTCGATCTCGCGATCTTGTTGCTTCTTGCATGTGCGCGTGCGGGCTTTACATCGCAGCCTCGATCGTGCCCACTTGGGAAAAATTAGAAGCGAGGATCGGGAAGAAATGTGCAGATCGGGTGCGGGGTGCATTTCAGCTTCAATCAGACGTCGCCGGTGATGATCGCGCGCCGCCAGCGCCGCGTCGCTGCTGCCTTGGCGTCATTCGCGCTGTTTTCCTGCAACGCTGTTGCTACTGCAACGGCCGAACCAGCAATCGGCCAGTTCGAACTCAAGGGGCTCGAAGCCGAGCCTGGCGAGGTGGAATTCCAAAGTCAGAATGCCTTCTCGTTCTCCAACCCGCGACGGCGCGTCGGGACCGATGCCCTTGGCGACCCGGTATACGACGAAAACGCGGTCACCCGGCAGCGGCATGCTCTCGAGATCGAGATGTCCATGACACGGTTCTGGCGGACGCGTGTCGGCATCGAATTCGAGCGCGAACGGTTTGACGAACCGCCGGGACCGGCGTTCGCCAATACGCTCGACAATCTGCGGCTGACAGAGGTGGCGCTCGAAAGCGTCGTCATTTTGAAGCACGTCGAGGAAAATGGGGTCGGTTTCGGTTTCTTGACGGAATTCGAACACCCCGTCGCATTCGGCGGGCTCGGGTCAATCATCTTCGGCCCGATCGTCGGAGCCCGATCTGGCCCGTGGTCGGCGCTGCTCAACGTTACACTGGTGCATGCGTTCGGTGCCGGTGAGGTGGACGACGATGGTCTCGAGAAGGACGACAAATGGGACCTCGCCTATGCGGCGCAGATCAAGCACACGTTCAACTCGAATTGGGCTGTCGCACTCGAAGCCTATGGCACGTTTGATCGCATCGCCGACACCGGCCGGCCCGGTGCGGGTGCCATCGCGTTCGGAGATCACGACCAGCACCGTGCGGGACCGGTTCTCTACTACACGTGGCGGCGCGCGAAGGCCGAAGTGTCGGGCGGCCCGGTCTCACTCGATCGCGGCAATTCTAGGCGTAAAGCCGGTGACGCAGACGACGACGACGATCAAGTTGCGGTCACACTTGGGACGGGCCTACTTGTCGGGATGAACGCGAACACGCCGGACGCGACCGTGAAACTATCGCTCGAAGTGGAGTTCTGATGCGTGGGTCGCGTTGAGACACCCGCCATCTGAAATGAAAATCGGCCGCTTCGAGAAGCGGCCGATTTCGTCTGTGCGGTACGTTTGCCTGGCTCGTCAGTACTTGATCTTTATGCCGCCGTAGACCGCGACCGGTGCCCCGAGCACGATGGAGCGGGGATCGGTGAAGCCGGCGAGCCCTGCCGGATCGGCCGGGGCTTCGGCGCTGTCGAACAGCGTACCGAAGAGACCGTACTGCGCATCGAAGATGTTGTTGGCGAATGCGTAGAGCTGCACGTTCTCGTTGACGTCGTAGGACGTCGAGATGTCGACGCGCGTATATCCGCCGAGCTTCGGCAGCAGGTTGGCGTCGTCACCGAAGAAATGCTGACCGGAGGCGGCGATGAGATCGGCGCCGATCTTCCATTTCGGCGTGACGAAATAATCGAAGCCGGTCTTGAAACGATGGTTCGGGATGCCCGGAATATTGTCGCCCGGCAGCACGTTGATGCAGGCGTCCTCGGCGATGCCGACGCAAGGACCGGCGAAAGGATTGTTGGGTGAGGAGAATTCCGCCGCTGTCTCGTAGGTCGCCTTGATGTAGGCGTAGCTGGCATAGACCGAAAGCGGGCCATACTTGTACTTGAGGCTTGCCTCGACGCCGCGCCTGAGCGTGTCGCCGGCATTGAAGAAGAAGCCACGGCCGTTGGTCGACGACGAGACGAACAGGATGTCGTCCTGGTTCGTCGTATGGAACAGGCCGACGCCCCAGTTGAGCCGCTGCACGCCATCGGCCGACCGCATCTTGCCGCGGATACCAAGCTCGAACGTCTTCGACACGACCTGATCGAGCGGCGGATCGTCCGTCAGGAAGCTTTCGATCGGGCATGGATTGTCAGGGTTGGCACAGGCGAGCTCGGCCGGCGTCGGTGCCCGGTTCGCCTCCGAGTAGCCGGCATAGAGTGTGATGCCGGGCCGCGCTTCGTAGGTCGCCCCGATCGTCGGATTGAAGCGCGAGAACGTGTGTTTCGACGTGATGCCGTCGAACTCGCCGGTAAGGTCGATGAGGTCGATCTTGGCGTGATTGAAGCGTCCGCCGACGGTGAGCGTCAGGCGGTCGGTAAGATCGAGCGCGTTGAGGAAATAGAGGCCCATGTAGCGGGTCGAGACATCGACATCGCGCGGTGCGAAATCGTCCGGTTCGGCGAGGATGATGCCCGAGCCCGCGACGACGTAGAGATCGCCGATTTCGCCGAACTCCGATTGGGTCAGGTAGCGAACCTTGCCCTGATCGTAGCTGGCGCCGGCGATGAACCGGTTCTTGAGGCCGAACAGCCGGCCCTTTTCGACGGCCTGCAACGAAAAGCCGAAGCTTTCCGAGGTCGTGTGAATGCGATCGATGACGCCGAAAGGTTCGTTGAAGTTGTTTGAATCGATCGGATTGTCGAAAGCATCCCTGAGCGCCTGGACCTCGTTGCCCTCGACTTCGCCCGAACAGACGTAGTCGTCGAAGTTGGGGTCCGCAGGATCTTCGGGGACGGCGCCGGGATTTTCGGCGAGCACGTCACCGCATTCTTCACCGTCGAGCGTGTTGCCGTCGATGACGCGCGATTTGAAGTTGCGATAGTAGGCGAGGCCGGACAGTGTCAGCGTATCCGAGACTTTGACCGAGGCGTTGAACGACGGCATCAGCACCTGGATGTCGGTCGTCTGAGGGGATGTGAACGTGCGTGCACGATCGATAGCGAGGACCTCGACCGGCGTGGCAGCGGTGGCGCCTGCGAACGAATCCGCGGCGGTCAGGTTGAAATGTGCCTCGATCCGCGAGCCCTTGAAGCCGAAATCGACGTAGGCGCGCTTGACCTCGGTCGGCGAGAAGTCGCGCCAGCCGTTTTCCTCGATGCCTTCGCCGGCGAAGTATGCCGCAAACGGCCCGCTCTGGGCACCTACCTGCACGCCAATCTGCTTGCGGCCGTAGGAACCACCCATGATGTCGATCTCGACGCCCTGGAACTGGAAACCGTCCTTCATCACGACGCTGATGGCGCCGCCGATGGCGTTGAGGCCGAAGATCGGATTGCCGGAGAGGATCGTGATGTCGCTGATGGCATTCTTCGGAAGCACGTCCCAGTTGACGGTGTCGCCGAACACTTCGTTGACGCGGACGCCGTTCTGGTAGACCGCGAGGCCCTGCGGGAAGCCGTTCAGCGATCCGGCGCCGAAGCCGCGATAGTCAACCTGCTGGCGCAGATCGTTGCCGCCGGCATCGCCGAGGATCACGCCCGGCACCTGCTTCTGCAGGACGTCCTGCGGCTCGACGGTGCCGGATTCGGTCAAGGTATCGCCCGATACGGTGGAAACGCTGCCCGGTACTTTCTCGATGGCGATCTCGGAGCCGGCGAGCGGCGAGACGCGGACGATGTCGCCCGCGGCGCGCTGCGCGTCGATCGAGATTGGCGCGATCGGCAGGTCGACGGGCTCGGCGGCGGCGACCGGGGCCGGAGAGACGACGGGTTGCGGCTGAGGCGCGGGAGCTGCCTGCTGGATGGGCTTGGCCGGCTTCTTTTTCTGAACGACCTTGGGCGGCTGCGCGGCGGGCGGCTTCGGCTGCTGCTGTATGACTTCGACGGGCGGGAGTTCCGTCGTCGGCGGTGCCGTCGCCGCTGCGGGTTGCGGCGTGGTCTGTGGCGTCGTCGTGGGCTGAGGCGGTTGGGCCGCTACCGGGGCCTGGACAGCGGGCGGCGTGAC
This sequence comes from Hyphomicrobiaceae bacterium, assembly GCA_020442185.1. Taxonomy (GTDB): domain Bacteria; phylum Pseudomonadota; class Alphaproteobacteria; order Rhizobiales; family Hyphomicrobiaceae; genus JAEUMD01. Next base: position 10,682 of record JAGRKS010000085.1, read on the forward strand.
AGCTGGCGTTTCGCCTGCCGGCGAGGGCTGGTTCGTCTGGGCAGCCGCGACCGTCGCTCCGAACACGGAACCGGCGACGCTCATCAGCAACAGACTTGTCAGCGAACTTCTAGCAGACGCCATTTCAATGCCCTCGAATTAGTCGATTGTTATTCTTCGAATTTCGTTCGATCGCGCCGTGATCGGGAAAAAATCCCATTGAGAATCGGGAAGAACTCACTGTAGTTGCTACTGAATCCCGAACCCCCCTGCCTCGGTAATCTGCTTTTGCCGATAGCGTCAATTGAATTGCCGCCATTTTTTGCAGCGATACGTTGTAACGTGTTTCGTCTGTGGCTGGCTCGCACCACCCGCACCATGATTGCGCGGCAACCTGCGGAAACCTCATGCACGCGATGCGGTTGCCCGAGTTCGTGAAGTGCTGCTATTGAGCCCGGATGCGCGTCGTGACGCGCCCTGACCATGGCGGTGAATGAGGAGGATCGATTGCAGCTCGTTCTCGAGACGGCGGCTCGCGCCGCGGGTATAGGCCGGCGATACGATTGGCGGAGCGCCGCGTACATGATGGCCGCGCTGGCAGCCATCGCCTTTTGCGGGGCCGTGGATGCACGGGCCGCAGACGGCGAAATCAAACTCGAATTGAACAAACTCGAGGACCAGCAATCCAGTTGCCGCGCCTACGTCGTCGTCGACAACACCAGCGACAAGAGCTACGAAGTGCTGAAGCTGGATCTGGTCCTCTTCCAGACCGACGGCATTATCGGACGCCGGTTTGCGCTGGATCTCGCGCCGCTGCGCGCGAAGAAGCGAAGTGTCAAACTGTTCGACCTCGACGGCGTCAAGTGCGCCGACGTTGGCAGTTTCCTGATCAACGATGTGCTCGGCTGCAAGGCCGGATCGGCCGATGAAGGCGGGTGTCTCGATCGCATCGCCGTGACATCGCGCACCAAGGTTGAATTGTCCAAGTAAGGAGCGTTGCCGTGGGTGCGACCGAAGCCGCCGTCAACGGGCGCGATTTCTCCGTAACCGCGATCATCATGAACGCCGATCCGGTGGTTCAGGGGGTGGTCGTGCTGCTCGTGCTGGCCTCTCTCGCCTGCTGGGCACTGATCTTCGAAAAGCTGGTGCGGATCATCGCGCTTCGCCGGCAGGTCTCGCGCCTCGAGGTGGCCGCGCGCAATGGCAGCGTCGCGTCCGAGGCCGGCAACCGCGGCTACGCGGGCCAGATCCTGGTCGCTGGCGAGGTCGAGCGGCGCGATGGCCAGTACCGCGGCGAGGGCATGAACGATGTCCGCGCCCGCGTCGAGCGCGCGATGCGTTCGGCGATGCGGGGCGAGTTGAAACGCATCGAGACCGGCTTGCCATTCCTGGCGACGGTCGGATCGGCGGCACCTTTCATCGGCCTGTTCGGCACCGTCTGGGGCATCATGAACGCCTTTGTCGAGATCGCGCAGCAGCAGAACACCAACCTTGCGGTTGTCGCGCCGGGCATCGCCGAGGCGCTGATGGCGACCGCCCTTGGCCTTCTGGCGGCGATTCCGGCGGNNTTCGGCACCGTCTGGGGCATCATGCATTCGTTCACGGCGATCGCCCAGGCCAAGGATACCAGTCTTGCGGTCGTGGCGCCGGGCATCGCGGAAGCGTTGTTCGCAACCGCCATCGGTCTTGCGGCGGCAATCCCTGCCGTGGTCGCCTACAACCAGATATCGGTTTCGCTCGGGCGCGCCGCGGAGCGAACCAATAGTGCCGTCTCGCGCCTTGCCGCATTGTTCGCCCGGCATCATCTCAGCCAGCCCCAGGCAGCCGCCCATAAAGGAGCCTGACAATGGGCATGCAGCTCGGCGGGCATTTTCCGGACGATCAGGACGACGGCGGATACCGGCCGATGGCGGAGATCAACATCACGCCGTTCGTCGACGTGATGCTCGTGCTGCTCATCATCTTCATGGTGGCGGCACCGCTGCTGATACAAGGCGTGCCCGTCGACCTTCCGAGCACTTCGGCCGCGAAACTCGCACAGACGCGAAAGCCGATGGTTGTGACGCTCGGCGGTGACGGCAAGCTCTATATCCGCGACGAAGAGATCGCGCGGCCGGGGCTTGTTCAGCGGCTGCGCGAAATACGCGCCGACGAGGGCGACACCGTCGTCTACGTGCGAGCCGACAGGAAGGCGGCATATGGCGATGTGATGGAGGTGCTCGGTCGCGTTGGCGATTCGGGCTATGCGCGCGTCTCGCTGCTGTCCAAGCCCCCGTCGCGGCAGGCTGCAACGGGCTCGCCCGTAACGCCGTCGACGGTGCCCGGACCGGTGACGCCGGCTGTTGGGAACTGACGTTCGATGAGTGCGATCCGGCTCGCAAGTGTCCTCGTGTCGACGGCCCTGCATGGTGCGCTCGCGCTGGCATTTGTCGACTTCCAGGCCGGACCGCAGTCTCTGGAGGCCGGCACGGGCAACGATCTATTGCGGATCGAGCAGGGCATCGCCATCGACGGCGTGGCCCGGCTTGGTGAAGCGCCGGAAACGATCGAGGCGCGCGAGGTCGAGACGACGGAGAGCAGCGTCGCGACGCCCGAGATGGAGGAAGTGAAGGCTGTCGAGCAGGTGCCGCCCGAACCGCCGCGCGAGGTCGCGGCCCTCGAGCCCCCGCCGCCGGATGCGCTGCGCACGGAAAAGCCGAACGAGATCGAGGACGTCATCGCTTCGCCGCTCGGCGAAACGCGCGAAATCCTGACGGCGCCGTTACTGCCGCCGCCGAAGGAGGTGACGCCCGAGCCACTCGAGGAAGTGAAGGAGCAGCCGCCGCCGGATATCAAGCCGCCGCAGCCGAAGCTGGTCGCCATGGAACAACAGGTGGAGCAGGTCGCAGTCATTGAACAGCAGGCGGCGTCGCAATCGATGAGCGGCGGCGATGCGACGCTCTACACGGCCTATCTCGGGTCAATTCGCACGCACGTCGAACGCCACAAGGTGAAGCCGAAATCGCTCGGCCGCGGCACAACAGTGGTGCGCTTCACGATCAGCCGCACGGGCGAGATCACGTCACGCGAGGTGGCGACGAGTTCGGGGTCGGCAGAACTGGACCAGGCGGCGCTCGCGGCGATCGACAAGGCGTCACCGTTCCCCAAGTTCCCCGACAAAATGTCTCGTGATCAGATCGTTCTTTCGATCCCGTTCCGGTTCATCACGAGATAGCAGCCGGGCCATCCGTATCGCCAGCGCCGCGCGAAGCTCGCCGTTTTGCTCTGCGACCATCCCGATAACCGATTGACGCCGGGGCACCGCCAGCGGGCAAAGCGGTGACGATTCAGAACGAACGGCGGGGCAGGAAGCGTGCAGCGAGCGGACCCTTGACGAGAGGTGGCGCCCGGCGTTCCGCCGCTTCGGCCTCGCGGATCGCTTCGGCCAGTGCGGACTTCAGCTTCTCGAGCCCTGGAACGCGTGCAGCGTCGTCGTGCATGTAGCCGAGCGTATCGCGCACGGTTGCGAGGTCGATCTCGGGCGGCCAGGGCCGCGAACGCGGAATACGAAACACGTTGGACGCTCCACACAGGACTTGGTTAAGAGCAGGTTAAGATTGTCTATCATCCGACATTTGGATCAGCAACCGGCTCGACTGCAGAAGCACTCGCAAGATGCGGGCCGCCGCATCTTTCGGCCGTCACGCACCTTCAACGCGTCATTCTGATACAGCGGTGAGCCCTTTGCTGACCGCATTACTGGGGCGTTCGTTCACCTTTTTCGCTCAGCATGCGGGTGCTGTCTGCCGCAAGGGCGACGGCGCGGCACGGCCGCGACATGCCTCATGCATCCAATTTTCCGGAGACGACGTTGCGCCGCTCACCGAGCATTCTCATCATCGTCGAGAACCTGACCGTGCCGCTGGACCGTCGCGTCTGGCAGGAAGCGCGTTCGCTGCGCGATGCCGGCTATACCGTATCGGTCATCTGTCCGGTCGGCGGCCGCTATACCGCATCCTATGAAGTCCTCGAGGGCATTCACGTCTTCCGCCATCCGCTGCCGTTCGAAGCCGACGGCCCACTCGGCTACGTTGTCGAATATGGGACAGCGCTGTTCTGGGAGTTCGTCCTGTCGATCCGCGCGCACTTCAAGGTCGGCTTCGACGTCGTGCAGGCCTGCAATCCGCCGGACCTTATGTTCCTGATCGCGGGCTTCTGGAAATACCTGTTCGGCAAGCCGTTCGTCTTCGACCACCACGACATCAATCCCGAACTCTACGAAGCGAAGTTCGGCCGGCGCGGAGGTTTCCATCGTCTGTTGACGATGCTCGAGCGATGGACGTTCCGTACCGCGGATGTGTCGATCGCGACCAACGAGACGTTCAAGGAGATTGCGGTTTCGCGTGGCGGCATGCAGCCGGACCGGGTCTTTATCGTCCGCTCCATCCCCGACGTCAGCCGCTTCAAGCGCGTCGCGCCCGATGCAACGCTGCGCCAGGGCAAGAAGCACGTGCTCGGCTATGTCGGCATCATGGGCGCGCAGGATGGCGTCGATCTCCTGATCGAGGCCATGGCGCACCTCGTCCACCACGAGGCGCGCGAGGATGTCGCATTGGTCGTCGTCGGCTCTGGAACGGAATTGCCGCACCTGCAGCGGCTTGCGGCGGAACGCGGCGTCGCCGACGTCGTCACCTTCACCGGGTTCTTGTCGGGTGAGCCGCTTCTTGCAGCACTTTCGAGCGTCGATATCGGTGTCATTCCAGATCCGAAGAACGCCTACAACGACAAGATCTCGATGAACAAGGCGTTCGAATACATGACGCTCGGCATTCCCTTCGTGCAGTTCGATCTGATGGAAGGCCGCAAGATCGCGGGTGATGCAGCGCTCTATGCGGACGACAATTCACCCGTGAGCCTTGCAACGGAAATCGCGCGTCTGATGGACGAGCCGGAACTTGCAGTGCGTCTTGCAGAGGAAGGCAAAGCGCGCGCCAAGGCACTGCTGCGCTGGGACGAAGAAGCGTCGCGACTGGTCGCGGCCTATCAGTTGGCGCTCGATGGCGGCCGCAAGCGCGGCACGTCCATGCCGGCACCCACAGCAACGCTGTCGGGCCATCACAACTGACCGCCTGCAGAAGTTCCGCAATCAAATGCGTCGCGCGGCGGACTGCCATGACGCGCGAACCAGATAGCTTCGGCGCGACGGCGCACACAGGCGGGCAATCCTCATGATCCGTGAGAGAGCGACGGACGCGCGCGCATCGCGTAACGCCAGTTAGAGTGTTTCGCTGGTTCGCCACTCGTCGATGACGCTACCGACCAACAGTGGAACGTCGCTCCGCGCAGCTCTCTCAACCGTCGCGGCCAGATCGCGCTTCGCCTGCAGCGCAACCAAGCGCTTGCGCTCGCCACTTCGATACGGGGAGATGCCCCGCAAGCTGGTGCATCGTCGACGGCAACGCCAGCATCGACAGCGGCGCCAGACATCCAAGCGCCAAGGCGAACGCCAGCAGCGATGTTGCAAGCCCGGCGCCGTCGCCGATCATGGCATGCGCTGTCAGGGCGATTGCGGCGGCCGGTACGACGAGAAGGGCGCGGCGCATGAGTTCTGTTCCGAGCCTGGACGCCGCCGGATCGGCACCAAGCGATTGACGGTCGAGGCGCGCTGCGAGGTAGGCGAGGGACGTGAATTCCGCCGCAACACCGGCTGCCGCAACACCCACAAGCCCGTAGCCGTTGACGATCGCGATATAAGCGAGGGCGAGACCGGTCGCGCGCACGAGCCCTGCGATGAGGAACGGCCGCGTAACACCGTGCGCCATCATCGCCATGCCCGCGACGATGTGGATGATCCGCAACGCCCACATGCCCGCAAGGCAAGCAAGCACCGCATCGAGCCCGGCATACTGCTTGCCGAAGGTCAGCGTCAGCAGGGCGGGGCCGGCGACGACGAACGCCATCAGATAGACGGCGGCCGCGAGGGCCGTCGTCTCGCTCGTCAGGCGGAAGCGTTGGGCGAAGGACGTCGCGTCGTCGCGTACCTCGGCCAGCAGCGGCAGCAACAGGGCGTGTCCGATCTTGGCGGCGAGAAGGCCCGGCACCATGGTGATCATGAATGCCGCGGTGTAGCTCGCCAGCGCTTCGACATCGAGCATGCCGGCAATCAACATCCGGTCGCCCTGGTAGACCGCAACCAGCGGGAAGGCGCTGGCCCAGATCGGCCACCCGAATGCGATCAGGCGGCGAAGGTGTTCGGGTGAGAGTGCGACCGCATAGGGTCGCTCCGCCATGACGTGCGACACGACGAGGGCTGCGAGGCCCTGTGCGGCGACGACCGCGACCACGGCGGCGTAACTGTCGGTGTACCACAGCGCCGGGATGACGAGCGCGAGGGCTGCCGCCTGTGGAACCACCTCGATCAGCATCTGGGGGCGATTGTCGAGGCGGCGCTGCGCGCGGCGCGAATCGAGGTGAAGGAAACCCTTGAGTGCGGGCGCGATGGCAACCGTCGCGAACGCCCATGCAGCATGTGGCACGCCGAATGCGCTTGCCAGTGGCACAGCCGCGACGAGGATAGCGGCGGCAGTCAGGAAGCCCCGCGCAATGAGCGTCGCATGGGCCGTCGCAACGAGCCGTTCGTCGTCGCCGTCGCGCGCCTGCACGATCAACCGGTCGGCGCCGATGTCGCTCAGCGTGTCGATCAACTGCAACAGCATCATGATCGCGGCGGCGATGCCGAAATCGCCTTTCGAGAGCCAATGCGCCAGTAGGGCGTTGCGGGCGAACGAAAACGCTTGGGCGCCGATGTTTCCCGCGAGAACAAGCGCGCCCTGGCTCGCGATGCGGCCGACGAGTGGGCTGTTGCGCTGGGCTGAAGGCGTCGCGACCGCCGAAGTATCGACGTTTGGCCGAGGGTGCCCGTCGAGTGCGGTTGACACGTGCGCGCCGCTACCCGTCATGACGACGTGCCGAGCGATGTCCGCGCCGGCGAGCCTGCGCGCGCTTGGAGACGGTGCCCCGTCGCAGTATCCGCCGTGTAGCCGGATCGCCATGCGTCGCGCTCCCGCCAGATGTCGCTCCACGCGGCGGCGGATTTCGAAGTGGCCTCATTGCGTGAGACCATGCTCGCGAGGCGCAGTGCCGTGAGGCGAGTCAACGGCCAGGCGGTGATCAGGAGGTGTGTCAACGCCCGCTCGAGGCCATGCATGTGCCGGTTGGCGAGAGACATCTTGGCGGCGAGCAGCTTGATCATCTTGGCGGAGCGGGTCGCCTCGGACGCGCCGCCCAGATGCACGATGGTCGCGGTTGGCGTTACGGCGGGGCGTGCGCCGGCGCGAATGGCGCGCAGACAGAGATCAGCCTCTTCGCCGTACATGAAAAACAGCGGGTCGAAGCCACCGAGCTCGTTCCACAGCGCGCGCGGGATGAGCAGGAGGCAGCCCGATACGATATCGACTTCGCGGACCGTGTCGCGTTGCCAGCCGCCGAAGGCCTCGCCATTGAACAATTCAGACGTGCGGAAGATAGCGGCGAGGCCACTTGTCCTGCAGAACTGGTTCCACACCGTCATGCGATGCCAGCAGGACGAGGGGTTGAGGCTGCCGTCGGCGAAGATCGTACGTCCGCCCCAGATCTTCGCCGCGGGCCGTTCCGCCGCGAATTCGAGCAGCCGGTCGATTGCACCGTCACGCACGACGGTGTCGGGATTGAGCAGCAACACGAGATCGGCGGTCGCGTGGCGGGCAGCCAAGTTGTTGGCGCGGCCGAAGCCGATGTTCTCGTCGAGCGCGATCAGCCTCGGGCGCGAGGGATGGCTTGCGATCGCGGCCGCTGAACCATCGCTCGAGGCGTTGTCGACGACGATGATCTCGTGGTTGGCCGTTGTTTCGCGGCTGGCTGATTCGATGGCGGCGAGCGTCAACTCGCGCGTGTTGTAGGAGACGATCAGGATCGAAACAGCGGGCTTCGTCACGGTTGGCATGCTGGCGGTCCGCCGTTGAGACGCCCCTTCCGGACAGCCGGGCGGATCATGCGTCAATTGTCGTCGCAGCACTCTAGCCGCCGCCGCCTAATCCGGCGTTAAGGAAGCGACCCGCGACGACGCCGCGGCCCCGCTGCGGCTGACGAGGAGATGGCGGCCCGCCCTTGCCGCAACAGATGCTTAATCACGATCTGGAACAATCGCGCGACGGCATCTGGTGCCAGAGAACAGAAAGCGAAACAACGTGGGTCAACCTGCTGGTGCGGCAATTTCAACGCCGCCTTTCGATGGCATCATCTGCATCGGTGGCGAAGACTGGTGGTATCACAACCGCGGTCACTTCGATTTCCAGATCATGCGGCGCCTTGCGAAGCGCTGGCCGGTGCTGTTCGTCAATTCGCTCGGTGTGCGGCTGCCGAGCGTCAGGGACAATCGCCTTTTCGTCGAGCGCATCGGCCGCAAGTTGAAGAGCTTGTCGCGCGGTGTTGTCGAGGCCGAGCCGGGCTTCTGGGTGTTCTCGCCGCTCTCCGTTCCGGGTGAAGCGGGCCAGCGACTTTCGGGGTGGGCGCTCGCACCGCAGATCCGCCTCGCAGCCCACCGCGCCGGCATCCGCCGTCCGCTGCTGTGGGTGCATTGTCCAGCAGGCGCCCCTCTCGTCGATGCGATTCCATCAGCGGCGGTCGTCTTGCAGCGTACCGACAGGTTCGAGGCTTTCCCGGAGGCCGACCCGACCGTCGTCGCGCGCCAGATCGCGCACATCAAGGCGCGTGCGGATCTCGCGATTTATGCGGCACCCCATCTCATGCACGAGGAAGCTGGGTCGGTCCGCCGCCAGCTTCTGGTTACGCATGGTGTCGACGTCACGCGATTTTCCGCCGCCGGAGACGGCGTCCATCCGGCGCCTTCCGATGTCGCGCATCTACCCCGTCCCCGCGTCGGCTTCGTCGGCGGCATCGATGCCCACACCTTCGATCCGGAATTGTTCCGTGCCGTCGCGACCCGCCTCTGCGACGTGCAGTTCGTGATGATCGGCGGCAGCTCGCTCGCGGAAGACTGGTGCCAGCTGGCGAATGTCCATTTCCTCGGTCGCAAGCCTTACGACGAAGTGGCGGACTATATGGCCGCCGTCGATTGCCTCATCATGCCGTGGAACGACAGCGACTGGATCAAGGCCTGCAACCCGATCAAGCTCAAGGAATACCTCGCCGTCGGTCGGCCGATCGTGACGACCGACTTCGGCGCGCTCGATGGCTGGCGCGATCTGGTATCGGTTGCAAGCGGTGCGGACGGCTTTGCCGCCGCGATCTCGGCGGCGCTTGCGGCACCCGGCGATCCTCTCATCGGCCGCCGACGCGTTGCCACGGAAACCTGGGATGCGAAGGCGGATCTCGTCGCCGATGGTCTTATGGGGCTGTTCCGCGACGAGGGACAGAAGCGCAACGAAACCACATCGAGTGGACTGTCGCGCGCGGCTTGATTTTCCGGCTCCGCTGCGTCCTATGCGGGGGCATACGGGCGGCCGGCATAGCCGCCGGCGCTCGTCTGTCCAAAGCCCCGCGCTGGATAGGGCCTGCCGGGCGATATCGGTTCCGGTGTTTTGCTCGCCAGCCCGTTCGCGCTGACCGCGCCAACCGCCACACCTGTCTTGAAGCTCGCGAGTTGCGCGCGCGCCGGATCCGCGATCCAGCCGCCAAGGCCGAGGAAGAAGAAGTAGTAGGCGTGCAGGACGTTCCAGTAGTGAACGGTTGCGCCGACCAGCGACAAGGCGATCAGTGACATCATCCAACCGAGCGCGATCTGGCGCACATGCCGGTCCGCATGCCGGTAGCGACGGGTCATGACCGCGCGCGCGAGCAGGGCGATGGCGAGCGCCAGAAGAATGAATGCCGGGATGCCTTGTCGCATCGTGATGACCAGCCAGAACGCGTCGACGGTATCGGAGACCATCCACCACGGTCGCTGCCAGTCATCGAGGCCGATGCCGGTCCACGGGTTTGCCCACACGTTCTCGAGACCGTGCGTCCAGATCTGCAGTCGATAGAAGCCGGTCCACGGATCGAGCGTCATGCCTGTCGCGATGAATTCGATTGGCGTGCGGTTGGAAACCAGTGACATGCCGATGTATAGGCCCGCGATGCCGGCCACGGTGAGGGCGCCGCGCGCCGCGATGCCGCGCGTCACACGATCCCATACGAGCATGCCGCCTTGCAGGCCGAGGCACAGCATGGGTGCTGACGAAAGGCCGAGGAACGTTGCGAAGCCGAGTGTTCCGGCCTTGAACCTGCGGCTGGTGACGCGACGCTCCGCATACCAGAACAGCGCGAACAATGCCGCGCAGAACGTGCCGTAGTGGATGGGGTGATCGAATGTGCCGTAGGCGCGCGTGAGGCCGAGACGTGTCTCGATGCTGACCGGGTGCAGGTACCCTGTCACCTGGCTCAGGAACTCGTGGGTGAAAAGACGCCCCGAAAGCGACTCCGGCAACGCGATGAGCGCCGCCAGTAGGATGCCCGTCATCACTCCCTTCAAGCTGGCGCGCAGCTGTTCCGTCGTTCGCACGAAGGCGCGCGCCACGAAGTATCCGCCGAGCGCCTCGAGAGCGAGCGAGCCGCCGTAGACGAAGCCGTCGCGGCCCGTGTGGCTGGTATAGACGCCGATTGTCCAGGCACCGTAGAGAATGATGAAGACGTCGAAAATGCGAAACCGCTGGTCGCGGTTGGTCACCATCTTGGCGATCGCAATAGGCAGCAGCAGCAGGAGTGCAAGGCGGTGGGGCGGCAGGCGGAGGCCACCGATGTAGAGCGAGAACTCCGTTGGACAAAGGAAGCTGACGATGACGAGAGCGATCGGCAGCGGCACGGCGAGGCTCTTTGCACTCATGGCATTGCTCCCGCGGGCACGCTTCCGGCGAGAGGCGGAGCGCGGTGCGAGGGCGTTGCGTCGGGGCCGGCGTGGCCTGCTGTTTTTCGTGCCATATGATAGGTCATGTGGACCCGCTTGCCGATCCTCGAGTGTGGCGCCGCGCCATAGTTGACTGATGGTGCGGCACGTTCGTTCTCAACTATGGCGCGGCAAGCGCCACTAGTGTGCGTTCTTGCCGAGCGCCACGATCACGGCCGTGCGCGCGATGATCTTGATGTCGAGCCAGAGCGACCAGTCCTTGATGTAGGCGATGTCCTGGTCGACGCGTGCCTTCATCTTGTCGACTGTCTCGGTTTGTCCGCGCAAGCCGTTCACCTGAGCGAGACCGGTAATGCCGGGCTTCACCTGATGGCGATTCGCATACTCCTCGAGCATCGTCGCGTAGGTGTCATCGTGCACCAGGGCATGCGGTCTCGGGCCGACAACCGACATGTCGCCGCGCAGGACGTTCCACAGCTGTGGCAACTCGTCGATGCTCATGCGGCGCAGGAAGCGGCCGGTCTTGGTCAGCCTGGCATCGTTGCTGGTCACCTGGCGCACTTCGCTGTCGGATTCGGTTACGGTGAGCGTGCGGAGCTTGAGAACGTCGATGACGTTCCGGTTCAGGCCGCGCCGACGCTGCACGTAGAATGCGGGGCCGCGCGATTCGAGCTTGATCGCGGCGATCGCGACCATGAGGACGGGAAGCGCCATGACGAGACCGATCGCCGAAACGACGATGTCCTCGGCCCGCTTGACGATCGGTGACCAGTCGGCGAGCGGCCGCTCCTTGACGTCGAGAAGCCCGATCGAGCCGATCTGGGATACGCGGTGCGCCGTTTGGCCTTCGAGGAGGTCGCTGGCGAGATGCGTGACGACATGGACGCTGCATGGCACGCGTTCAAGGGTTCGCACGATCGATGAGATTCGTCCGTCGGCGGCGGCGGGAAGCGCGATGATGATGTCGTCGATCTGCTCGTCTTGTGCTGCCGAAAGGAGATCCTGCAGGCGGCCGGTAACGGTGAGGCCTTCCGGGTCGAGGCGTTCCTGCCCGGCGCGATCGTCGTAGACGCCGACGAAGCGGATGCCGGTTTGGCTTGCTGCGAGATGATCATGCACCTTGCGGGCGATCGAGCCGGCGCCGAACACGGCGATCCGGCGGTCGAAGTAGCCGCTCGCGGTCAATCTGGCGAGGATGCGGGCCGAGATCGCGCGCAGCGGAATGAGCAAGGTCAAGCTGGCGAACAACCAGGACGCATACCAGATCAGCATGTGCTCTTCGAGTCCGGCAACGGGCAGGCCCAGGCCGACGATGCAGAAGATCGCGATGGACAGAGCGGCAAGCAGCCGTCCGGGGCTCGTCGGGAGGTCGTGCAGCTTCGAGGTGTCGTACATGCCGCTGTCGCGCAGGCAGAGATAGCCGACGAAGGCCGCGACGAGCGACGATTGCAGTACGAACGTCCAGTTGAGATCGACGCCGCCGAAATGACTGAAGATCCACGCGGGAAGTAGCCCGCCGATACTGATTGCGGTTACCTCGGCGAAGCCGACGAGATCGACGGCGACAGTTCGCGACCATGCGCGACGGTTTGCGGCTCGCGGCTCGCCGGACGCTTCTTGGCCGTGATGGTAGCTGGTATCGGGTTGTCCGATGGACGACGCAGTCATTGCGATGAGCCTCTTACGCATCAAGAAAATGGAATTGTTGTGCCGACACTCGCAACGTGATCCGTCCGACGCATCAGGCGGCATTGTCGCGGAGCGCGTGGTGCAATGTCGTAATGACGGCAAGTGCCGGAGCGCATCGTCATGCTGCGCGCTCCAGCATGTCGCCGCGAACGGGCGACGCGACCGCCGAGCCGATGCCGCCTTCGTCTGACAGCACGTCGCTGTCGACGCGGGTCACGACGACGCCGACGAGCTTGTTCTGATTGAAGCCGAGACTGGTGAGGGCCCGGCGCGCGATCTGCTTCGATGTCCTGCGCCAGGCCATGACGAAGACGATCTGGTCGGCGTAGTCGCCGATGATGCGGCTGTCGATTATCGGCAACAGTGGTGGCGCATCGAGGATGATGACGTCGAACTGGGCCTTGAGGCGTGCCAGCAGCGCTCTGGTGTCGACAGCCGCCAGCAGTTCGGGTGGCGATCTGTGGGACGGCGCTGCGCCGCTTGCCGGGAGGAAGTGAAGCCCCGTCGAGACGTCGAACAGTATGGCGTTTTCGACGGGTACGCCGCGGGTGATGGCTTCGGCCAGTCCAGCCTGACGCGTGACGGCGAGCTGACGCGTCAGGTGGGCGCGTCGCAGATCGGCGTCGACGAGGAGCACGCGCGCACCCGTCATGGCGTAGTGGTGGGCGAGGTTGGAGGCCACCATGGTAGCGCCTTCATTGGGCAGGCTTGCCGTCACCTGAATGACGCGTGGGGCATCGGATGTGCGGCGCACGTCCACTTCGCGGCGCAGAGCACGGATGGATTCGGCGAACGAGCTCGACGGCGATGCGACCATCAGGCGGATGTCGTGCAACTCGTCGCGCCCGCCGTGTCCGGATGCCGATTCCGGCAATGACGCGAGGTGGGCAAGTTCGAACACGCGTTCGACATCCTCTGGCCGGCCGATGCCAAGCGTCATGAATTCGAGCAGCAGGGCGATGCCGATGCCAAGGCCGATCCCGCCGAACGTCGCGATGACGACAAACTGCTTGCGTTTCGGCGCGGCCGGAAACAGCGGTGCGTCTGCCTGTTCGACGATACGGGCGTCGGGCAGTTGAAGGCTCTGCGTCTCGACCGTCTGTTTGTAGCGCGCAAGCAGCGCCTCGTAGAGCGCGCGGGATGTTTCGGCCTCGCGATTGAGTTCCTTCAGGCGGACACTCGCCTCTTTCGAGGTCGCGTCCTCCGACTTCAGGGAATCGAGACTTTGTCCCAGTTCCTTCTCCCGGCCTGCCGCGACCTCGTATTCGTTCTTGAGGTTGGTGACGAGCCGCTCGATCTCCGCATCGACCTGGGCATGGGCCTCGCGGACTTCGGCGCGGACTTTCTGCATCTCGGGGTGCTTTGGACCGTAACGCGTCGATAGTTCCGCTTCCCGGCCGGTCGCCTTGGCGAGTTGCTCCTTCAACAGACGCACGGTATGGCTCTGCAGCACATCGGCGATGCCCGCGCCGCTGTCGCCATTCGTGGCGAGACGCTGCACCAGCTCGTAGCGGGCGCGCGCTTCGGCGGTCGCGTTGCGGGCGGCGACCGTCTGCTCCATCAACCGTGCGAGCTGCTTTTCACCGAGAATCTGGCCTTCGGATTCGAAGATGTTGTTCTCGTTCTTGAACTGCGCGATGCGCTGTTCGGCGGTGGAAACTTCCTTGCGCAACGACCAGAGCTTCTTCTCGAGAAGCCGCGAAGCATGGCCGGCGACGTCCTGCTTCGCCTTGAGCTGCTCGGTCAGGTAGACTTCGGCGATCGTGTTGGCGATGCGTGCCGCCTTGACGGCATCGCTCGCGGAAAAGCGGATGTCGATCAGCAGAGTGTTGCGCACGCGCGTGACCTTGAGCCGCTCGGAGAACGCCACCGCGACCTCGTCGCGCGCCGGGCGCGTCTGGCCAGGCTCGTCGGGGCCGAGGAGGCCGGTCATGGGGTCATTGTTGACGCTTGGTCCGAGTTCCGCCGCCGATGGGATGGGTTCAGGCAGCTCAGGCTCCCTGAGGCCGGTCGCGGCGAGGATGCGACTGGTCAACGAGGGCCGTGAGAAATCGGGGTCATCCCTGAGCTTCAGTATGTTGATGACCGACAGCGCGATTGCCCGCGAGCGGATGATCTCGACTTCGCTTTCGACGGTCGCGGTATCGGCCTTCAGCTCCGAAAGCACGCCCTCCAGGTTCGAGATGGTCTTCTTGCGCGGATCGATCTGGACGATTGCCGAAGCGTCGAAGCGATCGGGAAGCCACAGCATTACGGCGCTCGTAAGCACCGCCGCGGCAATCGGCATGGCGATCACGATCCTCAATCGGCGACGAACGGCAGACATGGCGCGATCGAGGCTGAATGCCCCACCGCCCCCTTCGCCGTCTTGTCGCTGCTGATTCATGACCAAAGCCTTAAAAGCGCAGTTTTGCGCCGACCATGACCCGATTCCGAGTCATGTCGAACAAGGGTTCCGTGGAATCCCGAACTGCATGTTCGTATCCAATGGTGAACACCCAGTTCTTGTTTGCGAAATATTCGAGCCCAATCGACCCCGAAAGCGTTTTATCCGTGCGAAAAGCGCCGACGTAGTCGCCAAGGCGGTATTCCAATCCCATATTCAGAACCATATTGTGCCAGATTTCATATTCCGCACGGCCCTTGAGAACAGTTTCAACGCGTCCGGCAGGTTCGACGGCGTCAGCCGCAATGATCTGGCGGGAAACAATCCCGTAAAGCGTCATGTTTTGCGTGGGCAGCCATTGGACCTGGGCCTCGACGAGACCCGTCGCCACGTCATCGATTGCCGGATCGTCGAAATCGCGAACGCCGTAACCGCCGAGGATGCGCCAGCGGAGTAGTGGACTGGTCTCGAACGCCAGGCCGGCCATCGCCTCGAAGCCGGTCGCGTCTCTGTCGAACAAGGCGTCGCCGCGGTTCTCCGACTTCAACACGCGGACTTTGCCGACGAAATCAAACCCGGGTGAGAACCGATAGCCGAAGCGGAGTGCGCCGCTGTATTCGACCGTGTCGCGCGCGTCCTGGTCCGAAATGCCGCCGGCGATATCGCGTACGTCCTGATAGTCGCGGCTTTCGACCGTGCCGAGGAGCGTGCCGTAGAGGCGGCCGACATCGCGGGTGATGCCGATACTCGCCCGGTTGTAGAACATGGGGATCGGTTCAGCCGCCGCGAGGGGCGTCTGCAACTCGCCCCTTTCCTCATGCTCGAGCGCGGTAATGATGTTCGCTGCGATCGTATGCGCGTGGTCGAAATGCAGCGCACCGTCGAGCTTGGCGCGATACCCCTGATAGTCCTGCTCGGGGTTCTTGAGATAGCTGACGATCTTGCCTTCGAGCGACAGGTCGAGATGGTGCCGGGGCAGCGACGAATGGAACTTTATGCCCGGTTTCAGCTCGCTTCTGAAGTCACTGACCTTGTTGGCGTCCGATCGAAAAATGTTGTCGTCGTACGTGATGAGCGCACCGATCGAGGGATGGATGTAGTAGTTGCCCGCGCGCAGACCTTCGGGCGTCGCGTAGTCGCGATCGCGGTCCATGACACGCTCGGCGCCATACTGCTTTATATTGTCGTATGTCTTGAGCCGGTCACGACTGGCGACCGTTTCGGTGATCAGTTCGTCGACGCCATCGAGATCAAGTGCGGCAGACGGACGCTCCGCCAGGACGAGCAGCGCAACCGCAACCGCCACGCCGACGAACACGCCAGCGCGCCGCCGCGGCGCGCTGCGTCCAGTTCTCGGGGGTTGGGCGGAAGATCTCAAGTGAGTGCCTGACGTGCGGTTTGAGGGCGGGGGCTGAGCATTAGAAGAACCGTTCGGGGACACGGATGTTGTCGCCCGGAAGTACGGTCGCGGCACTTCCGACCGGAACCTGACCTTCGCCTTGACCTTCTCTGACGATCACGACGTAGGCCTCGTTGGCGCGGTAGGTGTAGCCGCCGGCCATCGCAATGGCGTCTCTGAGTTTCAAACCCGTGCGGTAAGGGAACTCACCGCCGTTCTTGACCTCGCCGTGGACGTAGATCGAGCGGTAGTTCAGGATTTCGATCGTCACGCGCGGGTTTTTCAGGAAGCCATCTGAAAGCCGCCGGACAAGAGTTTCGCGAAACGAGGCAATTGCCATCCCTTTTGCCGGTATCTCGCCAATCAACGGAACGGACACATTGCCAAGCGCGTTGACTTCGTAGTTGCCCGATATGTTGTCTTCGCCAAAAACCGTAATTTTGATTTTGTCGCCGGTTCCCAATCGATACGTCCGCTCCAACGCCGCAGCATCGGACGTGGCGAAGCTCGGCGGCGCAACTGTCGGGCCGCTCGCGCATCCAGCAACCAGAAACACGGCGCTAAGAATCGCCGCATATGCGATCGGCAGGGCGTTTCGACGAGAACTCAGCGACATGGGCCAATTACTCTTGCGGACAAAAACGCAGGCACGTGAAGCGACAAGGATAGTCCTTCAATAAAACTTCTACGACGAAACACGCTAAATTTCTGTTGAAGCCAGAGAGTTGAATTTATTCAGAATTGTCGCCATTTATGCGAATTTCCGGCGAAGAAATGCTTCACAATGGGACGGGCATCGGCAAGCGCGCGGTGAGCACGTCTGCGCGCTTGTTGCAGGAGATTGGCCACGGGCCGCCTCGCGGGGTCTGAGGCGGCTCCGGTTTGGTCGGTTCGGGGCTGCTGGTCGGGGGCGTATCGGATCAGGGGGGGGGCTAGATGCCGGTGACGTGCGCGCGGCCGAGTTTGACGTCGTAGCTGCACCGGGCGATCGGTTGCGGTGCGCCTGCCTCGAGCACGACGTAGGCGTGGCGGAAGCGCAGGTCCCAGGCGGCGTCGTCGACCTGCCATATGCTGACCGCAACGGTTTCATCGCCGATCTCGACGCGCGGCGATCCGGCGTGCGCCCATGCGTCCGCCAATACGCGGCGCGCGGCCGCATTCGGCGCGGCTGGTATTTGCGGGATGGCGACGTGACGGCAGGCTTCGACGGCCTTGGCGCGGTAAGCCGCGATCAGGGCGTCTTCCATGGCGGTTTGGTGGATCGCGTGCTGCGTCCAGATCTTCGCGCCCGCGAGACCGGCCAGAACGACGACGACGATCCTCATCATGGTTGCGCTCCCAGTTTCCGGACGGTGTCCGGAGCGCATCTCAAAGGCTGCGCCAATCGACGCATCGCCACCCGCTAAGATAGTGCGGCGTTGGTTAACAAACGGTTGGTCGTCGTGTCGCGGCGGTTTCCCTTGTCAGCCGGTTGCCGTTGCGGCAAAAGCGATCATTCAACAAAAGTCGAAGCCTGGGAGGGTCCAAACCAATGAAGAAGCGCCTGCTCATCACGCGCCGTTTGCCGGAGGCGGCCGAGGCTCGCGCCCGCCGCGACTACGACGTTGTCCAGAATGAAGACGATCATCAGATGACAGCGGACGAGATCATCGAGAAGGCTGGCGAAGTCGATGCGGTGATGATCACCATCACGGACAAGATGCCGAAAGCAGTCGTCGATCGCATCCCGGACAACATCAAGATCCTCTCGACGTTCTCGATCGGCTTCGATCACATCGATATCGCTGCCGCGACGGCACGTGGCATAAAGGTCGGCAACGCGCCGCACGGTGTCACGGTCGCAACCGCGGAAATCGCGATGCTACTGCTGCTCGGCGCGGCGCGTCGCGCCGGCGAGGGCGAGAAGATGGTGCGCTCTCGCGCTTGGCCCGGCTGGGCGCCGCTGCAACTCGTCGGCCAGCGTCTCGACGGCAAGAAGCTCGGCATCTACGGCTTCGGCAAGATCGGCCAGGCGTTGGCGCAGCGCGCCCGCGGCTTCGATATGGAGATCCATTACTACGATATCTTCCGCCAGCCGCCAGAGAAGGAAAAGGGTGCGATCTATCACGATACGCTCGACAGCCTGCTGGCTGTCTCGCAGTTCTTCTCGATCAACGCGCCCTCGACGCCCGAGACCCGCTATTTCTTCAACAAGGACGTCATCGAGAAAATGCCGCAGGGCGCTGTTGTCGTGAACACGGCGCGTGGCGATCTCGTCAATGACGAGGATATGATCGCCGCGCTGAAGTCCGGGCGGCTGTCCTATGCCGGCCTCGACGTGTTCGCGGGTGAGCCGAAAATCAACGAGGCCTACTACGACCTGCCGAACACGTTCCTGCTGCCGCATCTTGGCTCCGCTGCCATCGAGGCGCGCAACCAGATGGGCTTCGAGGCGCTCGACAACGTCGACGCCGCGTTCGCCGGCAAGGAAATGCCGTTCAAGCTGAACTGATCGTCAACGCTGCGGCGTAACGCGAGACGGTCTGACGAAAAACGCCCCTTCCCGGTCCGGGAAGGGGCGTTTCGTGTTTCGGGGCGACCATTGCCGTCGGGGAGCACGCTCCGGAGGTGCGGCGGAAATCGTGGAAACCTGGCCAATACGCCCGGATGGCATCACGGTCCCGCAGACGCCGGCCCTTCTCGATCAGTGGCCTTTGCCGTTCTTGTCGCTTGGCGTCATCAGGTCGCGCCAGAAGTCGTAGGCGCACATCAGCACGGTTATCAACAAGACGACTCTCAGCGACGTGCTATCGACCCAGATGCCGAGGATGCTGACGAACCCGGCGAACATGAGGAATGAAACGAGCGCGAGAAGCTTGTCATACATGGCGGAACCTCATGCTTGCCCGGATTCGATTGCATTGACGCGGGTCTCGAGCCAGCGCGCCGTTCGCAGCAGACGACCGTCATCGTAGCGGTCGCCGACGAGTTGCACGCCGAGCGGGAGCCCGTCGACCTCGAGCAGCGGCAGCGATATCGCCGGCATGCCGAGATACGTCCACAAGCCATTGAAGATCGGCGAGCCGGTGATGCCCTCTTCCAGGCGCGGCGCTGGCCCGGGTGATGCCGGTGTCAGGATGGCGCTGTAACGGGAGAACAGGCGGGCGATGGTGCGGTAAGCCTCGTCTCGTGCGACGACAGCGGCGAGGTAGTCGCGGACCGGGACGGCGGCGCCGGCGGTGAGGCGGTCGCGCAGCCCCACCGAAAGCAGATTGGCATGCCCGTCGAGCAATGGGCCGTAGTAGGCCGCATTCTCGGCGAGCTGTACGAGACGCTGCCACTCGATGATGTCGGCGAGAATCGGTGCGTCGACCGGCTCGACGCTTTGGCCCAGCACATCAGCAAGCTCTGCCATCGCGTCATGCATGCGCGGATCGGCGTCGTCCCATGCTGGCATCTTGATGAAGGCGAGGATCGGCTCTGCGGGAGGTGTGGCGGATGAAATCTCGGCGAGGCGCGGCTGGCTCCGTTGATAGCTCGCCGGATCGTCGGGGTCGTAGGCTGAAAGGCAATCCGTCAGCAAGGCGACATCGTCGATGGAGCGCGCCAGAACGCCGACGGTGTCGAGAGTGTGCGATTGCATCAGCACGCCGCGCCGCGAGATGAGGCCGAACGTCGGTTTGAAGCCGTGGATGCCGCAGTAGGACGCGGGCCGCAGAACCGACCCCGCCGTCTGCGTGCCCAATGCCGCTGGCACCATGTGGGCTGCAACCGCTGCGGCGGAACCGGCGGACGATCCTCCCGGTGAATGGCCGGGTGCGGCCGGATTGTTCACGGCGGACGGCGTCAGCAGCGCGAGTTCGGTCGTCACCGTCTTGCCGATGACGATTGCGCCGGCGGACCGGAGCGCCGCCACCGCTGCCGCATCGGTCGATGCGCGGCGGCCCTTGAAGATGGGTGAACCGTTCTCGGTTGCCATGCCGGCGGTATCGATGATGTCCTTGACGCCGATTGGCACGCCGTGGAGCGGGCCAATGCCGTTGCCGGTCTGGCGCCAGCGGTCGGCACGCCGTGCCGTCTCCATGGCCTGATCGGGATCGAGTGCGGCGAACGCACCAATCCCGTCGTCGGCCTCGGCGATCCGCCCGAGGCAGGCGGCGACCAGGGCCTCCGACGTCACGGCGCCGGTTGCGACCGCCTCTGCGGCGGCTTTCAAACCGAGGCCCGCCAACCGTGCCTCGGACGGAGCGAGGCGACGGTCACTTGCCATAGAAGTACTCCGGCAGGAACAGCGCGATCCCCGGGAAGATGTAGAGCAGGACCATCGAGATCAGAACCATGCCGAGGTAGGGCATGCAGCCCGCGAAGATCTGGCTGAGCTGGATGTGTGGTGGCGCTATCCCTTTTAAGTAGTATGCCGCCATGGCCATCGGTGGAGTGAGGAACGACGTCTGCAGGTTGAGCGCGATCAAGATGCCGAAGAACAGCGGATCGACGCCGAAATGCGGCAGTAGCGGCAGGAAGATAGGCACGAAAATAATGATGATCTCCGACCATTCGAGCGGCCAGCCGAGCAGGAAGATGATGATCTGGGTGAGGATCAGGAACGTCACCGGAGAAAGATCGAGCGAGAGCACGAAATCCTTCACGAGGTGTTCGCCGCCGAGATACGAGAACACCGACGAGAACGTCCAAGAGCCGACGAACAGCCAGCACACCATCGCTGACGTTCGCACCGTCAGGTAGACGGATTCCTTCAGTCGCGGCCAGGTCAACGACCGGTAGAGGGCCGCGAGCACGAGGCCGCCGAGGGAGCCGACGGCGGCCGCCTCCGATGGCGTTGCGAGGCCGAACAGGATGGCGCCGAGAACGGACAGGATGAGGGCGGCGAGCGGGACGAACGACGTCAGCACCATGCCCGCGAGCTGCAGTGACGACATCTGCGGGATGTCTTCCTCCCGCGGCGGCGGCGCAATCGCCGGATTGATGACCGCGCGTCCAACGACATAGACCATGTAGAGGCCGGCGAGCATGAAGCCCGGAAGGAACGCGCCGGCATAGAGCTTGACGACCGACACGTTGGTGGTTGCCGAATAGACGATCAGCATGATCGACGGCGGGATCAGAATGCCAAGGCAGCCACCGGCGCAGATGACGCCAGCCGCATACGATGGGTCGTATCGCGCGCGCAGCATCTGTGGGAAGGCCAGCAACCCCATCAGGGTCACGACGGCACCGACGATACCGGTTGCGGTCGCGAACAGAGCGCAGGTGACCAATGCCGCAAGCGCCATGGAGCCCGGAACGTTCTTGGCCGCAACCTGCAGCGTCGTGAACAGGCGGTCGACGATATTCGCGCGTTCGACGATATACCCCATGAAGAGGAACAACGGCACCGCCGTCAGCACGTCGCTCGACATCACGGAATACGTCTGGTTGACGAACAGATCGAATATTCGGTTGTCGAAGATCGTCTGCATCCGCGACGGATCGTAGTAGGCGTAGTAGCCGAAGCCGACGCCCATGGCCATCAGCGTGAATGCGATCGGAAAGCCGAGAAGGATGATGAGGATGAACAGACCCAGCATCATGATGGCGACTTGAGGATCGGTCATCGGGCGCTCCCCGACTTGCCGGAGCCGGTCTCGGCTTGGATCGCGGCGTGATCCTCTACTTGGTGAGCAACCATGGTCTCGGTTTCCTCGACGTCTGCTATTCGTTCGGGCCAGGCGTTTTCACGTATCGCCAGGATACAGCGCGCCATCTGCGCGAGACCCTGCACGAACAGCAGCACGCCGGCCGCCGGAATGATCATCTTGAAATGGAAGATCGGCACGTTCGCCGGGCTCATGACCGAGACCTCGCGATAGCCGAGCGATTGATCCGCGAACGTCCAGCCTGCGAAAATGAGCGCGAGAACCGCCGGGTAGAAGAAGATCACGTAGAGGATCAGCTCGATGATGGCCTGGGTTCTGGGCTGCCATTGCCGGTAGAAGACGTCACCGCGCACATGGCCGTCGCGCGAGAGGGTATAGGCGCCGCCCATCATGAACAGCGTGCCATACATCATGTAGCTCAGATCGAAGGCCCACGATGTCGGATCGCGCAGCACGTAGCGCACGAAGACTTCGTAGCCGACGCCGAACGTCATGGCCATGATGCACCACGCGAAGGCATGGCCCACCCAGAGCGAGAACTTGTCTATTGCGAAAATGAAGGCGCGCACGATGCCCCCCGGATCAGAGGATTAAATAGAGGGCGGACCATCGGATGGTCCACCCTCGCCGTTTGCTGGCACCTGAGCGGGATCAGGCCTTCTTGAGTTTGCCTGGGAAGTAGTGGTCGAACGCCAGTTCGTAGTCGGCGGCGTTCATCAGGTAGTAGAAAGCGACGCGCTCGGCCCATGCTCGCTGGCTGTCGACGACCTTCTTGAAGAAGGGGTCTGCATTGAGCTTCTCGAGGACGGCATCCCAGCTCTTGAGCTGGTCCTGCAGAACACCCTTGGGCGTGCGGTAGACGGAAACACCGTCATCCTTGATGAGCCCCTGCAGGTCCTTGGAGTAGCGATCAAGAGCCATCGTGTAGTTGGCCGTCGAAGCCGCCTCCGCGCCATACTCGAGGATCGCCTGGACCTCGGCAGGAAGCGATTCGTACTTCCTCTTGGAGAAGATGATCTCGAAGAACTCCGCGGCCTGATGGTAGGAGCCCATCATGTAAGTCTTCGACACATTCTGGGCGCCGAACTGGCGGTCGGAGGTCGGGTTGTTGAATTCGAACGCCTCGATGACGCCACGCTCGAGGGCGGGCACGATCTCGCCGCCGGGAAGCTGGGTCACCTTGACGCCCATGCCCTGCATGATGTCTGTGGCCAAGCCGACGGTGCGGTATTTCAGGCCCTTCATGTCGGCAGCGGTCGAAACGGGCTTCTTGAACCACCCGAGCGGCTGGGTCGGCATCGGCATGGCGAAGAAGCCGACGACGTCGAGTTTCAGAATGTCCTGGGTGAGCTCCTTGTAGAGCGCGCGGCCTTCGTCCGTCTGGATCCAGGCGAGCATCTGCGTGGCGTCGCAGCCCAGAACCGGGCCGGTGCCGAACAGCGAGGCGGCCTTGTGTTTGCCGTACCAGTAGGCCGAGACGGTGTGTGCACCGTCGAGAACGCCCGTGTGGCAAGCGTTCTGGACCTCGAAGGCCTTGACCACGGCGCCGGCGGGCAGCATTTCGATCTTGAGCCGGTTGCCAGCCATTTTCTGGCAGCGATCGGTGTACTGACGCGCCATGTCCTGGAAGATGTCGGAAGCGCCCCACGACGACTGCATCTTGAGGGTGACCGTCTCTGCACGCGAGACGTTGGGCATTGCAACGGTGCCAGTCGCGGCGACACCAGCAGCGAGTGCGCCGCTCTTCAAGAACTTGCGGCGTGAGACCTGCTTGTTTTCTGTGTTGGACGTCATGCGGCGTTATCTCCCTGAATTTTCGATTGGCTTGAGTTCTTGTCGACGCGGTTCTACGACCGCTTTGGCATGCCATATAACCTTATAGACGCGGCGGTGTCTGTTGCAAATCGAAGGTTCACGCGCAGTGATTTCGGATTGCTCGGCAATGCGTCCCGGTGTTTGGCTGCCGGGACACTATCTTGGAGAAGGTTCGAACTTCAACGGTTGTTGTCGCCTTTTTGATCTGTCACGCTGACAATATCGCGATCCGACAACGCTCTCCCGGTTATGCACTTCGCCGACGGCCGTTCGGAGCCGGACGGCATCTCGTCGAGAATGGCGCAATGCAGCAAACGCAATTTGCGGAAGTTGCGCGCCACTCTGGCTGTTTGCCGCACATTGCGGCGCTTGACCTCGAGCTTTGATCGATCTTATAGCACGGCACTCTCGCGACCGCTCACGGCATGATCGTCGAGGCCGACCTGACGTGTCCCATCGGCCAGACTTTCGGAGACGGCCCGACAATCATGTCGGCCCCTCCAGCCCGTTGCGCGCGCCGAGACGTTTGAGGAGATCGAGGTATCATGTCCAACGAGCAGCGCCGCGCCGGCCGTCACTTCCTGCAGATCCCGGGCCCGACGCCCGTCCCCGACCGTGTGCAGCGCGCCATGTCGCGTCCGATCCTCGATCACCGCGGTCCTGAATTCCAGGAACTCGCGACGCGCGTTCTCGCGAACATCAAGACGATCTTCAAAACCGAGAAGCCCGTTGTCATCTATCCGTCATCGGGGACCGGCGCGTGGGAAGCTGCCCTGGTCAACACGCTGTCACCCGGTGACAAGGTGTTGATGGTCGAGACCGGCCAGTTTGCAGCGCTCTGGAAATCGCTTGCCGAAAAGCTCGGACTGGTGCCGGAGATCATCGCGACCGACTGGCGCTCCGGCGTCGACGCGAATGCAGTCGAGGCGCGGCTGCGTCAGGATACGGCTCACGAGATCAAGGCCGTCTGCATCGTCCACAACGAGACGGCAACGGGCTGTCGCAGTCATATCGAGGACGTACGCCAGGCGATCGATGCCGCCGGACATTCGGCGTTGCTGATGGTCGACACCATTTCATCTCTCGCGGTCCTCGATCTGCGCCACGACGAGTGGGGCATCGACGTCACCATCTCCGGCTCGCAGAAGGGCCTGATGCTGCCGCCCGGCCTGTCGTTCACCGCGATCAGCGACAAGGCGCTGGCCGCGTCGAAAACCGCGAAACTGCCGCGCGCCTATTGGGGCTGGGACGACATGCTGGCGAACAACGCCAGCGGCTTCTTTCCGTATACGCCGGCAACGGGCCTGCTGTACGGCCTCGACGTCGCCATCGACATGCTGCTGGACGAGGGGCTCGACAACGTGTTCGCGCGCCACGAACGGCTCGCCGAGGCGACGCGCCGCGCAGTGAACGCATGGGGACTGGAGATCCTGTGCGCCAACCCACGCGATTATTCGCCAGCGGTCACCGCCGTGCTCATGCCGGAAGGACATAACGCCGACCAGTTCCGCCGCTTCGTGCTCGAGAACTTTGACATGTCGCTCGGCACTGGGCTCGGCAAGGTTGCGGGCAAGGTGTTCCGCATCGGCCACCTCGGTGACACCAATGCCCTGACCGTCATCGGCGCGCTTGCGGGTGTGGAAATGGCGCTGGCCATGGCCGGCATTCCGCATCGTGCGGGCGGCGTCGCCGCAGCGATGGCGAGCATCAGCGCTCATGGCGGCGATGCCGCGGCGCGCGCGGCATGAGCCTTCGCGAGAAAACGCCGGCATATCGCCAGCGGTAATTGATATCGGGCGAGCTGAGCCTACAATCGAAGCGCGGAAGGGAACTTCCGCGCTTCGTTCGTCAGGGGAGCATATCCATGCCGCATGCGCCGATTTTCGTATTCGATGCCTACGGCACGCTGTTCGACATTCATGCTCCCGCCTCTCGACTGGCGGCGCGGCTTGGGCCGATGGGCGAGCGGATGTCGGAGATCTGGCGGACCAAACAACTCGAATATACCTGGGTCCATGCGGCGGCTGGTGAGCCGGCCACGTTTTGGGACCTGACAGAACGAAGCCTCGACTACGCCATAGCCTCGACGGGGCTCGTGATCGACGATCGCACCCGCGCCGACCTACTCGACGCCTATCGTGACCTCGACGCTTATCCTGAAGTCGGCGCCGTCCTCGATCGCCTGGCCGCCGCTGGTGCTCGTTTGGCGATCCTTTCGAACGGCGACCCGGATATGCTCGAGCGTGCCGTCGACAGCGCCGGCCTCGCCGGTTGCTTCGCCTATGTTCTTTCAGTTGCAGATGCCGGCACGTTCAAGCCCGTTCCGGCCGTCTATCGGTTGGCCGTCGAGGCTTTCGACCGGCCGCCCGGCGATATCGTGTTCTGCTCGTCGAACCGCTGGGACATCGCCGGCGCCCACGCTTTCGGCTTCGAGACCGTCTGGGTCAATCGCATGGCGCGCCCCGACGAATATCCCGGCCATCCACCGAACCGGATCGTATCCTCGCTCGACGGGGTGTTGATGCCTGAAGGTTGACCGGCGTCAAGGTTGAACACGGCTTGGCGACGCAATCTCGAGACAACGAGCGGTCCGCGCGCCGTCGTTCGCAGCGCGATCAGCAAAGGAGTTGCCCAATGATGTTCAATCACATTCTGATCCCGACCGATGGCAGCGAGTTGTCTCTGAAGGCCGTCCGCCACGGTATCGCCCTCGCCAAGGCGCTCGGCGCCAAGGTGACGGCAATGACCGTGCAGCCGGCGCTCGCCGACTTCATCGTCGAAGGCGTTTCGATCACGGTGTCGCCGGCCGATCGGGCACAGATGACGGAGGAGTTCGGGCATCGGCTCGATTCCGCTCTGAAGGCAGCCGAAGAGCAGGGCGTCCATCTGGCGACCGTGCAGGTCGAGGATCGCGAACCCTGGCGCGCCATCATCGCGACCGCCGAGGCAAAGGGTGCGGATCTGATCGTGATGGCCTCACATGGTCGTCGCGGTGTCTCGGCGCTCGTTCTCGGCAGCGAGACGCAGAAGCTGCTGACGCACTCGACCGTCCCGGTGCTCGTCTTC
This sequence comes from Hyphomicrobiaceae bacterium, assembly GCA_020442185.1. Taxonomy (GTDB): domain Bacteria; phylum Pseudomonadota; class Alphaproteobacteria; order Rhizobiales; family Hyphomicrobiaceae; genus JAEUMD01. The sequence continues at coordinate 37,513 of JAGRKS010000085.1, forward strand.
CGCTGATTTCGCCAGCGGCTGATCCTCGCTCCGCTCGGGCCTCGAACGCGAAATCAAAGACCGACGTCGGCGATCGTCGTCGGGGCCGCGATGCAGCGCGCGCCGATTTCTAAGCCAGCGACCTGGAACACACGCCTGCACATCAAAGTCGGCAGCCCCGATGCGCTGCGCTCCGGAACGGCATGCTTATGCCGGTCGCGGCGCTTTACTTCGATCAGCGTCATGCGTGCCGGTTCAGCCAGCGCGAGCGTATAGCGCTTGACGGGCACGTCGGTTTCGATGGCCGGCGTTGTCAGCGACGCGACACCGAGCCCAAAAACACCCAACGCAACAAGCATCATTCCAGTCGTCGTGGCGGTCGGCATCGCCTGTTCCCCCGGTTGGATGGGATTTTCCATCATTGGAGGGTAGTGATTCGCGGCCGTGGAATTGAGCATGTTGTGCACGCGCGCCCGACAATTCACGCCACCTGCGCCATTGATGCCGCACCGGCAACTGGTCCAGGTGTGCAGTGACCGTTCTCGGCACGACGGTCAGAGCGGCCAGACCAGCAGGATCATCGGCACGCCGACGGCGACGACGATGATCTCGAGCGGCAGCCCGAGCCGCCAATAGTCACCGAAGCCGTAACCGCCTGGCCCCATGATCAGCGTGTTGTTCTTGTGTCCGATGGGTGTGAGGAACGCACACGAGGCGGCAATGGCGACGGCCATCAGGAACGGATCCGGATTGACGCCGAGTTTGCTTGCGACGTCGACGGCGATCGGTGCCGCGACTAGCGCCGTCGCCGTGTTGTTGAGCACGTCCGAGAGCGTCATCGTCAGTGCCATCATGATGGTCAGCACCGCCCAGTTCGGCAGACCTGTCGAGATGTCGACGAGGCCCTTTGCCAGGATCGCGGTCGCCCCCGACGTTTCGAGTGCGGCACCGATCGGTATCAGCGACCCGATCAGCACGACCACCGGCCACTCGATCGTCTCGTAAAGCTGGCGCAGCGGCACGATGCCGATCAGAACATAGAGAACCGCAACCAGGGCCAGCGCCACCGGCAGATAGAGTAGGCCGACGCTCGAGAGCGCTATCGCCCCGGCGAATAGCCCACTCGCCAATAGCGCTCGGCTGCGATCCTGCTTCTCGAGGCCGCGCTCGCGCAGCGGCAGCACGCCGGTCGATTCGACGAATAGTCCGACCCGGGAGGCCGGCATCAGGATGAGCAGCACGTCGCCCGCCCGCATTGGCGTCCGTCGCACACGGTTCTCGACGCGACGGCCTTGTCGCGAGATGCCGATCAGCCAGACGCCGAAGCGATCGACCAGTTGCAACGAAGCACTCGTGCGCCCCTCGATCGTGGCGCCCGGACGGACCACGACCTCGACCAGCTCGAGGTCCGCCTCTTCAATCTCGACGAGGTGGCGCTCCTTGTCGACGTAGGCGAGCTTGTGTTCACTCGCAAACTTGTCGAGCTTATCGGCGGCCGCTTCGATCAGCAGAACATCGCCCGCTTGCGCCCTGATCCAGCCGGCTGCGTGCGGCAGGCGCTCGTGGTTGCGGATGACACCGAGTACGGTGATCTCCGCTTCGGCCGCGAGTTGATCGATTTCGGCCAGTGGCTTGCCTGAAAAGGTTGATGCTTCGGCGACGCTCAGTTCGGCGATGTAGTCGTCGAGCTTGAACGGTTCGCCCGTCCGGGCGGCGGCATTGGCCGGCACGGGGATCAACCGCCAGCCGATGGTTGCGATGAAGACAACACCCACCGCGGCGCAGACGAATCCGACAGGCGCGAAATCGAACATCTGGAATGGCGCGCCCAGTGAGCGCTCGCGAAACGTCGAGATGATGATATTGGGCGGCGTTCCGATGAGCGTTACGAGGCCGCCGAGGATGGTCGCGAAGGATAGTGGCATCAGCGTCAGCCCGGGCGAACGTTTCGCCTTGCGAGCGGCCTCGATGTCGACCGGCATCAGCAGCGCCAAAGCACCGACGTTGTTCATGAATGACGACAGCACGGCGCCGAGGCTCGAGACCGCCGCGATATGCGTCGAAACGCTTGCGCCGGCGCGCAGGATGAAGCGGGCGATGAGGTCTACGGCGCCAGAGGCCGCCAGGCCGTGACTGACGACGAGCACCAGGGCAATGATGACCGTTGCCGGGTGTCCGAAACCTTCGAAGGCTTTTTCGCCGGGTACAATGCCCAGGATGACCGCCGTCACCAGCGCCCCGAACGCCACCACATCGTAGCGGATGCGGCCCCAAACCAGCATGGCGAGCAGCGCCACCATGAGGCCAAGAACCGTCAGTTGCTCAGGTTGGAAAGACATGTCGACCGTTGTCCGTGGTTGCGAGCAGAAACGCAATCACGTTGAAGCGGTTCCTAGTGTTCCAGGTTCACTGACGCTCGACGACCTTCGCCCGGAACTAATCGTCAGATCCAGAACACACGGACAGCCGAATTGCCGAACTGATGATCGCAGACCTGGTTAGGGCGCTTCTTTACGCCCTAGGCTCTGCCGGCCCGCCGCGCGCCATTCCATGCGATTTGCCATGAGATTTGACGAACATCCGGCAAGCGTTCTGGAGGTCGTGCGGCTGCGGCGATCCGCCGGTATCTGGGGCGCGCGCCACTTGCCAGAGAATGGTGCGCCCGTTGTGGCGGGGCAGACGTGCCAAGTGGCTGGCGTCAGAGCAGCCCGGCCGAGGCGATTTCCTTCTTGCAGCGCATGCCGAGCTTCATGAACTTCGAGATCACGCAGCTTTTGACCTTGGAAACGGTCGGGTTTTGCCCGACGCACAGGCGGCGCACGTCGCTTTCGCAGGCGGCGCGCAGCTGGGGCGTCACCTCGGGCGGCAACTTGAAGCTCTCGCCAGCCATCGCTGGAACGGAAAACACCAGGAAAACAGTGGTGAAGCCGATTTTTCGCATGTCGGACCCCCGAACCCTCATCTCTCAAACTCTTATGCGATCAGTCGGCCCGTCGGAGTTCCTAGAGGTCGAATGATCGCCGCCCGCGTTCTACCGGCAAGGCGACGGTCGCAAGGAGCATGCCGGCCGGTTCAATAAAAGGGCGGAACGGCCTTCTGCGACAGCGCACCGCATGAACTTTGGTTAACCGTTTTATGACGTCACTGTATAGGCAACATTTTTCGGGCGACTTTGACATGAGCCAACCGCGCGGGGGCAAATCCGCGCAGTCTGCCGCGACAAAATCGAAGCGAAGCCTTGCCGTCGAGCACGTCGACCGTGCCTGGAGCTGCCCGGACGCCGGTGCTGTCGTCACTCACTTCATGGTCGGGATCGAGAACTCGGCTTCGTCCTTGATGCCCGACGGCCAGCGCGCGGTGACCGTCTTCGTCTTGGTATAGAAGCGGATCGAATCCGGCCCGTGCTGGTTCAGATCGCCGAAGCCGGATCGCTTCCAGCCGCCGAACGTGTAGTAGGCGAGCGGCACCGGTATCGGCACGTTGATGCCGACCATGCCGACATTCACCTTGGCTGCGAAGTCGCGCGCGGCATCGCCGTCCCGCGTGAATATCGCAACGCCGTTGCCGTACTCGTGCTCGTTCGGCAAACGCAACGCTTCGGCATAATCGCGCGCGCGCACCACCGAGAGGACCGGCCCGAAGATCTCCTCCTTGTAGATCCGCATGTCGGCCGTCACGTGGTCGAATAGGCAGCCGCCCATGTAGAACCCGCCTTCATAGCCCTGCATGCGGAAATCGCGACCGTCGACCAGCAGCTTCGCACCCTCCGAGACACCGAGGTCGACGTAGCCCTTCACCTTGGCGAGATGCTGCGCGGTGACGAGCGGACCGAAATCGGCGTCGAGCGCCGTCGATGGTCCGACCTTCAGGGCTTCGACGCGCGGCACCAGCTTCTCGATCAGCCGTTCGGCCGTCGCCTCGCCGACAGGCACCGCAACCGAGATCGCCATGCAGCGCTCGCCCGCCGAGCCATATCCCGCGCCGATCAGCGCGTTGACGGCCTGGTCCATGTCCGCGTCGGGCAGAATGATCATGTGGTTCTTGGCGCCACCGAAACACGCGGCACGCTTACCCGTCGCGGCGCTCCGCGCATAGACGTACTGGGCGATATCCGACGAGCCGACGAAGCCGACGGCCATGATGTCGGGATCGTCGAGGATGGCATCGACCGCTTCCTTGTCGCCGTTGACGACGTTGAAGATGCCGGCCGGCAGACCGGCTTCCATGAATAGCTCCGCAAGCATCATCGGCACCGAGGGGTCCCGCTCGGATGGCTTCAGGATGAAAGCGTTGCCGCATGCGATCGCGGGAGCTGCCTTCCACAAGGGTATCATCGCGGGGAAGTTGAAGGGCGTGATGCCGGCGACAACGCCGAGAGGCTGGCGCATGGAGTAGATGTCGATGCTAGGCCCCGCGCCGTCGGTGAATTCACCTTTCATCAGATGCGCAATGCCGCATGCGAACTCGGCCACCTCGAGCCCGCGCTGGATGTCGCCCTTGGCATCGGCGACAACCTTGCCGTGTTCGCGCGCGAGGACGTCGGCGAGCTTGTCCATGTCGCGGTTCAGCAGCTCGACGAACTTCATCATGACCCGTGCGCGGCGCTGCGGATTGGTTGCCGCCCAATCGGCTTGTGCGGCCTTTGCGTCGAGCACCGCCTGGCGCACCTCCGTCGCCCCCGCGAGGGCCACATGGGCGGCGACTTCGCCCGTCATCGGCCAGAAAACCTCGCCATGTCGGCCGGACGCGCCAGCCACTTGCCTGCCGCCGATGAAGTGTCCGATCTCGCGCGCCATGAGCGTCCTCCGCGTTTTTGTTGTTGTGTCCGAATACTCAATGGCGCTTTTAATCGATTGCAGCAATTCGCATGGAAGCCGATCCGTTATGCAGAAAAGCAGGCACGGGGTCGATTGGGATCTCCTTCGGATATTTCTCCAGGTCGCCCGCGCCGGCCAGTTCCTTGCGGCGTCGCGCCGTCTGGGTCTCGACCAGGCGACGGTCACGCGGCGTATCCGTGCGCTCGAAGCGGCGCTGGGCGTGCGGCTGTTCGACCGGCGTCCGGCCGGATCGGCATTGACGGCCGCCGGCCAGCGGCTGATTGCCCACGCCGAGCGGATCGAGGCCGAGGTTCTCGGGCTTTCGTCGGCTTTCGCCCAGGAGGGCGCGCGCATCGACGGCGCGGTGCGCGTTGGCGCGCCGGACGGCTTCGGCACGCTGTTCCTGGCGGCGCGGCTGGTGCCCCTGGTCGAACGCCATCCCGCACTCGAAGTACAACTCGTGCCGGTGCCACGCAGCTTTTCGCTGTCGCGCCGCGAAGCCGATATCGCGATCACGGTCGAGCGGCCCGCGGAAGGCCGCCTCCGTGTCCAGAAGCTCACCGACTACGCGCTTTCACTCTATGCGAGCCGCGGCTATCTCGATCAGGCGCCTGCCTTGCGATCGCGGCAGGATCTCGCGCGCCATCGCCATGTCACCTATGTCTCTGATTTGCTGTTTGCACCGTCGCTCGATTTCCGCCAGGACCTCGGCCTCGGCGACGCACCGGAGTTCCAGTGTGCGAGCGTCCTCGGCCAGATCGAGGCGGTGAGAAGCGGCATGGGCATTGGACTGTTGCACGACTACGCGGTCGCGCGTGTCGACGGCGCCGTCAGGTCGGGGATCGTCAACGTGCTGCCGAAAATCCGCTTCACGCGCAGCTACTGGATCGTGACGCATGCCGACATCGCGCAGTCTGCCGCCGTCCGGGCCGTCCACGACTATATCGTCGCGATAACGCGCGAGGCACGCATCAGCTTCATCGGGAGGCGCGACGCGGCGGGGTGATGTCTTCGGCCGAGGACATCAATTCATGACACCGCCCATTCGGCATAGGGCTCAAGCAATGGCACGCGCCAGATTGATCGTGCTCGGGCGCGGGCACTCCGTCGGGCGCGGTCTCTACAATGGGCGCGGCGTTTCCGTCGGGTGATGCGGTTCGTGGGCGCGTTCGCTAGAGCTTGCCCGACGCATTGCAATGGCGATGGCAATTATGATGCCGGGTGCCTGGTCTAGCCGCCGTCTGCGATCTTGAAGACGCGCTGCAGTGCTTCCGCGACGCGGACGCTATCGAGATCGTCCTTGTGGATCACATCGTCGGCACCGGCTTCCTTCAGAACGGTCCGGCGCTGGCGTGTCACCTGGCCGCTGACGACGATGACGGGCCGGTCGTATCCGGCACGCCTCAGAAACGGCAGCGTCTGCGTGGCATTGTCACTCGGCTTCAGGACGTCGTCGAGAAAGATGACATCGGGCTTGCGCACCATCACTTCGTCGATGGCGCGGCCGAGCGTCGCCGCGCGCCGGATCTCGACCTCATAGCCGAACATCAAATGCAGCGTCGCCTTCAACCGGTCGGCATCGAATGTCTCGTCGTCGACGATGAGGATGTCGTGAAGCGCCGGAAGCCCCGAGCGCTGCTTCGTGACGCCGCTGCGCTTGGCAAGATAGTCGCCGCCGGTTTTGGTTGATGATGCTCCCATGGCCCTTCGATCCTCGGGACCGAACTCCCTTCCCAGATTTGAAGTCGCTCTTCGAGCCAATAGCGACCTTTCGCGGGGCAAGCAATCATATGTCTGTTTGAACGATGTAATTCAGCCGTTACGATAAACGTGTTGCGATTGAGCTTCAACGTTTTGTGGATGATTTGGAGCAATCAACCGCGAATGACTTCAGGCCATCTGAGGGTAAAGACGGTGCCGCGACGGATCGCCGGGTCAGATCGGATATAGAGTGAACCGCCGATCTGCTCGACGGTGCGAGCGACGAACGCAAGGCCCATGCCCGTGCTGGCACCATCGGCGGAGGCTGTTCGGAAGGGGAGCAACACAGCTTCGTGCAAATGTGGTGGAATGCCCGGGCCGTCGTCGCCGACATCGATTTCGAGGGCTCCCGTGACGCGGCGCGCGCAAATCGTAATCGATCCCTCGACGCGGTCGTGATGCTTCACGGCATTCTCGGTGAGATTGCGGATCACGAGGTCGAGCGGCGCGCGCGCTGTCTCGAGTGTCGGCCAATCGCCCTGGATCGATACGGTGAAACCCGGCGGCACCGTGAGAGACCGCACGACGACATCGATCACGGCGCGTGTGTCGACGACTTCGACAGTATCGGATTTGCGCCCGACACTCGCGTAGTCGAGCAGCGCCGTCATCATGTCGGACATTCGCCGCGTGCGCTGTGTGATTTCATCGAGGCGTTGGCGTGCGGCCGCAATGTCGCCCGCCGCGATCATGGGCGCCATGTCCTCGGCCGCATAGCGCAGCGCCCTGAGCGGTGCCTTGAGATCGTGCGAGATCACCGCGGCGAAATCCTCGAGGTCGCGGTTCGCACGCTCGAGTTCGATGTTGGCTCTCGCCAGTTCGCGCGATTTCGCCGCCAGCTCGGATTCCGCGATGAGGCGTGCCCGCATCTGCTGCGAGAGCTCTGCTTCGAGATCCGACCTTGAAACCGAACGCGCGAGCAGCATGAGGAAGTGCTGCCCCTCGACGAACCAGAAGATCGTGATGTTGAGGCGGGGCAGATCGCCGCTGCCGGTCTTGATCGCAACCGCCGGCAGGTCGAGGACATGGCCCGGCGCATCGCGCAGGCTGAGGATATCGCCCTCGAGGCCGGTCAATGGCAGACAGGCTTCGGCGACCGGCTCGCCGATCTCGACGAAGGACGCGAGACCGCCGTATCTGGCGGAGGTCACGAGGTCGGGACCGAACCAGACGAGGCCGTAGACGTTGCGTTCCGCAAGGAGCCGGGCGGCGGCGACGAGAGGACTGGGGGCGAGCTGATAGTCGGGTTCCGGCATCATCTGAGCACGGGTCAGAAGCCGCGCCGGGCAATCGCCGCGGCAGCCTCGTTGAAGGCTGTACGCACGTTGTCCCCGGTCTTGGCGCTGGTCAGGAAAAGATCGTCACGGTCGTCGGTGATCTCGGGCGGTAGGGCCGGGTCGTCGCCGGCCAGAAGGTCGATCTTGTTGACCACCAGCGCATGGTAGCGGCCGGGGAATGCCTCGCGGAAGCCGCGTGCGAGCGTCGTCATCGCCTCGAGCGTCGGGCGGCGTGTGACATCCGCGACAATAACAGCAGCTGTTGCCTGCTTCATGTAGGCGTGCCTGAAAATCGCTTCGCCGAAGTTGCCGTCGGTATCCCAGATGATGAGGCTCATCGGCGGATGCGCCGGGTTGGGCGGCACGTCGTAGCGATAGATGTCGACGCCGAGTGTCGGCAGGTATTCGGTTTCGAACTTGTCGTGAACCAGTCGCCGTACGAGCGATGATTTGCCGACGCCGATCTCGCCGAGCAGCATAATTTTGCGAGCAGTCATCGTGTCACTTCGCCCTGGAAGCCCATTTCGAATTCGACACGGCGGTTCGGGCTCGATGGCCCGATAGCGGTCGAGATGTCGCGGGCCGAGTTGCGCCCGATCGCAATGATGCGGTCGGCGGAGAGACCGCGCTCGACGAGGGCATCGCGCACCTTCTGGGCACGGCCCTGGGAGACGGTCGAATTGCGTGCGTTGGTACCGCGCTCGTCGGTATAGCCGACGATACGGATCAGGGCGCTTGTCTGCCTGGCAAGCTCGACCAGCCGGTCGAGTGTCGCGTCGGCAACCACGGTGTCGCGGTACTCGGTGTCGTTGCCGAAGAAGATCGCATTGGTGCGCATGAAGTCCGTCAACTGTTCGAGCGCGGTCGACTCCTGGCGAACGACCACGGGTGCGGCCGGGGGCGGGATGGCAGCGCGTGCGAGAGCGGCTTGAACGAGTGCGATCGAAAGCGCCGAGAGGCGTTCGGACTGGGTCGCGAGCCGCTCGGCCGCGCCCTCGTAGGTTGGCGATTGGGTGGCCGTGGCCTCGGCCGCCGGCTTGCCGCCTGCATTTTTGCTGGCCGCGTTCGCCGCCGCGGCGGCACCGGCGCCGACGTCGTTCGTCAACCGTTGGATTACAGCTGCCAGATCCGCTGTCCGGCGATCGAGCAGGGCGCGGATTTCGCGGCCTCTCGCCGGGCTCGGCGACGCCTCCTTGAGCTCGGCACGAATGGTGCCGAGCGACTTCAGCGTCTCGTCGATCGTCTTCGACGCTGCGCTGATCGCGCCGAGCGCCTCTGCCCCCGTGGCGGCGGCGACGGCGGGTCGCGTGCGCGTTGCCGTCACGACCGCCGCGAGCCGGCCAATTTCGGTGGCACTTGCAACGAGACCGGCCTTCGCCCGCTCGAGATCGCGTTCGGCCAGCTGACGCGGCAGGTTGGCGCGAACCTCGGACAATTCCTTGCGCAAGGCCCGGACCTCGGGCGCCGCGTCGGCACCCGCATTCGGAACGATGGCGATCTGGTTGTCGATTTGCGTGTCGGGAAGCGCCGCGGCAAGACGGCCGATGACGGCGCCGGCCGCGTCGTCGGACGGCGCGAGGCCCGTCACGCGCATGGAACGACCGCGCGGCGCGATGTCGATGGTGTTGGGATAGCCCTTGATCTCGGGACTGGTGCGGATGATGTCGGCGGCAATTGCCTCGACGCGTCGCGTCTCGATCGTGACGTAGGTCGTCCATGCAAGCCAGAGGGCGAGCGGTACGCCGATCAGCCATGCAAGGAGGCGCACCGGGCTCATGCCGAAGGCGGGAGTTGAGAGTTCGGCGTGCCGTCGGGTGATGCGTTGCCCGAGATTGTCCGCGGCCTCGTCGAGAGTTTTCGCGATCGCCCCGTCCGCTTCAACCGCTTCGGCCGCCTCCGCACTCGAGATGCGCGAGACGGCCTTCAGGAATTCCTCGTCGATGATCGTCTCGACGGAGCTCGAGGCAATGCCACTGCAGCGCGCCGCGAGCAGGTATGTCGGCGATGTGCGCAGGTAGACCTGCGACGAACCGAGATCGATTTGCCGCAGATTGGCTTCGTCGCTGTCAAGGGCTTCCGTCGCGAACGAATGGATCGCCGTCAGTACGCCGCCGAAAACGTGATCGTAGTTGCCGGTCGGGCGTTCGGGCCATCGCGCCACCAATTCGCCCGAACCGCGACGGATCAGCATCAACTCCTCGACGTGGAGACGCTGGCCGTCGGCGATCGCGAGTTCGGCCATCGAGCGGCCGGTCGTCAGGCTCTTGATGCGCAGCATCAGCGCGTTGTTCTCGAGGCGGTGATTGATCTGGTTGACGAGGTCGCGCATGGCGCTTGCGACATAGGCCTTCACCATCTGGCCGGTGACCGGATAGAGCGCTTCGGCGATCTCGTCGCGGCTGTTGGTGATTTCCGTCCTGACGGTTCGCACGATCACGGGCGAGACAGCGTTGGCAAGTTGATCGTGGCGGTGGCGTTCCGCCTCGGAGAACGCGCGGTCGAGTACATCGGCGACGGAACGCGTGAGCACCTCGTCGTCGCCGGTGCGCGCGATGAGACTTGCAAGGCGTTGTTCGATAGCCTCGCGCGCGGCATGGTCCCGCGTCTCGAGATCCTCGATGAGCTGTATCAGCTCATCGTGACGGTCTCGCGTTTCGAGATTGAGTGCCTCGACACGCCGCGCAAGTGCGGCGAGCGTTTCCGCTTCGCGTTCGAACAACAGCTCCTTCGGCCTGTCGACGCTCTGGGTCATCATACTCTCGGATTGTGTGGCGGTGACGCGGTGGTCGCGGAACCAGTTGAGGTTTGTCGGGCCCTTGCACCCGCCGGAGGACGGCGCCCATGGCGGTCTGCCGGAGCCGACATCGTGCCGCGGTACCGGCAATCGAAGCTCCTGGCCGGTCGAAAGCCTGTCGGCAGGTGGGCTTATTCGCGAGAAATCTTGCGGATCCTGTCGCCGAGTTCCAAGACGCTCTGTGCGAGTTCATCGAACGTTGCCCGGCGGTCGGCGCCAACCTCGCCTGCGAGAGCTTCGAGCCGGGCGTGCAGAGCTGACAGCCGGCTTCCGATGCTTGTCTCGAGGTCGCCGATCCTGGCGTCGAGTGCATCAAGACGCTGATCCGTGCGACGGAGGAGGTCGCCAACGAGAAGGTCGCGGATCTGCTCCATCTTCTCGTCCTGCGGATCACGCTGCGGCTGCGTTTGGCGCAATGCGTTGAGCGATGTCGCGTTCATGAAGCAAAACCCTTTGCAGAAACTCGTACAACCAAATAGCCAACGGTCAGAAGCTACCCGGCTCGCGGACAAAAGGGCCCGGACGAGCCGCCGCCTGTCATCTTGCCTCCGCCTGCCGAGGGATCGATGCCGACGTTTGGAAACAGTACACTACGCGAGGCATGAAGAAAATGTGTTGTCAAACGCGGGCTTAGTCGGAAACGACGCATATCTCAAATGGCCAGCCGAGCAGAACTGGAAAATCGCCGTTCAAATGTCGAATGACGGGATCCGTTTGCGAGGTATTTCGGCCGAAAGGGACTTGGGCGAACGACCGGCCAATCACCTGCTGTCACCAGCCGTTCGCAGGCTCGGAGCCACGGATGAGGCATCCTGCCGGATCGGCTTGATCGGCGTTCAGATTTCCTGAATGTTTGAGCCAGCGGATCGGCGGCGGCGACCTTCAGGCCAAAACGTGGGTTGCCCCGGCCGATTGGCCGGGGCCATTGTGCTGGGTGGGGCGCGATGGTGTCGCCATCGCGGGGGTGTCGTTCATCGCGCAAGCCGCGACACGCGGCGAGACGCGATCGATATGGGCGGGGAGGGACGCGTGTTTACGGCTGGCGGACGCGATGAGCCTTCCTGGCGGCGGGGTGGAAGCCTGTCGGGCCTCCTGCTGGCCGCCGTACTCGGGCTCGTCGCGGCATTCGGACTGCAGCGCCTGCCCGCCGACTGGCACTTGCGCGTCCTGGCGCCCGCTTGGATGCCGCAGCAGATCGTCAAACTGCTCGAATACGCCAACGATGTGCAGGTGGCGTTCCTCGCCGACCGCCAGACGGCGCCGCATCCGAAAATTGCCCTCGTCCTGATCCGTGACGAGACGCTGGCAGCGTTGCCCTATCTGTCGCCGATCGACAGAGGCCTCGTCGGCCGTATCGTCAAGTCGGTCGACGGTCTCGGCGCGCGCGTCATCGGCATCGACATCATATTCGACCAGGCGACGGAGGCCCGGAAGGACGAGGAGTTGCGCGCAATCCTGCGCAGCCGTCGCGCCGAGATCGTGCTCGGCGCCGCCGACGCGCGAAGCCGCCTCAGCCAGCGTCGTCGCGATTGGCAGAAGGATTTTCTCAGCTCCGTCGGCCGCCCTGTCGGCTTTTTCAATGTGCGCTACGATGTGCGCGAGGCTGAACAGACCCATGTCGTCCGCAATCGCGCCGCTGCCGCCTCGACCGAGGTGCCGCTGTCGTTTGCGGAGGCGCTTGCCGCGGCATCGGGTGTGCGCGACTGGCCCGCTGGGCGGCGCATTCCGTGGTTGGCGCCGCCGCATGGTGGCGGCGAGACCTTCATCGCATTCGATGCCGAAGCGGTGCTGGCGGCAGATGCCGATCCGGACGGTCCGCTGGCGCGCATGCTCGAACGCCAGTTCGTCGGCCGCACCGTGCTGATCGGTGCCGACCTCGATGGCCAGGACCGGCACCCGACGCCGTTGTCGCTGATCACCGGGGCGCCGATGCTCGGGGTCGCGGTCCATGCCCAGATCCTCGCCGGCCTGCTCGACCGGCGCACCTTGACCGATGTCGCGCCGGCAATGCTCGCCGTCCTCGGCTTCGTGAGCGTCTTCACTGGCGTCGTCATTGGCTGGTTTGGCGGTCGCCGACGGTGGGTTCTCTCGGTTATGGTGGCCGCCGCAACTTTTGCGATCATGGCGGCGAGTGCCTTGGTTCTGTGGCAATCTCGCGCGATCGTTCCGGTTGCGGCCCTTGCGGCCGCCATGATCGCCGGCGCCATTGCCGCGCGCTTCGCTAGGCGTTGGCTCGCAGGATAGATTTCAGCAGGGAGCCGTGTATCGCTGCGCGCCGGTGCGACGGCTCTATTTGATGAAGCGGGAGATATTTCAGATGTTCGCCAGACTTTTTCGTGCGACGGCACTCTGCGTCGTGGCGTCAGCCATGCTTCCGGTCGCCGCTATGGCCGATATCATCATCGTCGGCTCGAGTGTGCCGAAGCTGAAGGTTGGCGACGTCGTCGCCGATAACGCCGTGCTCGACATCCCCGCCGCCGCGCGCGTCCGCGTCATCCTGCCATCGGGGCGGACGCGAGAGATCGCCGGCCCGTTCAAGGGCAAGGTTCGCGATATCACCAACGGCGAGGCGGGGGACGCGAGCTTCTGGAACGATATCAAGCGCGTCGTCACCAGCCAGAAGCGCGCCGACGAGTCCGTGGTCGGCGCCGTCCGTTCCGTCGCGCCCGCGAGCCATGGCAAGAACGCACGGCGCTACGTGCGGCCGGCGCCCGAGAAATCTGGGCCGCGTTTTTCCTGGCGCGCTGTTTCAATCGATGCCGACGGTGATGTCTGCATCGAGAAGGCGGCGCCGCTGACGCTGGTGCGGGGGCAGGCGGGCCGCCCGGAAAGCGTGACGATCGTCAACCGGCAATCGCAGAAGCGCGCGATCGCGGAATTCGGGGTCGGCTCGGCGACCGCCGCTTGGCCGCGCACGCTTGCGGTCGATGTCGGGCTCTATGCGGTGGTGCTGGCGGACGGCACCAAGAGGTCGTTGCGGTTGCGCCCGATCTCGCCGTTGCCTGCGGCCGACGACACCTTGCGGGTGCTGCACGGCCAGCGCTGCCTGAAGCAGGTCGAGGCGTGGATCAGCGGTCTCATTACGGCGAGCCGGTAAGCCCACCTGGCGTTCGTCATGGTCGTCGAGGCGATCGCGGCTATTCGGCGGCTGGCGGCGGCCGCACCGGCCGCACCGGCCGGCGGATTGCGTGCCGCACCTCTGGGGCCGCCTCGGCGCTGTGTTTCGCGCCGGCAAGCGTTTGCAGCAACGCGTCGAGTTCGGCGCGAGCGGCCTCGCGGGCGCGGGCGCGGACGATGCCGAATCCGCGGATCTTCAATGGCAGGTTCGCGATGGTCTCCGCGATCTCGGCATTCTCTTGCCTGGTATGGCGCTCGATGGCGTCGAGCGCACGTTCGTAGTCGGCGAGAAATTCGCGGTCGGCCTTGTGCTCGGTGTTGCGGCCGAAGATGTCGAAGAAGCCCCCCCGCAAACGCTTGCCGCGCGCCATGAGCCGCAGAACAGGCAGTATCCAGGGACCGAATGCGAACTTCCTCGGCCGGCCGGTCAGGGCGTCGGGGCGCGCCAGCAGGGGCGGCGCCAGATGCAGCGTCATGCGCATGGGCCCGGCAAAGGCCGCTGCGATATCCGCTTCGAAGCGGCCGTCGGTATAGAGCCTTGCGACCTCGTACTCGTCCTTGATTGCAAGCGCCTTGTAATAACCTTCTGCAACAGCCCGCGTCACCGCGGTGCTACCTGCGCCGTGCGCTGCCTCGGCCGCCGCAATGCGCCGGATGCGGTCGCGGAAGCGCGTGGCGAGGGCGTCGTCCTGGTAGGCGGCGAGGTCGCGGGCGCGATGCGCGATCAGGTCTTCGAGGGATGCTGCGGGCGCAATGTCCTGGGCTCCGGTCGCAGGTGCGTCCGCGCCCGGCGCCGTCGCGTTGCGCGCCGTGGCGTCGGCACGCATCCATTCGACTGCTTCGCGGTCGGCGGCTGCGAGCCGGCCAAGACGGAAAGCCTGATGATTGCGTGCGACATCGACGCCGTTGAGATCGATCGCCTGTTCGATCGCCTCGGACGTGATCGGGATCAGGCCGAGTTGGTAGGCGTAGCCGACCAGTAGCAGGTTGGCGTAGATCGTATCGCCGAGAAGGTGGAGGGCCAGATCTTGAGCGTCGAGCGCATGGAGGCGGTCCAGTCCCACCCTTGTGTTAATGCCGGCTTCCAGTTCCGCGACAGGCGTCGTGAGATCGGGTGAACGTGTGAAGTCGCCGCTTGTCGCCGCATGCCGCGACAGCACCACGCCGGTGCGATCCGGCGCGATCATGTCGATGACCTTCGCGGATGCCGTGACGACGAGATCACCGCCGATGACGACATCGGCGCCCTCGGCTCCGATGCGGATCGCGTGGATTTCGGCGGGTTGTGGTGCGATCCGCATGTGGCAGACGACGGGGCCGCCCTTCTGCGCGATGCCGGTCATGTCGATCGCGCCGAAACCGAGGCCGGCGATGTACGCGGCCTGCCCGAGTACGGCGGTTATGGTAACGACGCCCGTGCCTCCGATTCCCGTTGCGACGATGGCGACGGTTCGATCGAGCGGCTGGCGCGCCGGCTCCGGCAGATGCGTGATCGTCTTCGCAATGCGCTCGGGCCGCGTCGCGCGCACGTTCGCGCCCTCGAGCGTGACGAAGCTCGGACACAGCCCTTCGAGACAGGAAAAGTCCTTGTTGCAGGCCGATTGATCGATCTCGCGCTTGCGGCCGAAGGCTGTCTCGCGCGGCAGGATCGCAACGCAGTTCGACTGCACGCCGCAAT
>JAGRKS010000009.1 GCA_020442185.1 Hyphomicrobiaceae bacterium
GTCATGTTCGGTCATCGTCACTTCCAGCCGGTCATCGACGCCATCATCAAGCTCGCGGAAAAAGCTGCCAAAGAGCCGTGGGACCTCGAACTGCCCGACAAGGCAAAGTACAAGGACCAGGTCAAGGCGGTTGCCGAAGCCATGCTGGTCGAAGCCTTCTCCACGCCTGAAAAGCAAAAGCGCCAGGATATGGTCGCCGCCGCCAAGGAAAAGGTGTTCTCCGAGATACAGATTCCCGAAGATGACGCTGCCGAAAAGGTTCTGCTGGGCGACAGCTTCAAATCGGTCGAGATGGACATCATGCGTGGATCCGTCGTGAAGACCGGGCAGCGTATCGACGGACGCGATTTGAAGACCGTCCGCCCGATTGTCTCGCAGGTCCATGTCCTGCCGCGCACGCACGGATCGGCATTGTTCACCCGCGGTGAAACCCAGGCGATGGTTGTTGCAACGCTGGGCACAGGCGATGATGAGCAGTTCATCGATGCCCTGGAAGGCAACCGCCGCGAACGCTTTATGCTCCACTACAACTTCCCGCCCTACTCCGTTGGCGAAACCGGCCGCATGGGGTCGCCTGGCCGCCGCGAAATCGGTCACGGCAAGCTCGCCTGGCGCGCGGTCCACCCGCTGATGCCGGATGCCGAAGAGTTTCCTTACACCGTCCGCGTTGTCTCCGAGATCACCGAATCCAACGGTTCTTCGTCTATGGCAACAGTGTGCGGCACATCGCTTGCTTTGATGGATGCTGGCGTTCCCCTGAAATCACCCGTTGCCGGCATCGCCATGGGCCTCATCAAGGAGGGTAACGACTTTGCCGTTCTCTCCGACATCATCGGCGATGAGGACCACCTGGGCGACATGGACTTCAAGGTCGCAGGCACGCAAAAGGGTGTTACATCGCTGCAGATGGACATCAAGATCACCGGCATCACCGAAGAAATCATGCGCATCGCGCTCGACCAGGCGAACGAAGGCCGCCTGCACATTCTTGGAGAAATGTCCAAGGCGATCACCGGAGCGCGTGACGAGCTGGGAGACTATGCTCCACGCATCGAGACCATCAACATCCCAACCGACAAAATCCGCGACGTGATCGGTTCTGGCGGTTCGGTCATCCGCGAACTGGTCGCGCAAACCGGTGCAAAGATCGACATATCGGACGACGGTACCGTCAAGATCGCCTCATCTGACCGTGACGCCATCGAAGATGCAATCAAGCGCATCAAGGCCATCACGTCAGAGCCAGAGGTGGGCGAGATTTACAAGGGCAAGGTCGTCAAGATCATGGACTTCGGCGCCTTCGTGAATTTCTTCGGGCCCAAGGACGGCCTCGTACACATTTCACAGTTGACACAGGGTCGCCCGGAAACCGTCGGTGAAGTGGTGAAGGAAGGCCAGGAAGTCTACGTCAAGCTGCTGGGCTTTGATGATCGCGGCAAGGTGCGCCTGTCGATGAAGATCATCGACCAGGAGACGGGCGCCGAACTCCCGCGTGAGGAAGGTGCGCCGTCCCCCGAGGAAGAATTTAGCCGCGAGCGTCCGCCGCGCCGCGAGCGCAGCGGCGGCGGCGATCGCCGGCCGCGGCGCGATCGCGACTGAACTGCGCCGTCACGTCGAATGACAAGAGGGCCACCGGTTTCGCACCGGTGGCCCTTTCTTGTTGAGCCGTTCAATCGTTCTTGGTCCCCGGCGAGGCGGCGGCGGCCGGCACCTCGGGTTCATTCTGGACGCCCTCAGGCCACCTTCTTGCGTCCCGCACGACGCTCGAAAAACAGCGCCTGGGAAATGATCGCCTTAACGGTCGACGGTTGGAACGGCTTGGTGATGAGGAACGTCGGTTCAGGACGCTGGCCCGTCAGCAGGCGCTCGGGGAACGCGGTAATGAAGATCACCGGTACGTCGAGGAAGTCCAGCATGTCGTTGACCGCATCGAGCCCGGAGCTGCCGTCGGCGAGCTGAATGTCGGCGAGGATCAGGCCGGGCTGGCGTTCCTTCACGATGGCCTGCGCCTCGTCATATGTCCGTCCAATCCCGATGATCGTGTGGCCCAGCGATCCGACGATGTCCTCGAGATCCATGGCGATCAACGGCTCATCCTCGATGATCAGCACGTCGGTCAGGACCTGCTCCGCGATTTCGCGGCTCGCCTGGTCGACGAGTTCGCGGATCGTCGCTTCGTCCGTTCCAAGAACGAGTGCTGCCTCATCGAAATCGAATTCTTCGAGCGCCACCAGAAGGAACGCCTGGCGCGGTCTGGGAGTGATGTTCTCGAGCCTGCGGTCTGCCGGCATATTGTCATTCGAGCCTTCGACGGCGGGCGTCTGACCATTGACGGTGATCGAATTCCAGATCTTCAGGAAGACATGGAACAAGCCGATGCGATGCGGCATTTCCGAAGGGAAGATCTCGGGATCCTCAATCATCGCCTCGAGCGTTGCGACGACGTAGGCATCGCCGCTCTGCTGGCTACCCGACAAGGCGCGGGCGAACCGGCGCAGGTAGGGTACGTGGGGAGTTAGGACGGCGGCCATCGATGTCATTGTTCTACACCCGTTCTTCGATTGTCGTGCTGCAGCCAACGGAAGCTGGTGGCTCAGCGATGACAACGTCGTAAAGATCGTCGCGGTTCCGTGAAGGATGGAACTTTTTTGAATGTCACACGTTTTGTGCGATCGGCGCTCGTTGGGCTCGCCTGACAGTCCGACAGACGAGCTTGCCGGGGGCGGCCCGCGCGGGTCGCACTGGGTGGAACCGGACGCGCGGCAGGCACGATCGATGACTGTTGAATGTCGGCGGGAAGCGGGGACGGGAGTGGTTTCGCTCAGCACGAAACGTCGGGCCAGTCCCCGAGATCTGCCGGCGTCTCAATGCCGGGAGCCCGCATTTGATGCGGGCGAATGTAGGGCGTGATGGATTGAGTATTGCGTGAGGGCGCAGAGAATGTCGAGCCGCGGTGGTGGCCATGCGAGCGTCTCTGCGATCGTGAGAATTGGACTATGGAAGGTCTTGGCGGTGTTGATCGCGAGACGAGGCAGGTGAGGTGCAATGACCGCGGATATTGAGAAGAAGGATACCTCGAAGTTCGGGGCAGACTTCGAGGCCATGGGGACGTTGGGGCGGCAACTCAAGAAGAACTACAGCCAGCTTCTCAACGAGCCTGTTCCCGATCGCTTCATGGCATTGCTCAAACAGCTCGAAGAGCGGCCGGTCAAGAAGGAGGCACGTGCGGCAGGAGCTCAGGCCGACGACACGGCTGAACAGCCGGAGTGTGCGGCGAGTCCGCCAGTGAACCCTTGCCAGAAGGACGAGTGATGCTTGCCAACCCATCGGAGGCACTGAAGTCCGAGTTGTTGCGGGCTATCCCCAACCTGCGTGCCTTCGCGGTTTCGATCTGCGGCAATGCAGATCGCGCCGATGATCTGGTGCAGGAGGCTCTCGTCAAGGCATGGGACAAGATCGATACGTTCCAGGAAGGTACGAACCTGAAGGCCTGGCTGTTCACCATCCTGCGCAATGCCTACTATTCGGAACTTCGGAAATACAAGCGCGAGACCGCCGACGTCGATGGCGAGCATGCCGCGCGTCTGGCATCGAACCCCGAGCAGCCGTCACATATGGACTTCCAGGAGATGATGGCGGCGCTGGAGCTTCTTCCGGACGAGCAGCGGGAAGCACTGCTTCTCGTCGGTGCGGAAGGCTTTGCGTACGAGCAGGCCGCGGAGATCTGCGACTGTGCCGTGGGTACGATAAAGAGCCGGGTCAATCGGGGCCGTAAGCGTCTGGCCGAACTGATGCACATTTCAGAGGGCGATGCCGTCGTCGATCCGGTGACGGTTCCGCCGGGCTCCATCTCCGCCAAGCTCTAGCCCGCCTTTCTCACAGGCGGCTTTCAGCGACGACCGACGTCAGGAATCCGGCAGCATCCCGCCGTGGAGCTGAGCCCGGTCGAGGGGGTGCGCCTACTCCGAGACCAAGTTGCCCGCATTCCAGAACACACGTGATGACGTCGTGAGACGGTGGCTGCGAGAGCCGAACCTGCTGTCGTGCGTGCATCGCGCTGCCATATCGGACGTCTTGTCGCTGGCGGGAACTCCCGAAGGTCGCCGACGTTAGATGTTTGCGGAATACGCAGCGGTGGCCCGCGGCGCCGATCGATCGGCGGCCGCTTCCCTGGAGCAGGCCGCCGCGCCCGCATGGCAACGGCCTGCGGGGCAATGGATATGGAGGCCCGAAGACATGACGAACCGGCACAAGCATGACGATAGCGATCCTGCGCGACTGACAACGACCGAAGCGCGGCAAGGGTCGCCGCGGAAAATGAACTTGATCGTCTTGTCCGCGTCGCTCGTTCTTGCCGGCATCGTGGGCGTCATCTTCTGGGTATCCGCCTGACGCGACCTGGCGCGCCGCCCATGGCGGCGTGGCCGTCAATGATTGAATTTCGTCTGAGCCTCGCAATGGAGTTGGAAAATGTCGAAGCAAGCACTTGCCGTTAAGACAAGCATCGAGAAGGTCGAGACCGGCCTCCCCGCCAAAGAACGCAAGAAGATTGCCGAGAACCTCGGTACGGTGCTCGGTGATACGTACACGCTTCTGGTGAAGACCCATGTCTATCACTGGAACGTCGTCGGACCGCTGTTCCTTCCGCTGCACGAGCTGACAGAGGCTCACTACAACGATTTGTTTCAAGCCGCCGATACGATCGCTGAAAGGATCCGCAGTCTGGGATTTCCAGCGCCAATGACGCTCGCTTCAATCGACAGGAAGTCGAAACTCGATGGCAACACCGGCAGTGAGACAGCGGCGGCGATGGTCGACGATCTCGTCGGCGACCACGAGGAAATGGTGAGGCGCATTCGCAGTATCACCGCAGATGCCGCTGAAGCCGAGGACTTCGTGACGCATGATATGTTGAATGCCCGACTGGCGTTCCACGAAAAGGCGATCTGGATGTATCGGGCAATCATCGCCTGATCCGCGATGCAGTGGATTTGCAGCGGGCTCGAGCGCGCAATCGTGCTCCAGCCCCTTCTGCTCCGCTCGCCCGTCGCGCTCTTGGCAGATCTGTATGGACGTTGGCACACGAAGCGCAAAGTCCTGGCGACGAGATGGTGACAGGATGAAATGAAAGGCCGGCGAGGCTTGTGGCCCCGCCGGCAAATTGTGTGTTCACCTGCCGGCCACTGGTCGCCAGCGTCGGGGCGCGACCGCCCACGCCGCGGACGACCAGGCGTCCGCTACACGGCTGGTGGTCTGCGGCCGGTGATAAGACCGTAGATGAGGGAGATCGCGAACAGGACGATAAAGATCCAGAAGATGATCTTGGCGAACTCCACGGAGATCGCAGCGACGCCACCGAATCCCAATACGGCTGCGATCAAGGCGATGACGAGAAAGAAGACGGCCCAACTCAACATGTGGTTCACTCCTTCGGCTATGGCAGTACGATAAAGCTGCAAGTGAAACGTTCGCTCGCAGGCCTTGTTCCTGCGGGTGAACCACATTGTTCGAGCGCGCCGTAGAAAGTTTGTGTCGAGGAACCCTTGCAGACATCTGACGTTGAACAGCCATGCGGGTCCATGCAGTAATCAATTCGCGAGCCGGCTCGGTGATCGACAGGTCGCCAGTGGAGATCGAGGCGGCCGTGTCGTGGCCATTCGTCAATGCTGGTGCCGAGATCGACGTCGAGTGTGTCGAACCCGATGCGCTGGAGCAGGCAATCGCGAAGGCGTCACGAAGCAACATCGATGTTCTGCTCGTCGGGGGCGGGGATGGTAGCGTGCGAGAGGCCGCGCGACACCTGATGGACAAGCCGGCCGCGCTTGGCATCCTGCCGCTCGGCACGTTCAACAGGCTTGCACGTGATCTCTCCATTCCTCTCGATCTACAGCTTGCCGCTGAGGCGCTGGCGAAGGCGCGGACGATTGCAATGGACGTCGGCTTCGTGAACGACAAGATATTTCTGTGCAATTCCCTGATCGGCCTGCCGTTGCATTTCACGGAGGAGCGGGCGGCGTTGCGCGGAAAAAACCTCGGCATGCGTATGTCGGGATACCTGAGAGTGGTCAGGGCCATGCTGGCCAGCACGCGGCGGATAATGCTGCGCCTCGATGACGGGCAAGGCGAACGAGCGTTTCGCGCCATCTCGGTCGCCGTTTCCAACAATGCCTATGACGAGGCGGCCAATTTCATGTTCCGTCGCCATCGCGTCGACGCCGGGGAGCTTGCCCTCTATGTTTCCACGCACGAGACGGGACTGCGCATGGCCATTGCTATACTGCGCGCCATGTTCGGCCGCTGGAAAGGCGACCCGAACATCCAACACCTGCGAGCGAACAGCATATTCATCAATTCCCGCCGCCGGCGCGTGAAGGTTTCGAACGACGGTGAGGTTGAAACGATGCGATTGCCGCTGCGCTATTCGATCAAGCCGAAATCCCTTCGCGTCTTGACGCCCTTTATCCCATGATCGCAAATTCGCCTTTCTCCATGCATGCCAACCTCAACGATAAGTCGTGATGAACGCAATGGCGGAATTGTCCTTGACGGGTCGTCTACACAGAGTGCGCGAGCGCGCCGCGGAAAGTTTGGCACATGCCGCATCGCCGCAGTTTCGACCGGCTTGGACCGTCCTGGTCGTCGGCATTCTTGCGACGCTTGCGGTCTACAGGCTGTCGAATGCCGCCGTAGAGCTCGATGCTTCAGCCAGGTTCAAGGATCTTGCGGCGAGGGTTGTCAGTCGCCTCGAACAGCGTATGGCGGCTAACGAGCAGATTCTGCGCGGGGTGACGGCATTGCTGCAAATCTCGCCGGGGACGTCCCGCCAGAGATTTGCTGCTTTCGTCAACGCATTCGATCTGGAAAAGAATTTTCCGGCCATCCAGGGCGTAGGCTATTCGGTCTTCGTCAAGCCGGAGGACCTCGATGCTCACATCGCGGCCGTGCGCGCTGAAGGTTTCCCGAACTATAAGGTGATGCCCGAGGGGGATCGGCCGATCTATTCGACGATCCTTTTTCTTGAGCCGTTCGATTGGCGCAACCGCAGGGCGTTCGGATACGACATGTATTCCGAGCCGATACGGCGCCGGGCCATGGAGTGGGCGCGCGATACCGGCTTGCCGTCCCTGTCTGGTAGGGTCGTCTTGAGGCAGGAAACGAACGAGGATGTGCAGTCGGGCTTCCTGCTCTACCAGCCGCTCTATGCCGAAGGTATGCCGCTGAATACGGTAGACGAGAGACGCAGCGCCATCCGCGGCTACGTCTACGCACCTTTCCGTGCCGGCCGCCTTTTCCAGCAGATCCTGGCGACCGAATCGCAGGCCGTGCGCACCGGCCTCGAGCTATCGATCTACGACCAAGGCAAGGTCGAGAAGTCGGATCTCTTGTTCTCGACGCAACCAGCGGGCGTGCCGGCGCGCGCATCGCGCTATAGGAGCCGCGTGGATCACGAGATCTATGGCCGCACGTGGTTGCTCGACATGGCCTCAACGTCGGATTTCGAGCAGAGTATCAGCTTTACAGGTCCGCGCGTCGCGCTCCTCTCTGGTACGTTGATTAGCGCTCTGCTTGCACTATTCATCGCCTCGATGGCAACACGCCAGATGCAATTGGCGCGCGCCAACGAACACATGTCGCTGCTGACGCGCGAACTCAGCCACCGGGTCAAGAACACGCTTGCAGTGGTGCAGGCGATCGCTTCCCGCAGCCTGTCGGACGGCAGAACGATCACGGAAGCACGCAATGTCTTCATGAAGCGCTTGCACGCTCTGGCGCGTGCACACACTCTGTTGCTCGAGACATCGTGGTCGGGTGCCTCGCTGCGGACACTTGCCGCGCAGGAGCTTGAACCATTTGGGGTGCGCGCCACGATCAAGGGGCCCGAGATCGCATTGAGTGCGGGTGCAGCACAATCCTTCGCCTTGGTTCTGCACGAACTTGCAACCAACGCCATCAAGTACGGCGCCATGTCACAGCGCTCGGGTCGAATTGACGTCGAGTGGCGTATCGACCGGGTGCGCGGCAAGGAGCCCAGCTTCGTGTTTCGCTGGCAGGAGCACGGGGGTCCGGTCGTGCACGAGCCGACCCATCGAGGTTTCGGTCGGACACTGCTGTCGCAGCAGATCGGACATGGCGGCGAGCGGCCGAAGATCAGCTACAATTCGGGTGGTCTATCCTATGAGGTTTCAGCGCCGCTGGCGTCCGTCACGGACGCCTCGCTCGTCGACAGCGAACTTGGTGACGACGCCGATTGACGGTCTACCGTGATCGAATGTGCAACGGCGGGCTGGTGGGCGGGAGTGCGGATTTGGCCCGAGGGGGTTGTCAGCCGACAATCGACGTCCGGCTCGTTGTCGATTGCGGGCATCAGCGACGGCTAGATGAAGGGGCGCCGGCCGGCTCCGCTTGCCTGGAAGCCTGCGATACCCGCCATCCTTTCAGCATCATGAATGGTGATCTCGCCCCGTTTCCAGGTCATGAGGCCGGTTGCGCGCAGCCGTTGCAGCGTCTTGTTGGTGTGGACGATGGAGAGCCCAATCGCATCGGCAACGTGCTCCTGCGTGATGGGTGTCATCAACGTATTGCCCTTGGCGAGGCCGGCACGCCGGCCGCGTTCGAGAAGGTGGAGGATCAGATAGGCGATCCGTTCGAGCGCGGGGCGCTGTCCGACGTTTGCCAGGTACTCGGCCATGATCGACTCTTCGCGGGCTGCCAGCCAAGTCATGTCGAACCCCAGTCCGGGATGTAAGCGATACAATTCCCAGACGCGGTCGCGATTGAAAACGCAGAGCTGCATGTCGGTGAGAGATTCGACCGTGTGGTGCATCTTGTCGAACATGGCCGATTGCAGCCCGATCAGATCACCCGGCATCGAGAAGTTGAGTACCTGGCGCTGTCCGCCTTCGAACAACTTGAAGCGTACCGCCCACCCGGACAGAACCGTATAGAGGTGCGGGCTGTCCTGGCCGTCCATGAGAATCGTCGCGCCGGCATCAATGGCGAGTTCGCCGACCTTGAACGTTTCGATGAAATCGAGCTCATCACGTTCGAATTCGCGGAACGCGTCGTTGGCACGCAGTCGGCATTTCGCGCACGACAGCTTTATCCGGCCCTTTGCGCGAGCATCCTGCTGGTGCTTTTTCTGCATGTCGCCTTCTCGGAATCTGTCGACGAGCGAAGAATAGTCGAAGTCGCGCGTTAATGTCTCGATTGCTTAGAATTCCGGCCGGGGCTGGCACATGAACCGGACGGCGACCCTTGGTCGATCAGCCCTCGCCTCCATCATGCGGGAATCGAAAGGGAGCCGCCGGCGTTCGCCGACGGCCCCATCGTTCAGACCCTCGAATTCTGGAGTTTGCCTTCAGTTGCGGCTGAGCCAATCGTCGACCTCCTTGCGGGCCTGGTCCTTGGTGTAGCCGTAGCTTTGCTGAATGCGCCCCTCGAGCTGATCGCGGCGGCCAGCGATCTCGTCGAGTTCGTCGTCGGTCAGCTTGCCCCACTGCTCCTTCAGCTTGCCCTTGAAATTCTTCCAGCTGCCTTCGACACGGTCCCAATCCATTGCGAAACTCCTTCTTGCGTCAATGCCTGTTCATGCGGACAGAACGCGTTTCGGATGAAGCCGGTTCCATCCCGCGATCGGCGTCGCTGGCCGAGGAGTGCACCGCGGCAAACGTCTGAGGCGGGGAACTGAAATACCGTGTCGTCAGTTGGCATGACGATTTCTATTCGCCGCGACGGCGAGCATTTCCGAGGTGACGTCATGGCAGTCCAGAATGAGAATATTGCCGGCGGCGGCGATCGTTCTCCCGTTCTCGACCGCTCGGAGACTGCCGGAGGTGCCACGGATGGCGGAGGCGACAGCGATACTCGCCCCGAACCGCAGAAGGATTTGACCTCCGAGGAACGACGCATCGTCGTCGAAACGAAGTCACTACGCGCGGCGGTGATCTACGAGATCATCCGCACGGAAGGAGAGGGCGAACTGCGCCGCGATGTCTCGGCGCTGTGGTGGTCGGGCGTCGTCGCCGGGCTGTCGATTGCGTTCTCATTCATCACGCCGGCCATGATTGCTGCCGGCCTGCCCGCGTTCCCGGGGGCCGACCTCGTCGCCAAGGCCGGCTATGCGGTCGGCTTCCTCATGGTCATTCTCGGCGGGCAGCAACTCTTCACCGAGAACGTGCTGACCGCCGTGCTTCCGGCGATCACGCACAACACCGCTGCATGGTGGGGCAGCTTGTTGCGGCTCTGGTCAGTGGTGCTCGCAGCCAACATTTCCGGCTGTCTCGTCGTTGCGTTGTTCATCGCCTCGTTCCCGGTTCTGCCGGAAACGTCGGGGCCAGAACTGCAACGCATCGTGCTGCATCTGATGGAGAACAGCGCAACGGAAATGTTCATCAAGGGGATCGGCGCCGGCTGGGTGATTGCCGCGCTGGTGTGGATGTTGCCGTCGTCCCAAGGCTCGGAGTTCGTTGTCATCGCGCTAATGACGTACCTCATAGCGCTTTTTGAATTCACGCACATTGTCGCCGGTTCGGCGGAGGTCATCTACGGATGGTATGTGGGCATCGTTTCCGCGAACGACGGCGTGCTTCGCTTTTTTCTTCCGACGCTCGCTGGAAATATCGTCGGGGGCACTGTGCTGTTCACGGCTCTGAGCTACGCGCAGGTTCGCAAGGAGATCAAAGAAGCACCGCCGGTCTCCTGATGCGACGTACCATTTCTTGCTGTAAACCATGGCGCGCGACAGGAACCCCCCGAATGCAGTGCATTCGGGGGGCGAACTTCAACGTCTCGGAGCGGATACGCCCTATAGGACGTTGAAAACGTAGAGCAGAATAATAACTGGAATTGGAAGGCCCAAGAGCCAAAGCAGGGCACCTTTCATGACTGGAACTCCATTTCTGCAACTCTCGACGATTAAAACGTACGCGCCGCTGCATGGTTCCGCGTGTCACGCTGTGCATCGGAGAGGGTGGGCGGCTTGCGAGCGAACTCAATGAGGGGCGATAGAGCCGTGAGCGAGAAGCGAAGCTGCTGGGAGGAGATCGACCGATGCGCCCGAGAACCCCGCCGTTGACGACGGATTGCGTCATATTCAACGCCGATGGCGACGTGTTGTTGATCGAGCGAGGCAGCGAGCCATTCAAGGGACTTCTGGCGTTGCCGGGCGGCTTCGTCGAAATCGGTGAGACGGTCGAGGATGCGTGTCGCCGTGAGGTCTTGGAGGAGACATCGATCCGGATCGGTCGGCTCGTGCTCGTTGGCGTCTATTCCGATCCCGATCGCGATCCGCGGGGCCACACGTGTTCCATCGCGTTCATGACGCACATCGGTCGCCGGTCGACGCAGGCGGCGCATGCCAAGGCTGGCGACGACGCGGCGCGTGTGGCGTGGGTTCGCCGACCCCTTGGAGAGAAGCTCGCCTTCGATCATGTGCGGATTATTGGCAATGCGATGAGGTTGCGCGATCGTTGAGGGAGCAATTGCTGGGCTCCTCGGAAAAACCGCTGCCGCGAACGTCCGGTCGCGGCGCGACACGCTCTGATGCCCTGACGGGATCAGCTCAACGCTTCGCCGTCGCCTCGCGCATCGCGGCTATGCGCGTAAGCCGTTTGGTCATGATGTCGATGACGTGCAAGGCAAAGCGCGGATCAGCGCCAACGAGTTTCAGAAATGTCGGCTTGTCGATTGCGTGGACGCGGCAGCGTTCGAGGGTCAAGGCGGCGGCGCTGCGCGAGCGGTCGTCGATGAGCGCCATCTCGCCGAACAGGCCGCCCGGTCCGATGCGTTCCAGCACGCGGCCGAACATCAAGATGTCGACTCGGCCAGCGTCGACGACAAACAGTCGCTCGGCGCTGTCGCCCTTGAGAAAGACGGTCTCACCGGCGTCAAATTCAAGAACCGGCGGTTTGTGGCGGCTGACGAATGCCAGCATGTCGAAGTCGTCGTGCATGTGGCCGAGTTTAGCAAAGCCATGCGAAATCGTAACCCTGTCGCCTCGCGACGATCTGCCATGGCATGTCATGCCGGCGATTTCGCGCGGGCTGCCGATCGAAGATCTCCCATCTTGAAACTCTCCCGTCACCGCATTGGCCGTCCGACAAAAAAAGGCCGCCGCGCGAAGGATCGCAGCGGCGGCCTGGTGTCTCGACTTTCCCGCTTCATTTGGAAAGTCTGGTTCCGATCAACGGCAGTTGCAGTGCACCGAGCGCGAGCCGCCGCCGACGTGGACGACGCGGTTCGAGTGGTACGTGCGGGCCGGCAGCATGACCGTCTTATAGCTGCGAACCGTGCGACCGCCCATCATCGACACCTTCGAAACGTGCTGATGGCGGTGCTGGTAGACCGTGACGTGGCGGATGCGGTTGACCGTGTTGACGCGGGTCACAGGACGGATCCGCGTGACGACATTGACGCGCGTGATCGGCTGGACGCGGGTGACCACAACAGTCCGGTTCACGACGTTGACATAGCGGTTCTTGGTGACGTTGCGAACGCGATTGACCGTGCGAACGCGGGTGACGTCGCGGTACTTCGTGACGTTACGAACCTTGTTGACCGTGCGGTATTTGTAGTTCGTCTTCACGACCGTCTTCGAGGCGTGCTTGCATGATGAACAGCGGGCCTCGGCGCTCGAAGAAACGAGCGGCGCCGCAGCGAAAGTGACGGCCGCAGCAATGGCGGCGGCAAGTACGATACGCATCAATTAACCCTCCAGGAGATGATCAGTGAAAATAGGTCGCACGTCGGATTATCGGCGTCAACGTATGACTTGAGGCTCACAGCGCAAAACACTGTAAATAAAATAAGTATTGTTAAGGGGCGGATCGCGATGCAGCACATGGCCAAAATCCGTGGGGGCTTGCCGTCGCACCGCGTTCCCGTGCCGGCGTCCGGGCCTATCCGCATAGCGCCGGTCCGGCGCGATCTCGCCACCATTTGATCGCGCTCACGCCGCAACGCCGTGCGAGGCACTTCGTGTCAGGCGCGATCCGTTCCGGGGCAACTACACGCCGCACATGTCCGGACCGCGCAGCCGAGGATGGCAGCGGAGGGCTTCGTGCACCGATCGAGCATGCTCAATCCGGCCACGTGTCGTGCTGCGCTTGCTTGCGTGGCGATGGCCGTGGCGATGATGTTCGCCAATCTATCGAACGTGCCGCCGGCGCAAGCGGCTGGCGGAGAGGCGTGCAAGTCTCGCGCGCTCGCCGACCTGAAGCGGCTTCACCCCGCCGGCCATCGGATCTATGCCGGGCTCGCCAACAAGTCGGATTTCACGCACTGGATCACATGCGACGACGTCCAGCTCGGGCTCGCGACGGCGGTGCACGAGGGCGTACATGTGCTGACCGAGGAGATCGATGCCTATCCGCTGATTGGCGGCGGCCGATTGCGGCGGGTGCCGGCGAGTGAGGCGCTTTTTCCGCCCCGCGTGCTCGCACCGAGGTTCGATGCCGCGAGCACCTATGTCGAGACCTACCTGCGGCCCGGCGCGGCGACCTCCGCGGAGGAGTTCGGCTTCCTTCTGGATGAGTTCAACGCCTATGCGCATGATCTCCATGCCGCGATCGCGCTGCGTCGATTGGCGACGCCAGGGCAAAGCGCATCGCATCGCGATGGTCTCGCCGCGCTGATGGCGTTCGTCGCCGCGTATATCGGCGAGGCTGAGCGCGCGCACCCGGCCACCTGGCGGCGACTGTTGTCTTCCGACGTTCGGCCGACGGTCGCGCGCCTCTGGTCGCAAGCGGAACAGGTGATGGGGGCTTCGTGCTCGATCCCGGATTTCGGCGACGAGACACCGGCCTTTCTGGCGCCGGTCTGCAGGGCGACGGCGCAGTCGGCACTCGGCACGCTCCTTGGCCGGCCGCCGCTCTGCCCGGTCCGCTGCGCCCGGCCGAGCGTCGCGCGGGCCGATAGCGATTGAGTTGGTGGCGCGACGCTGCTCTGGGAGACTGCCGGGGCTTGGCTGGCGATGGATGTCAGCAGCTTACCGCCAGCGGCCTTCATGACGCTGGCGCCGCGATGCTGGCAGCGCCAGCGGTGGGCGATCGTCGTTGTCCCCCATGTTCAACGCTTCACGCCCCCGTCGGATAGCTGCGGATATCGACGAAATGGCCTTCGAGTGCCGCCGCCGCCGCCATCGCTGGTGACAGCAGATGCGTGCGGCCCTTGTAGCCCTG
>JAGRKS010000086.1:0-14990 GCA_020442185.1 Hyphomicrobiaceae bacterium
GACCTTGCCGACGAGATCGCCGCCGAGGTACGCACCCTTGGTGAAGATGACGCCGACGAGACGGGCGAAGATCGAGATAAGCGAGGCGCCGAAGCCGAGAGCGACGAGTGCGTCGATCACCTGGCGCGAGCCGGTGTCGAGGCCGAGTGGGCCGACGAGAATGAAGTAGTAGACCGTGACGCCGAGAAGCGCGAGGCCGGCCACCAGCATGCCCGTGACGGCGCCCGACTTGAAGGCAATGTCGAGACCGGCCGCCAGCGACTGCGTCGCCGCCTGCGCGGTACGCACGTTGGCGCGGACCGAAACGTTCATGCCGATGTAGCCGGCGATGCCCGAGAGCACGGCGCCTACGAGGAAGCCGACGGCCACGAGCGGGCCGAGAAGCAGCCAGGCGATGACGAAGATGACGGCGCCGACGATGCCGATCGTCGTGTACTGGCGATTAAGGTAGGCCGACGCGCCCTCGCGGATGTTGCCCGCAATCTCCTGCATGCGCGCCGAACCGGCATCGGCCTTCATGACGGATTGAATCGTGAATACGGCGTAGAGGATCGACAACGCCCCGCAGGCGATGATCCCCCAAAGTAGCTCGTTCATTCGACGTCCCCCTGTTGGGATTAGAAGTGATCTTGCGTGCTTGTGTTTGCGTTCGTCACAACAAAGCGTTCGTCACAACACATCCGGCGACTCGGTTCCCCCGGCCCCCGGTGCCCCACCTGCTGGTCATCGTCCATGGCAGCGCCGCCGCAGTCGCAATCGCGGATGCTCTGTCGGTGAACCTCTTCCAGACGTCGATTGTCCGCGGCACCTGTGATCAGCCGGATAAGCCGCGCGAGCGGTTCGATCCAACGTCTGGTGCAGCGGCAGGCGAGTCGCGCGCGCGGACCATGCCAAAACCATCGCGGCGTTGCAACAACATCACAGGCACACCAAAGTAGGAACACGCTCGAAATATCGCGAATTTCACCCCCGCACAGCCGCGGCCCGGTGACCGGGATCAGGAACCATTGCCGGTGCTTCGGTCGCCCGCGCCCCGACGCAATGGGCGCGGCGCAGGTATTTCGGCGCAACGAGCCCGGCGGCAAGTGCATCGGTTCGCGGATCACCGCCCCGGAAAAGCAATAGGGCCGGCTGCGTTCGCAGCCGGCCCTCAGAGGCATCAACGGGAAGCGCGATGCGGCACCACATCGCCAAAGACGGGATCAGTGCCGATGGCGGCGCTTATGCCAGCGCCGGTGGTGCTTGTGGCCCTTGTGCCAGCGCTTGTGCTTCCAATCGCGACGATGGCTATAGCCGTAAACGCGTGGAGCGTACGACCTGTCATGCCAGCGATCATGGTGACGATCCTTCCGCCAGCTCCAGAACGTAGTTTTCTGAACAGCGGCGGCAGACTCTTGGGCGATCCTGCCGGATTGGGCGGCGAGGGATGACGCGCCGGCCTGTGCATTTGCGGCGCCAAGCGTCGCGAAGAGCAGGGCCGCCGTTGCGATCTTCATTTTGCTTCTCATGACCATCCTTTCATTTGCGCACGGCGGTCAGACGTCGATACGCAAGAAGCCGCCGCTCGTGATAGGGGAACGGTCGCCGCTGCTTCAGGATCCCTGCGAAGATCCGGAATAATGTGATTGTGAAGAGTGTTACGCCGTTAGGACGTACCCCGGCCGGACCCATCCCGGTCGCACCGGCCGTGTCGCGGACCGGTGTCCAACACTGGCGCGCCTCTCTCCATCCGCATGGAAAATGGTGTCCACGCCATGCCGGTTGCTATGCTATCTGCTCCGACATCCCATTAGCCGAGAGCAGCCAACGTGAACCCAATCGAAAAGTCTCTTGCCGGCTCGCCCGACGCCACGGCGGTGGCGCGTCTTGCCAACCAATTCGGCACCGACCCCGCCGCCACCCGGGCGGTGTTCGCGACCGTGATCGAAGCCCTCGGTCAGCGCATGGAGCGAAACACCCTGTCGAGGGGCGGCCTCGCCGACCTGATCCGCGCGATCGGCGATCCCCACCATGCCGGCTACATTCAGCACCCGGAGCTGACTGGCAGTGAGATCATGGATGCCGACGGCAAGGCGATCCTCGGCCACGTTCTTGGCAGCAAGGAAAAGAGCCGCGCGGTTGCGGCGCGCGCAGCGCGGGCATCCGGCATTCCGGCTCAGACCGTGGAGAATATGCTGCCGCAGATCGCGGCGCTGACGATGGGTGAAATCTCGCGCGTCGCGCAGGGGCCGATCGACGAAATCCTACGTCGCATTCCAGGCCTCGACGATGCCTTGCGCGAGATGGGAAAGCGCACCGGCGGCGGCGAACGACGGCCGGGCAGCGTTCCCGACAGCGGTGGTGATCGTGGGGGCTTTGGACACTCGGGCGGTTTCGAGCCAAGCGGTCGTTCCAGCCGAGAGTTTCCGGGCCAGGAGTTTCCCGGCCAGGAGTTTCCGGGCCAGGAGTTTCCCGGCCAGGAGTTTCCCGGCAAGGAGCTTCCCAGCCAGAAGTTCCCAGACCAGAGCCTCCCGGACCAGCAGCCGCTGCCGCTGCCCGGCGAGATCGCGGGCCGGGACTATCGCGCACCGTCACGCTACGACGATCTCTCGGACATTCTGCGCCGTGGTGGCGGCGGTCGCGTACCGAAGACGGAACTGCCGCTACCCGACAACATTCCCGGCAGCGGCGGCGGGGCGGCCGGCGGCACGCTTTACAATATCGTCCGCGCCCTCATCGGTGCGCTGCTCGGCTTCCAGAGCCGAGGCCTGGTCGGCTGGTTGATCCGGCTCGTTGTCATGCGGTGGGGCTGGGGCTTCATCCAGCGGATCCTGGGCCGCCTGCTCGGACGGTTGCTGACCGGCCGATGATCTGGGCGCGGCCGGCAAAAGCGTGAGAACTCACCACCTCCCGGCGATCGCCCGGCACGACAGGGAAAATCAACGCCCTGCCGCTGGTGCCCTGCGCGAAACGGCAAAGCCACGGCGGCTCAGTGGGCCGGGCGATCCGTCATGCGATCGGAATTTCAGACAGCGCAGAGTTCGGCGACAAGGTCACCTGCACGGTCGGGCGCTGACCTCGCAACCCCACCCTGATCCGGATACCTTGCACTTGATTTCCTTGCTCGCAGCGCGGCGGAAACGTGCCCAGTCGCTGCCATATTCGAGATCGGTGAAGCTCTGCCACGAGGAGACTGCTTCCGAGACGGCGGCCTTCTTGCTCGGTTGGCCGGCACTGGACCCGTAGTGAAAATGGTCCACCATGCACAAGCGCCCGCGCTCGCGCCGCAAATCGTGCATCGATGCGAGGCCGGAATCGTCCGCCCTGGCGCCTAAAGTCGACAATACAATGATCGCGGCTGCACCGGCCACACTAGCAAGTGACAACAGTTTCATGGCGAAACGCCTTCCACACATTGTTGAAGAATTGTGTGGTGGAAACTGCCAGATTCGAAATGGGTATTCGAGTGTCGCTGTGTGACCGCGCATCAAGTTGGTGACACGCGCGGCATTGCGGTCACATCTTCGCTGTCCTACGCCAGCACCTGACAAAGTTCGCGGGAGCCCTCACGGCACGCGGCAGGGTCGCGCCTTCAGTTCACAAGACCACGTAGGACCGCGCCGCGACGGCGCAGTGGCACACGCAAAGTCTACGCTCGATGCCCTGGAAAGTTGTGCCCAGGCGCGTCCGTATTCGGCCTCGGTAAACCGCTCCCAGCTGCGCGCAGCGGCCTTCTTGGCCATCGATCGGTCCGGCCAGGTGCCGCTCGAGCTGAAGTGATAATGGTCCGACATGCACAAGCGCCCGCCTTCGACTGCCTTCTTGTGGAGACCATCGAGACCGCCAGCCATGGCCGGACCGGCAACGGCCGCCATGAAAAGGATGGGGCCGGAAAGCACAGGTATTCGCATGAACATATATAAGACTCGCGATAGGCCGCTGACTGATCGTCTGGCCAGGACCGTATCGCAAGACGTCTCGAACCGCTCAAATTAATACCTCTAGAGTAAACATGAGATTGCTCGCTGCCGGGCGGACCACCCGCGGCTGCACGGTCAGGCGGCAGAGACACTCCGGCAATGCGCGACGCCTCGAGCAGGCCGCTGGCGCATGCCCGCATCACTAAACCGCAGCGCTCGACCAGGCGGCCAGGTCACGTCGCACGACCGCATCAAAAGAGCGGTGGCATCTCCATTCGCACGCCGTCGACCGTCAGCCCCTTGAGGGCGGCGGTGCCATCGCGACGGAGCGCGACGTGGGCGATGACCTTGCGAGCCGCGACATTGCCTTCGATCTCCTTTCCGGTTCCCTCGGGGACGAAAAAGCTCTCGATGCCATAGCGGACGACGAGGTTGCCGGAGGGCCAGGCGTCGTGCGTTCGGTGCTGGACATGGCCGGCGATCGAAACCGCGCCTGGCGCCGACGCCGCGGCAGGCGGTTTGGCGGGAGTTCCGGCGCCAGTTACAACCCACGCACCGTCCCGTTGCGCCAGCGCGATCAGGACACGATCGCCCGTGCGAATGTCCTGGGGCAGCGTCGCCGCGGGTATCCGGCTCATTTCGTAGCTGAGGATCACATAGTCACCGCGGAACAGCGAGCGGGGATCGACCGGGACGACGTCGAGCGCAATCTCGCGGCCCTGGCTCAGCAGCGTCTCACGCTCCCAAACCATCCATCCGAGAACACATGCCTGAGCCAGGGCCGCCGCCGCCAGCAGCGCGATCCGACGCTGCCGGACAAACTTTGCGAACCGCGGCGACGCGCCCCTATTCCCGATTGCATGCGCGCCAGTTACCGCCCTGCTTTTCGACGTCGTCATGCGACACCTCCACGCAAACCGTCCTCGGCCCGGTGCAGGCGCCACGCGAGACCAGCGAGCGCAATCACGATAAGGCCGGCTATCAGGAAGAACACGGACGAGCCGAGCAGCGTGCCGACCGTCTTGAAGTAGACCGCGAGGATCTCGACAGAAAAGCCGACGTAACCGAGCCAGACGATGCCGCGCCGGCCTCCGACGAGCCCGAAGATGATGGCGGCGACGAGCGCCAGCAGCGTCAGCGCGGCCAAGCCGACCAGGACACCGGTTTGCGTTTTCTCGAGGAACTGCAGGGCGAACAACCCGGCGAACGCGGTAGCGATCGCGTAGCCGAGGACCGATGCGGCGATATCCTCGCCACCTGCCCAGGCCAACGCCTGCTGCGCCCGAATTTCAAACTCACCGCGCCCAGCGCGGCCAGCACGACGCGCCAGCACCATCCAGCCAACCGCAACCGCACACGCAGCGAGGCCGATCGCCGCGACGATGCCATGTGCATGACCGCCGTCCAGGACGTAGCCGAGTTTGACGACCCACCCCGTCGCGAGAGCGCCAGTCAGGTGCAGCCCGGGGCGCCAGCGCTGCAAATGGAAGGTCAGCGCCAAGGCAGCGAGTATCGGCAGAAACGCATAATGAGCGGTATGCGCAATGCCGGTCTCCCAAGCGGTCCAAAGCCCGAGGAGTACCGCAGCGGCTGCAAGCGCGGGCGGCGAACCGGAAACGAGCCCCGTTGCCAGCGCCCCGAGCGCCCAAGTAAAGACCGCATCGGGCAGATGGCCGTCGATGTGATAAATCTGCGCGATCAGCATGATACCCGCGCCGAACGCCGATAGCCCGGCGAGCACCGCGGCATGCCCGAACGCATCGTATTGACGGGCGAACAGGACGCCAGCCGCCGCATACGAGCCGAAGAGCCCGGCGAAAATGATACCGAGCCGAACGAGCCGGCTCATCTCCTGCCAGTTGGCGGCGACGAAGCTCATGAGCGCAAAGCCCAACAAAACAGCGCCCAAGATGGCGAGAACACCAGCGAAACCCGGCCCCCGGCCGCGGCCGTCGATTTCAGCCTGGATACGGCGTGAGCCCTCTTCCGTCACCCAACCCGCCGCCTGCCAGCGCGCGAGATCGTCACCAAATTGCCGCCGAGCTATCCACATGCGTCTCACTCGCTATTGAACGCCGTTCCGTTGCATATAATTGAGCATCGTTCAAATTCAAGGCGATGTTGCGGCGATGCCCTGTTGAGCTTCGCCCGAGAAATTGGGGACGTGAAGAGCCGGAGAAATTCGGAAGGGGTGCTGCGGGTGCGGGGACTGGGCTGGAGGCGACTGGGCTGGAGGGTACTGGCCCGTAAGGTACTGGGGCGCGCTGTTCTCCGCCCGCCGCGACTTTGTCCGCCAAGGCCCGAAAATCGGCTCACGATATATAGCCGCCCTGGCCCTCGGCCAAGGCCGCAACGCGCGCGGCGCCGTGCGCTCCGCCTAATGCAAGGACTTCGGAAGACTGCCGAGATCCGCAATGTACCACTGCGATGTCTCGACGATCGCCGGGTTCTCGCCGTTCGCGTAGATCCAGCTGTCGACCGCATAGCGCTCGCCGTTGCCCTTGTCCTTGAGCACCGCCGTCCAGTGCGTCCAGCCCGCAACCCCGCGTGTATAATCGTCTTTCGCGAAAGGCGTTCCGACGGAGTGGTGCTTCAGCAGGCCATTGTGGTCGAGCAACAGAAGGTAGGTGGTCGTGTTGGTCGCCTCGTCGACGCAATCCTGTTGCGTCGGATCGCCCGAAGCGCCGAAGTCCATGCCCGGCCGGTCCTTGTCGGTGCCGATCTCCTTGCCGACCTTGTTTTCGATCCAGCCGATCGCATAGGCGACAGCGCGCCGCTCTTCCGCGGAACTGTCGTCCTTGGCGGTTTTCTTCATCAGATTGCGGATCTCGGCGACATCGCGATCCGTGAATCGCACGCGTGATTGCATGCGGCACCCGTAAGAGTGGCAGACGTAGACCGTGTTGCCCTTTGGCTTGCGGACGCTGAAATCGTCGTAATGTCCGAGTGTCGGACCGTTCCGCTCATGCGTGCAGCCGGCCACGAGCCCGCCAGACAAGGCAACGGCGATGGCGAGGAACATGTGCCGCGACCAGTTCATGCGAAAAATCATCCGCTATCGTCTCGTTTATGCCCGTCATGTGGTGCGGGAGCGGCCAGCGACGCTCGCCGCCCACCACGCCAATAGCACTGCAGCGATTCGCCGGCAAACCGGCGCGTTGTGAGTAACCGCGCAATCCATTAGCCTTGATCGCATCTCCATCCGCTAGGGAAAAAGAGCAACACTTTGGCACAACCTGAACTCGTCCATGTCATCGGCGGCGGCCTCGCAGGCTCCGAGGCAAGCTGGCAACTCGCTTCGGCCGGCGTGCCGGTCGTTCTCCACGAGATGCGCCCCGTTCGTCAGACGGACGCTCACAAGACCGACGGTCTCGCGGAACTGGTCTGTTCGAACTCGTTCCGGTCCGACGAGTGGCAAACCAATGCGGTGGGCCTCCTGCATGAGGAGATGCGCCGCGCCGGCTCACTGATCATGGCGGCAGCCGACCGGCACAAGCTGCCGGCGGGCGGCGCCTTGGCGGTCGATCGCGATGCCTTTTCAGCGGACGTGACAGAGCGGCTCGCCGCACATCCGCTCGTCTCGATCGAGCGCGGCGAAATCGCCGGCCTGCCGCCGGCCGACTGGTCGAGCGTCATCGTTGCGACCGGACCGCTGACGTCGCCGGCCATGACGGCCGCAATCCTCGAATTGACCGGCGAGGACAGCCTCGCCTTCTTCGACGCGATCGCGCCGATCGTCCATTACGAGAGCATCGATCACGACATCGCCTGGAAGCAATCGCGCTACGACAAGGCGGGTCCCGGCGGCGGCGGCGCCGACTACATCAACTGCCCGATGACGAAGAGCGAATACGATGCCTTCATCGACGCGCTGATCGCGGGCGAGAAAACCGAATTCAAGGAATGGGAAGCCAACACGCCCTATTTCGACGGCTGCCTGCCAATCGAGGTGATGGCCGAGCGGGGACGAGAAACGTTGCGCTTCGGTCCGATGAAGCCTGTCGGCCTCGCCGACCCACGCAAGGGCGGGCACCGGCCGTATGCCGTCGTCCAGTTGCGCCAGGACAATGCCCTCGGCACGCTGTGGAACATCGTCGGCTTCCAGACCAAGCTGAAATACGCCGAACAAACGCGCATATTCCGCATGATCCCTGGCCTCGGCGATGCGCAGTTTGCGCGGCTCGGCGGTCTGCATCGCAATACGTTTTTGAATTCGCCCGTGGTTCTCGACGGGTTGATGCGTTTGAAGGCCGATCCGCGGATCAGGTTCGCCGGGCAGATCACCGGCGTCGAAGGCTACGTCGAGAGCGCGGCCATGGGGCTCGTGACCGGTCGGCTCGCCGCGGCCGAACGCCTCGGCCGGTCACCGCACACCCCGCCCGCGACGACGGCACTCGGCGCGCTCGTGGCTCACATCACGGGCGGCCATATCGTCCATGATCTGGCTGACGAGAGTAGCATCGACGCACCCGAGGGCGACGCGCCAATCTCGTCACCGGCTACGCCAACCGCGTCGAAACGCCGTTCGTTTCAGCCGATGAACATCAACTACGGGCTCATTCCGCCGATCGAGGCGCCGGCCCTCGATGCCGACGGCCGCAAGATCAAGGGCAAGGATAAGACGTTCGCGAAGAAGCGCGCGGCGTCCGAACGTGCGTTGCGCGATCTCGCGCACTGGCTCGCGGCAAATGCATTGAAGACCGCAGCCGAATAGTTGCGGTGAGATGTGACGATCCCTGCTGCGAGATCGGGATGCAAGCGGGTCCGGAACGTGAGATCGGATCACCAGACCGCGCGAACGGCTCAGCGGCACATGCGACCGACCATCGGCGTCTCGGCCACGTTTGCGCAGATATGATGCGCGGCAGGCGCGCATAAACTGGCAGACGTGGCATTTGGCCGTGCAGGCCCGCGCGATGTCTCCGGGCGGCCCGTTGTCACGATGACGAAGCGATGCGAGCAGTTCTTGATGAAGTCGTAGGCGGCGACGCAAGCCGTCGCTTCCGCTTGCGGCGCGCGCGCGCGAAATGCCGGCCACTGCGCCA
Organism: Hyphomicrobiaceae bacterium; assembly: GCA_020442185.1. GTDB lineage: Bacteria > Pseudomonadota > Alphaproteobacteria > Rhizobiales > Hyphomicrobiaceae > JAEUMD01. The sequence goes on from JAGRKS010000086.1 coordinate 8,945, forward strand.
CTCCGACCACGGCGATCGCGTCAGCGCCGCCTTCGGCCCAGAGGCGCGCGGCCTTGGCCCCGTCGGCCGTCCGCACCGTTTCAGAGCCAAGCTCGAACACGACACTCGGCTCGAGATGACCAGCGACGACAACGCGCCCCGGCGCGCACGACCGCAAGCCGTCGACCACGTCGCGAACTTCGCTCGACACCCATACCGGCCGGAGCCCCGCAAACGTCACCGGAATGGCGAGCGTGTTGAATGCGACGGCCATGGCAACGAGCGACAGCGCCGCTTGCAGCCGCTCGCCCGCCAGCATCGACTTCGTCGTCGCGGCTGCGAGCACCAGGACCGCCAAACCCATAACGACGGCGAGAGGGCTGACAGTCTGCTTCAACAGAAATGGCAAGACCCAAAGTGCGGCAACGAGCGCCACGACAAGCAGAAGCCAGCCGAACGTCGCCACGCGATACCAGAGCTTCCGGCGGTCGGGCACGTCATCGGCGGCCGCGCGATGGCGTACCAACCAGACCGCGAACATCACCGCGAGCGGCGGCATCATGGCTTGAACCATGTAGAGCGGTGTCTTGCGCGTTAAGAGTTCGAGAAAAACGAGATACGGCAGGAGCCAGGCGAACAGGAAGCGCACGCCCCGCGTCGTTCGCTGCCGCCACCCCGACACCACGGCTGGCGGCAGGAAGAGACCTGCGGGAAAGAGACCGAGCAGCAGGAACAGGACGAACAGTCCGGGCACGACACGCCACTTCATTTCCTGCGGCCCGAGCAGCAGATGCCACCCTTCTTGACGCCATTGACCAATGGCCGCGTCGAGTGTTCCACCCATCCACAGCGCCACCGGCCAACTCGCGGCCACGACGAGAAACAGCATGAGCCCCGGCACCGACCAGAGCCTGCGCAGCCAGGAGGCTTCGCCCCTGTCCGCGGCAACGAGCGCAAGCACGGTCAAGGCGGCGATCAACGCGACGGTGAAGACGTTGACGACGACACCGACGCCAAGCGCCAGCCAGAATGCGAGTGCGGTTCCGCGGCCGCCTGCGCCCTCCCATTTATCCTCGCCCGCGACATAGGCCCGCGCCACGGCCCACATGGCGGCGGTGCTGGCGGCCAGCATCATCGATTCCGGCATGGCGAGCGTCGCCTGCACGGCAATCACCAGCATCGTCGCGAGCAGGCTAGAACCGACCAACGCGACCTTATCGCCGAACACCGCGCGCGCGCCCCAGTACGTGAACAGGACGGCGAGGATGGTGCCGAGCAGCGAGGGGATGCGGTAGCCGCGGATCTGATCGACCTCGCCCGTCGCCCAGGCCGTCGCCGCCTGCCCCCAGATCACCGCGAGCGGCTTCTCGAACTTCGGTTCTGCCATGAACCGCGGCGCCGTCCACGAGCCACCCGCCTCCAGCATCTGTTTGGCGGTTTGCGCATAGATCACTTCGGTGCGGTCGAGCGGCGGCAACGTCAGGAGGCCCGGTAGATGCAGGGCGAGAACCAGAAGGATCAGCATTCCAGCGGCAAGTGCGGGCGTGGACGACAGCCGCGCGATCAGGCGCTCACTCTTGCTGGTGCGGTCATCGCCGACGTGCGCGCCTCCCCCCTCCCGCACGATCGTACGTCCTCCCTCGCTCATAGAGCACTCATCGATCACGCATCCGCTGGCGCGCTGCTGCGGTGACGAAATTTCAGCCGCGGCGCCAATGCCTGTTACCGGCCACACCGCTGCAGGCTGGTTGTAATGCCTCAGCGGCGCGTGTCCACTTATCAGAGTTGGAGCGCTTTCGAGTTGCGAGCAGGCGCCGTGCCGCTGGCATGCCAAGCAATATCCCCGGGAATTTGCGCCGCAGACCAATATTACGGCTGATGGCAGTTGGTCGCAGTTGACCCGGCTCCCGCAGCGCAGCATGCTGGGTGCATCGTATTCGAGACGCGAGGGAGAGACCGGTCGTCCATCGTTTTCGCCCGACCGGCGCCGAAGGAGCAACCGCCCCGGAAACTCTCAGGCAGAAGGACCGCGCGCTCTAAGACACTCTGGAAAGCAGCCCGTCGTACGCGTGGGCTCACCCAAGGGGACACGATCGCCATCCCGCATGTCGAAGTTGCGCGGCGATCCAATCTCTCAGGTTCCGAGACAGAGGGGGCTTTGATCGGCTACAGGCATCGCAATGTTGCGTGCCAGGGCCCGAGGAGCCTGCGAATGACAGCCACGCCCACCGACGCACTTGTCCCGCTCACGCGCACGCCGCTATTCGATCACCACGTCGCCGCAGGCGCCAAGATGGTGCCATTCGCCGGCTACGAAATGCCCGTGCAGTATCCGATGGGCGTTCTCAAGGAACATCTATGGACGCGCGAGAAGGCGGGCCTGTTCGATGTCTCGCACATGGGCCAGGCGTATCTGGTTTCAGCCGACAAGAAGCACGAGACGGCTGCCGCATTCCTCGAACGCTTCGTGCCGGCTGATATGATCGGCCTCGGGCCACGCCAACAACGCTATACCCAGCTGCTCAACGAAGATGGCGGCATCATCGACGACCTGATGGTGACGGCCCTCGACCCTGCGCGCCATCCGGGCGTCCTGATGCTCGTCGTCAACGCCTCGCGCAAGGACGTCGATTTCGCGATCCTCGCGGCGGCCGCCGATCAGACAAAATCGATACGCCTCGTTCCCAACCGGCAGTATGCGCTCATCGCGCTGCAGGGCCCCGCGGCCAACGCAGTGTTGACGGCCATGGCCCCCGCCGCGGCGGCGATCCCATTCATGCATGGGGAACGCATCGATATCGGTGGTATTGCCGCTCATGTGTCACGCTCCGGCTATACGGGCGAGGACGGTTTTGAGATTTCCGTACTGGCCAGCGATGTCGCGGACCTCTGGTCGCGTCTCGCCGCCGACGACCGCGTTCAACCGATAGGGCTTGGCGCGCGCGATTCGCTGCGCCTCGAGGCAGGCTTGTCCCTCTACGGCCACGAACTCGACGAAACGACATCCCCGATCGAAGCCGGTCTTGCCTGGTCGATCCAGAAGCGGCGGCGCAGCGATGGAGGTTTTCCCGGCGCCGATCGCATCCGTCGCGAGTTGAGCGATGGCCCACGCCGCAAGCGCGTCGGCATTCAGCCGGAAGGCAGGGCGCCCGCGCGCGACGGCACGGAGATCCTCTCTGAGAACGGCGACAAGATCGGCGTTGTGACATCGGGAGGATTCGGCCCGAGCGTCGGCGGCCCTATCGCGATGGGCTACGTCGCAGCCCAACATGCAAGCCCCGGAACACCGCTCAATCTGATGGTGCGCGGCAAGCCTCTGCCGGCGCGCGTCGTCGCGCTTCCATTCATCCCGCACCGCTTCCGGCGTCAGCCCGACGCAAGCTGAAACACACCCCGCACAGAGAACCAATCGTCGTCACGCGAATACACCATCCCGATCCCACTCCCGCACTTGCCCGAACGGCAATGGCTAGCCAAAGGAACCTGAAGCATGGCACTGGAGCGTTTCACCAAGGATCACGAGTACGTCCGTCTCGACGGCGACATTGCCACCATCGGCATCACCAAGCACGCAGAGGGCCAACTCGGCGACATCGTCTTCGTCGAGCTGCCGGAGGTCGGCCGTAAGGTCGACGTCGGCGAGGCCATCGCCGTGGTGGAGAGCGTCAAGGCCGCAAGTGATGTATTCGCGCCGATTGCGGGCGATGTCGTCGCGGTCAACGAAGCGCTGACCGACAGCCCGGCACTCGTCAACGAGGATGCCGAAGGGCAAGCCTGGTTCTTCAAGATCAAGATCGCCGACCCGGCGAGCGTCGAGGACTTGCTCGATCGCGCCGCCTACGACGCCTTCGTCGCGGAGAACGGCTGATGCGCTATCTGCCATTGGAAGCCGCCGACCGCCAGGCGATGCTGGCACGGATCGGCGTTGCCAACATCGACGAGCTGTTTGCGGCGGTCCCCGTCGACAAGCTGCTGGACGGCCTTGCCGCGGTGCCGTGCAAGAAAGGCGAACTCGAGGTCGAACGCGAGATGGGGCATCTCGCCGCCCTCAACGTACCTGCGGCGAGCGTGCCGTTTTTCGTCGGCGCCGGGGCCTATCGGCACCATGTGCCGGCGACCGTCGATCATCTGATCCAGCGCTCGGAGTTCCTGACGAGCTATACGCCCTACCAGCCCGAGATCACGCAGGGCACGTTGCAGGTGCTGTTCGAGTTCCAGACGCAGGTTGCGCTACTGACCGGCATGGATGTCGCCAACGCCTCCATGTACGACGGATCGACCGCGACGGCGGAAGCCGTGCTGATGGCGCATCGCATTACGCGCCGCAAATCCGCAATCGTATCGGGCGGGGTTCATCCGCAATACCGCGACGTGACCCGCACGCTGTCGCACCACAGCGGCTCGACCATCATTGCCCTGCCACCCGATCCCGAAGGCACCGAGGACATCATCTCGCGCATCGACGCCGAGACGTCGTGTGTCGTGGTCCAGTATCCCGACTTCTTCGGCTCCGTGCGCGACCTTGCCGAGATCGCCAACGCGGCACATGCCGCCGGCGCGCTGCTCGTCGTCGCCGTCACCGAGGTCGTCGCCCTTGGCGCCATCAAGCCGCCCGGCGCGATGGGCGCCGACATCGTCACCGCCGAAGGCCAATCGATCGGCAACGGGCTGAATTTCGGCGGCCCCTACGTCGGGCTCTTCGCCTGCCGGGCAAAGCACGTGCGCCAGATGCCCGGCCGGTTGTGTGGCGAGACCGTCGATGCGGAAGGCCGCCGCGGATTCGTGCTGACACTCTCGACGCGCGAGCAGCACATCCGCCGCGACAAGGCGACGAGCAACATCTGCACCAACTCCGGCCTTTGTGCGTTGGCGTTCTCGATCCACATGACGCTGCTGGGCGAGAGCGGTCTCCGCGCGCTTGCAACCCTCAACCACGCCAACGCCGTGGCGCTTGCCGACGCGCTCGCCGGCATCGACGGCGTCGAAGTCCTCAACGATGCGTTCTTCAACGAGTTCACGATCAGGCTGCCCCGGCCAGCGGGCGATATCGTCGAGCAGCTTGCAAGCCGCGGCATCCTCGCGGGCGTTCCCGTCTCGCGCCTCGAGCCCGATCGTGACGAGTTGAGCCACCTCCTCGTCGTCGCATCGACCGAGATCAACACGGATGAGGATCGCGACGCATTCATCGCGGCGCTCGGGGAGGTGCTGGCATGAGCATGAACCGCGAAGGACGCCCCACCCAACCGCCGGCGGCAACGGACCGCGCCCGGGGCGATGCCGCGCCCAAGACCTTCACCGGGCACCGCGGCCTCGATCACGAGGAACCTCTGATCTTCGAGCGCGGGCGTCTCGATAAGTCGGGCGTCGATATTCCGGCGCCGCGGCACGCGTTCGCGAACCGTCTAGGCGGCCTCGAACGGCGCACCGAGATCGGCCTGCCCGGGCTGTCGGAACCGGAGACGATCCGGCACTACGTGCGTCTGTCGCGCATGAACTACGCCATCGATTCCGGCCTCTATCCGCTTGGCTCGTGCACGATGAAGCACAACCCCCGCCTCAACGAGAAGATGGCGCGTCTTGCGGGCTTCGCCGACATTCATCCGCTGCAGCCGCAATCGACGGTCAAGGGGGCCATCACGTTGATCGAGGTCCTGGCAGGCTACCTGATGGAGCTGACCGGCATGCCGGCGGTCGCCATGAGCCCGAAGGCCGGCGCGCACGGCGAACTCTGCGGCATGCTTGCGATCAAGGCGGCGCACGATGCCGCGGGCGAAGGGGCGCGGCGCGTGGTGCTGGTGCCGGAATCCGCGCACGGCACCAATCCGGCGACCGCGGCATTCATGGGCTACACCGTCAAGGCCATTCCCGCGCGCGCCGACGGCACCGTTGCGGCCGATGCGGTTGCCTCGGCGGCCGGGCCGGACGTCGCTGCCTTGATGCTGACCAACCCCAACACGTGCGGACTGTTCGAGCCCGAGATCGTCGCTATCGCGAACGCGGTGCACGAGGCCGGCGCCTACTTCTATTGCGATGGCGCCAACTTCAACGCCATCGTCGGCAAGGTGCG
>JAGRKS010000086.1:15003-28847 GCA_020442185.1 Hyphomicrobiaceae bacterium
ACATCAACCTGCACAAGACGTTCTCCACGCCGCATGGCGGCGGCGGACCGGGTGCCGGCCCCGTCGTCCTATCGGAAGCGTTGGCTCGTTTCGCGCCGCTGCCATTCGTCGTCCGCGAGGACGGTGTGGCCCGCCTCGTCGAAACGTTGTCGGAGGCGGAATCGCTCGGTGCAGATCCCTTTGGACGCCTCACTGCATTCCACGGCCAGATGGGCATGTTCGTGCGCGCCCTCGCCTACATGCTGAGCCACGGCTCGGACGGCATGCGGACCGCGAGCGAGGATGCCGTACTCAATGCCAACTACGTCCGTGTTGGACTGAGAGACGTGATGAGCCAGCCGTTCGGCGACCAGGCCTGCATGCACGAGGTGCTTTTCGACGACAAGTTCCTGAAGGATACCGGCATCACGACCCTCGATTTCGCAAAGGCGATGATCGACGAGGGCTACCACCCCATGACCATGTACTTTCCGCTCGTGGTGCACGGTGCCATGCTGATCGAGCCGACGGAAAGCGAAAGCCGCGACAGCCTCGACAGCTTCATCGCGACATTGCGCGATCTCGTGCGGGCGGCGAAGGATGGCGACAGCCGGCGGTTCACGGAGGCGCCGCGCCTGACGCCGCGACGCCGCCTCGACGAGACGCGGGCGGCGCGCGAGCCGCGGCTGCGGTGGACCCCGCCGCCGAAGATCGCCGCCGAATAGTTGCGCCGGGCAGCCGACGCCCGGCTGCCCGCACTCAACGCGCGGACGCGGCCTGCGGCTCCGTCCGGCCAAGATCGATATCGACCATCACATCCTCGGCGATATCCTCGAGGGCGTCGCGCAGGCGCGACTCGTCGAGGCCCGGCGGCAGCACGATATCGGCGTGCGCCTCGAACATCGCTTCGCCCGACATCGATCCTGCAAACACGCGCGAGGACAGCTCGTCGATGCTGATGTCGAGTTGCGCCAGCGCCGCCGACACCTCGCGGATGATGCCGGGGTGATCGACGCCGGTCAGCGCCACCTTGACGTGCCGGCCGGCCGGCTGCTGCTGCTGATGACCGCGCCGGATCGTGACCCAGATGCCGGCATCGCCGAGCGCGCCGAGCGCCGCCTCGAGGTCGCCGATGTTGTCGGCGGGCGCCGATACCCTGAGGATGCCGGCAAATTCACCGCCGAGCCGGGCCATCGAGCTATCGATCCAATTGCCCGACTGATTGGCGATCGTTTCCGACAGCACCTTGATCAGTCCCGGGCGATCGCGCGCGATCACGGTCAGAACGAGTTCCTGCATCATGACGCCTTCTCCTCGGCACGCGCCCGCATACGATCGGGCGGTCTCGCGCCCGATCGATCCATCGGACGAGAGCGTGCCGCCATTGCGGCAGCATGGCAAGAGGCAGGTTCAAGACCGCGTCAAGGCGCGTGTCACGGCGAGGCGGCAACGGTGCGATCGATGGATGCGCCCTGTCCATGCCTCTCCAGAACGGCGCGGGCCTGCTCGACGACGGCATCGGCAATGGCGGCATGTCCTTCGGCGGTCGGATGAAACGCCCCCGAGTAGGTCGCGGCCAGCACCAGCTGGAACCAGGAGAGGCTGGACAGCTTCAGAACCTTCTGGAGAAGCGACTGCGAGACGTGGAAGTTGCCGGTCATGAAGGCGTCGTTCGGTGTGCGGAACCAGCGCTGACGAAGGGCGTAGGCCTGGAAACTCGCGGGATTGTACGGCACCCACTTGCCCTCGACGAAACGCGGCATTCTGAGATCGTCGGCAATCGAGAAGGCATTGTCGGTGAAACCCGCGCAGATGCCGCGATCGACGAACTGCCGGCGGTGATGATCGACGAACGTCCAGCCGTGGCGTTTCGCGCTCGCATTCATGACGCGGTTGAGCTTATCGCTGATCCAGACGCCGTCGCGGGCCTTCTCTGCGCTCAGAACGAAGTCGCCGACGACATCCATGCCCGCTGTTCCATCAGGGCAGACACTCGAACCGTCACCCAGCAAGGCGAGGCCGGGATAGCCGGTCAGCAGGATGCGGTCGCTCTCGGCCCACGGGATATGCAGAATATTGTGCAACGCCCGGTTCAACGATTTGTAGCGCTCCGAGAGGCCTTCGATCAGCGCCATCGCCTGCGATTGGCCGTGTACCTGGCCGAACCAGCCGCCGAGTTTCTTCAGTTGCGATTGGTCGGCGAGGATCGCATTCGCAAGCAGGCGCGCGAACCCGATGTCGTTGCCGCCGATCGATACGAGGACGAGATCGATCTTGCGCGATTTCTCGGCCGGACACTTCCACAAGACGAGGCCACCCAGCTCCGGCACCGCACCCTTGATATGATAGGCCTCCGGCAGATCCTGCGGCTCGGCCTCGCGGTCGTCGCACTGGGCGCGCGCCGCGGCTGAAATCTGCGAAAACTCCGGTGGATTCGGCACCCACTCGTTGCCCTTGTAGCGCAGGAACAGGCCGTCGGTAATTTCCGCACCGGAGCATGCGAGGCCGACAAACGTCACGGCACGCTGCGGTACCTCGATCGCGAGTTGCAGGGCCGCGCGCAACTGCTGCGAATAAAGCGAACGGTGGCACGCCTGGTCGACCCAGCGCGCATTCTCCTTGATGAACGCCTTGTCGCCGACCTGCCGCCACGAACCGACGCGGGCCGGATATCCGATCGCCCCAGCGCCCTTCTTGTTGCCGCCATAGGACGTCGTGCGCTCGGAAGAAAAGCGCACGGGTACATCCGGATTTCCTTCACCCGATGCAAAGCTGTCACCCATGCCGACGATCAAGAGATCCTTGACGACGATCGACCGACGGGCCACCTCGACGCCACCGATTGCAACGGCAAGATCGATGCCGCCGGGGAATGGTGCTTCTATGCGCAGAGGCCGGTCGCAGCGCTGAAGTGTCGTCGTCGGCGCCATGTCGGGGGATTCGCGCGGCACGCTGGACCAGGCGCAATCGAGCGCCTTGGCGTCGGCGATGCCATCGATGCTGACGATCACGGCATGCGACCTCGGCGTCAGGTAGTCCGGTCGCCGATCGCAGGCGTGGATGTTCTTGACGCTATCCCAGCATACGTTGTCGATGACGCCTGCCGCCCAGCCATCACGATGACGACGCGCTAGCAATCGCTCGACGGCAAGCACCGGCGAACGCCGATCGGCACCCGACAGGCCTTGCCACGTCGCACGGTGCATCTCGGAGTCGGCTGGATCGAGGAAAAAGCGGAACGGATTCTCGAGCCGCCAGGACACTTTCGGCGCAAGTGGAGCGCCGCGGAACACAGGCCCCGCGTCCGGCAGCATCGGCCCCATCGGCTGCGGCGCCGCCTCGATCGCCTGCTCGAGACGCTCGATCCGCGTTGATGGTGCGCCCGTCGCCTCGGCCTCAGGCGATGGCTTCTCGGACGATCCAGCGCCTCGCGGCGGTTCGCTGGGCGCGGATTCCTCAGCTGGCGTTGGCGATCGCGGGAGCGTCGATGGCGGCGAGACATCCGGCAGCGGCACCACGATGACGGGCCCATCGGGTGCGTAACCGGGTTGCTCGGCCAGCGCTCCCGAAACGTTGACGAGGGCCATGCACGCAATCGCCACGCAGGAAAGCGCCACGCCCGAACACCGGCGCGCAAAGGATGCCGCACGCCGCCACCGACGAAACGGGGGCCACGACGGTAATTGCGTGTCGAGACGTTCGAGCTTCGCCGACCAGCGGATCATAAGTCTGCTTCCCTGCCATGCGCGCCGCCCGGAAGACGAAGGAGCGAATGCCACAATGCGCCAACTGCGCATCGTCGATCGATCCATCGTGCGACCGATCTGTCAGGCGCGACCGATTGTGACGCGACACCGGGATCTAATAGCGCCCTGTACGCGCCGCCCACCACAAACGGACGATGCGGCCGAGTGGCGAAATCAGATCGGCTTCGCCTTGCGGCATCTGACGGCTACCTTGAAGAGCGCGCAAATACGGCCCGACAAGGGCAACAGGCAGCACCGCAAGCCGATCGGTTCGCTCGCTTCTCCTGCTCGCCGTGCGCGCGACAGCAAGCCAATCCGCGGCAAAGCGGAGCAGCGGAGCCGGTCCAGCCCCCCCATCCGTGGGAGGCTGTCCGCTCTTCACATCGTCGCGAGCGGCCGTCGCGTCACCATCGAGCGGGTCTTGTCGCGGCACGATGTAATCGGAAATACGTGCCGTCGCGACCGCTGGTCCGCCGGTCCATACTGATACTGAAATCATCGGCTTCAAGCGACGGCGGCACGCCACCGCACGCGCCAGACGCACAGCACCCGACGCGCGGCCGGCGGCGCTGATCAGCTCCCGCGGCGTCACGGGCTCTCGCTCGACGGCAGCCGTTTCGCTACCTGCAGAAAGGACGTGCGCCCGCCGCGCGAACGCGGCGCCATCGGCGGCATCGCAGAACCGCTGCAGGTCCGCAAGGTTCGCGATGTCATCGATCCCCAATTCCGCCGATCGCGCATCGATGCTCGCCTGGATCTGATCGCGCGACAGGCCGTGACGGCTGACGACATCGACGAGCGCATCGGCCACCGGATGTCCGCTTACGCGGCCTGGCGCCATGTCCTCGATCTGGTCGCGCCACCATTGCAGGCGGATTTCGCCCATCATCGGCTCGGTGACGGATGCAGGGATGCGCGCCAACTCGCCTTCGAATGCCGCAAGGACCAGGAGATCGGCGCGGGCGGCGGCTGGGGCGAGAAGGGCCGAGAGGTAATGGTCGTGCGCGTGCGTGCGCGCAATCTCGATGACCTCCTCGCTTAAAGTTCCACCACTCATGGTCCGTTGCCGATCCCTGTTTCGGTGGCATGAGGTTGCCGCACCACGCTGCCGGCACGCATGGGACGCCGTGCCGGGTCGGCAAGCGGCACAACCGCGTTACATCCCGGCGTGCGCCGCGATCATCATGGCCACAGCGGTCGGAATGACCAGCACCAGATTGATGCGTGCCCACCGCGCGATCGTCATACGCGCCTGCGCCTTCTCAGGATCGCTCGCCGCGACTTTGCCGGTGATCCGCTGAACATTAGGCCGGAGGATGAACTGGACGATTGCCCACATGGCGACGCCAGCGACAACGGACCCGAGCAGCAGCGGCCGGGCAACCAGCGTCGGCATCGACGGCAGCAACATGAGGATACCGGTGAAAAGCGTTGCGTGGGCGGCACCCGTGAAGACCCTGGCGGTGCGTGGCACGATATGGCGGACGATCGCCGGACGTTCCGTTTCGTTTGCGTCGCGCAGGGCTGCGAGTTGCACGAAATTCACGAACACGATGAAGCCGGCCCAGACGAATGCTGCAACGACGTGGCCGGCGCGCAAGCTCGTTACGGCTGCCCCCTCGAGATCAGCGGAGGATGCCAGAGCCCAGTAGGCGATGGCCACCGCGGAAATGGCGATGCCAAGCGCCGCCGCCCGCCACGGATTATCGAGCACAGCCTGCATCTCTCGCGCTCCTCAATCGACGGCGATCAGCGCAGCGGCCACGGGCCGACGCTCGCCGAGCATGATGTTATAGGTGCGCGCCGCCGAACCGGTACTCATCGGCTCGATGGCGATACCGGCCTCTGCGAGCGCCGCGCGAACGTCTGGCGAGGGCATGATCAGCGTCGGCCCTGTCCCGATCAGCAGCAATCCGATGGCGCCTGCATCAGTCATCACCGGCGCGAAGTCCGCGACCGACAACGCGCCGCCATCCGTGACATGCCATGCATGGATGCCACTCGGCAGGCACAGGATGGGGCCGCGGTGGCTCATCTCCGCGAAACGGAAGCCGCCGTTGCCGTAGGCATCGACCGGCACCTGATACGGATATCTCGCGGTCGGCTGCATCATGCGAAAAGGACCGAGGTCACCCCGGTCCTCCCTCCTGGATGGTTCTCAGGGACGCGCCTTGGCCGCGGCGGCTGCCGCAGTCGGCTCGCCCGACCAGTCGCGCTTGACGCCAATCCACAACAGGAACGGCGTCGCGACGAAGATCGACGACCACGTGCCGATGAGGATGCCGAACAACATCGCGAACGAGAAGCCGCGAATGACCTCGGTGCCGAAGACGTAGAGCGCGAGCACGGCGACAAACGTCGTTCCGGATGTGACGACAGTGCGCGACAGCGTCTCGTTGATCGACTGGTTCATCAGTTCGACAAGCGGCATTTTCTTGTAACGCCTGAGATTCTCGCGGATGCGATCGAACACGACGACGGTATCGTTGATCGAATAGCCCGCAAGCGTCAGCAGCGCCGCCACTTCGCTCAATCCGAAATCGAGGCCGATCAGCGCGAACACGCCGAGCGTTATGGTGATGTCGTGGACGAGGGCCAGAATGGCGGCAACGCCGAACTGCCACTCGAAGCGGAACCAGATGTAGAAAAGGATGCCGACAACCGCGCACAGCACCGCGATGATGCCTGCTTCCTTGAGCTCGCCCGATACCGCCGGGCCGACGATTTCCGTTCGGCGGAACTCAAATCCGTCTCCCAGTGCGCCGCGCACCTTTTGCTCGACGGCCTGCTGCGCCTTCTCGGCCTTGTCGCCCGGCTCGGACTTCTGCAGCTCGACGCGGATCAGCGCCTCGCCGGGAATGTCGAGACCCTGGATCTGGACGTCGCCGAGCCCCAGCCCACCGAGTTTGTCGCGCAGCTTCGCGATATCGAGCGGACCGGACGTCTGGCGTACTTCGAACAGCGAACCACCCTTGAAGTCGATGCCGAAGTTCAAGCCTTTCGTCATCAGCAGGGCCGCGGCCAGAACGGCAATCGCGACAGAAATGCCGCTCGCGACGAAGCGGAACTGCATGATGGGAAGCCGGATGTGATGCGGCCAGAAATCGACGCCCTTGAACTTCATCGAGTTCGATCCTTGTTCGGTATGGCGCTCAGAGCGGCGCCGGAATCTTGCGAGTCTTCTGGCGAGCGATCCACACCGCGACGAGCAAGCGCGTCACGGTGAAGGCCGTGAAGACCGTTGCGAGAATGCCGAGCGACAGCGTTACGGCAAAGCCGCGGATTGGTCCCGAACCGAGCCAGAACATGACGATGCCAGCGATGAGCGTGGTCAGGTTCGAGTCGAGGATCGTCGAGAACGCGCGGCTGAACCCCGCCTCGATCGCCGATATCGGCGTTTTGCCGTTCCTCAGTTCCTCCCTGATTCGCTCGTAGATCAGAACGTTGGCGTCGACGGCCATGCCGACAGTCAAAACGAGGCCAGCGATACCGGGCAGCGTCAGCGTCGAGCCGATCGTCGACATCGTGCCGACGATGAGGAACAGGTTCACTGCAACCGAAATCAAGGCGAACAACCCAAACAGGCCGTAGGCGACGATCATGAACGTCGCGACGGCGAACGAGCCGACCACGGCCGCCCACTCGCCGGCGGTGATGGAATCGGCACCGAGCGACGGGCCGACGGTACGTTCCTCGACGATCGTCAGCGGTGTCGGCAACGCACCCGATCGCAATTGGATGGCGAGCTGGTTCGCCGTCTCGACTGTGAACGAACCGGAGATCTGGCCCGAACCGCCGAGGATCGGCTCTCGAATGACCGGTGCCGAGAGCACCTTGTTGTCGAGGACGATGGCGAACGGCCGACCAACGTTGTCCTTGGTGAAGTTGCCGAACTTGCGCGCGCCCGACTGATTGAATCGGAACGAGATGATCGGTTCGTTCGTGCGCTGGTCGAAGCCCGGCTGCGCATCGACGAGATCCTCGCCCTGCACCACCGGATTTTCCTTCAGGAGAATATCTCCGTCGCGAGGATCGTCCGATGGATGGATCTTGTAGCCGATCGGCACGCGTGTCGCCCTGGCTTCCTCGGCCGTCATCTGCGGATGGACGTCATGGAACGTCAGCTTGGCCGTCGAGCCGATCAACTTCTTGAGCGTCGCGGTGTCGTCGAAGCCCGGCACCTGCACGAGAATGCGCTCGGCGCCCTGGCGGACGATGTTCGGTTCCGTCGTGCCGACGCTGTCGACGCGACGGCGGACGGTTTCGACAGCGGCGCCGGCCGCGCTCGTTACTCGCTCGGTAAAGGCGGCGCTCGTCGGCGTCACCAGCAGCACGCCTTGTTGATCGCCGCGCTCGACATCGAGATTGTTGCCTGTCGAGCCGAGGATCGCATTGCCGATGGGCTGAATGAGCTTTTTCAGCTCGTCATAGGCCTTGTCAGTCTCCTCGGGCTTCAGCAGATTGATGCGGATGCCGCTATCGGTCACGCCGATGCCGGTGAACCCGATCCGCGCGTCGCGCAGCTGTTTGCGCACGTCGTCACGGATCGCCTGCAGCCAGTCCTTGCGCAACTCGCTCGTATCCATTTCGAGCAGCAGATGGGCGCCACCCTTGAGATCGAGACCGAGGCTCAATTGCTTGTGCGGAACCCAGTTCGGCAGGCCTGCGGCCACCTCTTTCGAAACGAAATTCGGTAGCGTTGCGAGCAGGCCCAGGAAGCACGTCACCAGGATCGCAATGATTTTCCAGCGGCTGAAATGCAGCATGGAGGGTATGCCTTTCTCGCCGGCAAGACGCACCGCTCGATGAGCGCATGCGGCGTGAGGCCGGCTCGCGATTGGCCGCCCGTGGAGTACCGGAACGAGGGCCCCGGCACGGGCAGCAGGGAATTAGGCTTGCTCTTTGACCGGCTCGCCCTTGGAGCGGACGTCGATCAACGTGCTCTTGACGACGCGCACGCGCATCTGCTCGCTCAGTTCGACCTCGATCTCGTCCGACTGATCCGACACCTTGAGGACCTTGCCGACGAAGCCACCCGACGTCACGACCGTATCGCCGCGGCGCACCTTGTCCATCATCTCGCGATGCTGTTTGGCACGCTGCTGCTGGGGGCGGATGATCAGGAAGTAGAAGATGGCGATCATCAGCATCATCGGAATGACGAGGCTGGTGAGCACGTCGCCGCCAGGGGCGGCACCCTGGGCAAACGCTGGCGTGATGAAGTTCATTCGCAAGGTCCTTTGGAGTGTTTGAGGCGCATGTAACCGCCTTCGTCCCCTATCGCAAGGCGGGGTCCGACGGATATCCGGCACGTTTCCGGCGCGACTATAGTGCCGCGTGATACTATTGCAACGGGAGATGACCCGGCGGAAGCCCTCGGCACAATGGCCATGGCGGCCGGGCCGGCGATCTCTCGTGTACATCCGCCGGAGCTTCGCCTGGGGCGCCCTGAGCGGCGGATAAAGCAGTTATGCTCAGAACACTATTTACAAGGCCCGCCGCGCCGCCCGCCTGTCTCGGCCGGCCGATCTGTTCCGGCGCCCTCCGCAACACGCCGTCCGCAGGCCAGAGAATTGCCGGCGATGAAGCGTCGCGCCGCTTGCGGGAAAGCGGGCGCGACAACGTCCGCCGCAGCATTTAATGCGACACTTTCCGGTTGAAGCCTGCCGGAGCATCGATCAGAACGGGCACACCTTCGCCTGCAATCCAACCCACCGAGCCCATGACACAGCCAGCACCCAACGACGGCGCCCTTCAGTCCCAGATCGAGCGGATTGCCTCCGCGCTCGAGCGCCTAGCACCTCCGCCGCCCGCAACACCGGATTTCGACGCAGCCGACGGCTTCGTCTGGCAACCGCAGCCCGAGGCCTTCATCGCGATACGGACCATCAATCGCGTGCCCCTTGCCCTTCTCCAGGGCGTCGATCAGGCGGCATCGCAATTGCTGGCCAACACGGAGCGCTTCGCCAAGGGCCTGCCGGCCAACAACGCGCTGCTCTGGGGTGCGCGCGGCATGGGCAAGTCGTCGCTCGTCAAGGCGAGCCACGGTCACGTCGCGGCCGTCCTGGCGCGAGCCAACGCCGCCGGAGCCCCGAAAGCGCCCGGCCTCAAGCTGGTCGAAATCCACCGCGAGGACATAGCGACACTTCCGCGCTGCCTCGCCTATATCCGGGACAGCTGTCACCGCTTCATCGTGTTCTGCGACGATCTATCCTTCGACAAGGACGATACCTCCTACAAATCCCTCAAGGCCGTTCTCGAAGGCGGCATCGAGGGGCGGCCGGAGAACGTCATCTTCTACGCCACTTCGAACCGCCGTCACCTGATGCCGCGCGACATGATGGAAAACGAACGCTCGACCGCCATCAACCCGTCGGAGGCCGTTGAGGAAAAGGTGTCGCTGTCGGATCGCTTCGGCCTCTGGCTCGGCTTCCACAACGGCTCGCAGGATCAGTATCTGGCGATGGTGCGTGGCTATGTCACTCACCATGGTCTCGAGATCGACGATGCCGAACTCGTCCGCGATGCGCTCGAGTGGTCGATCACGCGCGGCGCGCGTTCAGGCCGCGTCGCCTGGCAATACATCCAGGATCTCGCCGGCCGCCTCGGCCAGCCGCTACGCACCGACTGATATCAATCGAAGGGCCCGGACATTACTGCCCGAGCCCTTCTTCCCTCGTCCCTCACGCACGCGCGTGCCCCGAAGTCCTGCTGTCAGAGCCGCTCCAGATAGGGGAGCGGATCGACAGGCTTCGAACCCTGTCGCAGCTCGAAGTGCAACTGCGGCTGGTCCACTTGGCCGGTCCGGCCAGCCTTGGCGATGACGTCGCCGCGACGGATCTTGTCGCCGCGCTTGACCATCATCGTGTCGGCGTGGGCATAGGCCGTGACCCAGCCGTTGTCATGACGAATGAGAATGAGGTTGCCGTAGCCCTTGAGCTCCGAGCCGGCATAGGCGACCTCGCCATCCTCCGCGGCATGCACATCGGCGCCCTGCGGCACGGCGACATTGATGCCGTCGTTATGCGTACCGTCGGCACGCTGGCCGAAGCCGGAGATGATCCGGCCCTTCGCCGGCCAACGGAGCCGGTTGATTGCGGCGGTGTCCGGCTTCGTCGCCGCAGGCGGCGTGATCGCAACCGTGCGCGTTTGCCGCGCGACCGGAACCGCATCGTTCATGCGGCCACGATCGAGGGCTGCGACGCGGCGCTCGCCGTCGGCGTTGTTGATGATGGTGGGCTGTGTCGTCGTCGCTGTCGGGCGCGGCTCGACATATTCGGGCCGTCGCGCCTCGGCGAACGAAGGTGTGCCGACAGCGGCTTCACCTGGAACCCGCAGTGTGATTCCAGGACGCATCTGGCGCGGATCACTGATGCCGTTGATGCGCTGGAGATCGACGACGCGCACGTTATGCTGCCGCGCGATACGATAGAGACTGTCGCCGGGGCGAACCTGATAGCTGCCGCCCCAGGTCGCAGCGTCGGCCGTGCGCATCTCCGGCACGCGCGGCTTACGCTCAAGCGGCTCGGCCGCTTGCGACGCAAAGGAAGCGGCTGAGCCGTTCGGCAGGCGCAACTTCTGGCCCGGCCAGATGTCGGGCTTGCTCATTGCATTCGCCGTCATCAGCTCGCGCACAGAAACGCCGTGGCGTCGCGCCAGAC
Organism: Hyphomicrobiaceae bacterium; assembly: GCA_020442185.1. Lineage (GTDB taxonomy): Bacteria > Pseudomonadota > Alphaproteobacteria > Rhizobiales > Hyphomicrobiaceae > JAEUMD01. The sequence goes on from JAGRKS010000086.1 coordinate 26,390, forward strand.
CATAGAGTGTATCTCCGCGGGCGACCTCGATCGTGTCGCCGTCGCGGCGCGCTGGCGTATCGTCGTAGGCCGCGCGCGGCGCGGGCGGCTGATAGGTGGCGCGCGGCGGTTCGTAACTGTCACGGCGCGCTTCAGTACGATCGATCGGACGATACCCCGCGTTGCCGTAGCCGTCGCCGCGACCATCGACACCATCAGGATTGGAAAGGTTTGAAACCTCGATATCCCGCGCCCGGTTCGTCGACCTGTCGGGATAATAGGCCTTGCCGCGATCGACATTGTCGGACGACGCGATGTCGTCTCCATAGCCGTCGCCGACAGGTTCGGACGGTTTGGGCAGCGAACTCGTCGTGCCGTCCTTGCCGTTCAGATTGAAGGATGGAAAATCGAATCGGCCGACGTCGGCGCTGCATGCGCCAAGGACGATCGCCAGGGACGAGACGGCCGCCATAGTGCCTATCGGCTTGCTGGCGGGGACATGCTGTCCGATACGCTGTTTACGCTTCATGCTACGCACCTCACTCCCGTTTGATTAACCCTTAACCGGTTAATCTCCCCTTAACGGGCGGCGCCAAAATCCAAGTACACGCCTTGCCTCGCATTCCTATCGCAGCGCTTGCCACCAGCGCCTGACGACAATCGCGAAACTCGAACGGCGCGCAGAGGCCACCGCTGCGCCACACCCGCGCACGAGAACTCTTAATGCAGCGACGTTCGCCGACGAGGATTGAAGGAACTTGCGCAAGAGCGCCTGCCACACCCTCACTGATAGTCCGTGATTGTGCGACTATCGGGGCCGAGTTGAGACAATCCGAAGGCACATTTGATTTGCGGCCGACAACCGCTTCTGATCGCGATGGCGCAACCCGCGGAGCCTACGTGGCGACCCTCGTTCGCAAACCGCCAACGGTTGCATCAGCTACTCAAGAGCCGCTCGACGAGAAGACACCCGAGAGTGCTTCTGTCGCCGGCAGATGCGTGAGATTGGACGTCAATGGCGTGATCGAGGTGAGGCCGCGATAGATCGCCCAGAGGTCCGTGCCCTCGAGGGGATTGGAGCGGCGGCGCTCGAAATTGAACCAGTAGTAGGGCTGTTTCCAATTGTCGAAACGCTCGTCGATGTGCAGCAAGCTTTGGTCGCGCTTTCCCTGCACCGTCACCATGACGCCGTTGACCTCGTCGGCGGGCAGAGCCGGGAAATTGACGTTCATGAATACGCTCGGGTTCCACGTCGTATCGATCAAGCGGCGGATGATGCCGGGAGCGTGGGCGAGCGGCGTCTCCCAATGGATCTCGCCCTTTTCGTAATCGATCGACAGGCTCAGCGCGACCGAGCGGATGCCGAGCAGCGAGCCCTCGATGGCGCCAGCGATGGTGCCAGAATAGGTCACGTCCTCGGCGAGGTTGGAGCCGCGGTTGACGCCCGACAGGATGAGATCCGGCGGCGAGGCCAGCAGGATGTGGCGCACGCCCATGATGACGCAGTCGGTCGGCGTCCCACGCACCGAGAACGACTTCTCTCCAACCTCCATGCAGCGCAACGGTTCGTGCAGCGTCAGCGAGTGCGAAGCCCCCGACTGGTTGGTATCGGGCGCGACGATCCAGACATCGTCGGTAAGCGTGCGCGCGATATCGGCGAGGACCTTGAGGCCCGGCGCGTTGATGCCGTCGTCGTTGGTCAGGAGGATGCGCATCAGTTTGGAAATCCCTTGCCAGGTTCGTCATGCTGAACTCGTTTCAGCATCCATTTTGCCTTCCGCGCGGTCCTTGCCGGTGGAAAAATGGACCCTGAAACAAGTTCAGGGTGACGAGAAGGGGTTTAGCTTGGCGAAAATCGGAATCATCGGCAGCGAAGGGCGCATGGGGCAAGCGCTGATGCAGGCAGTGGTAGCTGCCGGGCACGAAGTCGCAGGCGGCATCGACAAGGGCGCGGATGTTGCCGGGCTGGCGGACCGCAGCGACGTGCTGGTCGATTTCTCCGCCCCCGCTGCGCTGGAGACCAATCTCCATGCCGCCATCGGCGCGGGCATCCCGCTGGTGATCGGCACGACCGGGCTGGAAGAGGCACACCACTCTGCCATCGATGCGGCTGCGCGGGTGGTGCCGATCCTGCAGACGGGCAACACTTCGCTGGGCGTCACCTTGCTTGCCCATCTGGTGCGTGATGCGGCCAGTCGGCTGGGGCCGGACTGGGATATCGAGATTGTCGAAATGCACCACCGGATGAAGGTGGATGCGCCATCGGGTACCGCGTTGTTGCTGGGCGAAGCGGCGGCGGAAGGGCGCGGGATTGATCTTGCCAGCAACAGCGAAAGCGGTCGCCATGGCCAGACCGGCGCACGCGCAGAAGGGGCGATTGGCTTTGCCGCCCTGCGCGGTGGCACAGTGGCGGGGGAGCACAGCGTGATCCTGGCCGGGGAGCAGGAACGGCTGACCTTGTCCCACAGCGCAGAAAACC
>JAGRKS010000087.1 GCA_020442185.1 Hyphomicrobiaceae bacterium
TCATGCCGTAGCGCTCGAGGATCGCATGGCCAGTGCGCGCGGTGAAAGCGCGATGCGTTTCAGCGAGCAGCGGCGCCGATCCGGAGACGAACAGCCGGATGTGGCGCGTCGCATCAGCCGTCAGCCGGTCCTCCTGCAGCAGCCGGACATAGAATGTCGGCACGCCCATCATGGTGGTGGCGCGCGGCAGCACCGCGAAGATCTCGTCGGGATCGAAACGCGGCAGAAACAGCATGGACGCATGAGCGCGCAGAATGACGTTCGTCGCGGTGAACAGGCCGTGGACATGAAACAAGGGAAGCGCGTGGATCAAAACATCGTCGCGCGTGAACCTCCAGAATGTCTGCAGCGCCTCTGCATTGGACGCGAGATTGTCGTGCGTCAGCATGGCGCCCTTCGAGCGCCCGGTGGTGCCCGACGTGTAGAGGATGGCCGCGAGATCATCGGCGGAGCGCGGGACGTCGTCGAAGGTGTCGGGCGCGCTTCGGAAGGCGTCCATGAGACTGCCGTCACCCTCGGTGCCGAGCGTCAAGCAGGCGGGGATCGAAAGGCGGGCCGCAAGCGCCTCGACCTCGGCTTGCATTTTCGGTCGCGTTACGACGACGGCCGGCTCGGCGTCCGAATAGAAGTATTCGATCTCGGCGAGCGTATAGGCCGTGTTGAGTGGCAGATAGACCGCGCCCGCGCGAATGCAGCCAAGATAGAGAAGGATCGCTTCCGGCGACTTGTCCGCCTGAACCGCGACGCGGTCGCCGGGCTTGACGCCTGCCGCGACGAGTGCGTTCGCCATGCGCGCCGACCCTGCTTCGACGTCGCGATACGTCATGATGCGGCCGTCGATCGTCTCGATGAATGTGCGGCCGAGATCGGTCCACGAGCTTTTCAGCCTGCTATAGAGGTCTTGGCGAGATGTCATGGCTTCGCTTCGCTTGCACAAAATGGACAACGGTCGCCGACCGACGCGGCGGCCGGCGGCGGCCGGCGGCGGCATTATAACGCTTTACCCATGAGCTGGTCCGGCAGCCACGTCACGATCTCAGGGAAGATGCACAAGATGACGATGGCGGCGACCATGCACATGACGTAGGGCAGCGCACCCTTCAAGACCGTGCCGAGCGGTACGTCGGGCACGATGCCGTTGATGACATAGAGATTCAATCCGACGGGCGGTGTGATGAGCCCGATCTCCATGTTGATGGTCAAGATCACGGCAAACCAATAGGGGTCGAAGCCTGCCTGCGTGATGATGGGCAACAGGATCGGCGCGGTCATCAAGATCACGGCGACGGGCGGCAGGAAGAAGCCGGCAAACAGCAGGAAGACGTTGATGATGGCCATCAACACCCAACGGTTGACGTCGAGGCCGGAGATCCACTGGGCGATGGACTGGGTGACAAAGGTCGAAGAGAGCGTATAGGCGAAAAGCTCGGACGCGCCGATGATCATCATGATCATGATCGACTCGCGGATCGAGTCGCGGAACATGCGCACGATCGGCCCGGGCTTCCACATCCGATAGATGACAACGACGAGAACGAGGCAGAAGAGCGCGCCGGCGCCGGCGGCTTCCGAAGGCGTCGCGACGCCGCCGTACAGAACGAACAGGATGCCGGCGATGATGGTGAGGAACGGCAACACGCGCGGCAGAGCTTCGAGCTTCTCGGCGAGCGAATAGCGGCGCGTGACCTCGCTCAGGCCGATGCCCTTCCTGTGGCAGGAGTAGATGGTCCAGGCCATGAACATGGTCGTCAGCATCAATCCGGGCAGTATGCCGGCGATGAACAGGCGGCCGATGGATGATTCGGTTGCGATGCCATAGACGATCATCGTGATCGACGGCGGAATGAGAATGCCGAGCGTGCCACCCGCCGCTATCGAGCCCGTCGCGATTTCGGCCGGATAGCCGCGGTTGCGCATCTCGGGGATGCCCATCTTGCCGATCGCCGCGCACGTTGCTGGCGACGAGCCGGAAAGCGCGGAGAAGATCGAACAGGCGCCGAGGTTCGACAGCACGAGGCCGCCCGGTACCCGGTTGAGCCATCGGTCGAGCGCTTCGTAGAGATCCTTGCCAGCTGGGCTCGAGGCCACCGCTGCGCCCATCAGTATGAACATCGGGATCGACACGAGGCCGAACGAATTCAGGCCGCCGAAGAACGTCTCGCCGAGAATGGTCAGCGAGCGGGGGCCTTCGATCAGTAGCAGCGTGCCGACCGAAACCGCACCGAGCGCGAAAGCAATCGGCATGCCGGTTGTCAGCAGGACAAGAAGCGCGATGAGGACGAGCAGTCCGATTTCAAGCGGCCCCATCAGTCCTGCTCCCGAATGATTTTGAGTTCCGACGCCGTCAGCGCGGTCTGCCCCTTGGCGAGTTTGATCAGTTCGGCGACGTATTGCAGGCAGAGCGCGCCGATGCCGAGGGGCAGCGGGAGCAGCGGAATCCATAGCGGCAGCGCCCACACGGTTTCCGTGCGCCACCCGCCCTCCCAGGCTTCGTGGAAGTAGATCCAACCCGAGTAGGCGAGGATCACGCAGAACGCGAGCGAGATGAGGCCGCCAACCAGCTCGAGTGCGAATCGGGCGCGGCCATGCAGCATGCTGGGGACGAGATCGACGCCGACATGACCGCGGTGCAGGAGAACGTATGAGGATCCGAGAAACGTCGATGCGACGATGGCGAAAACGACGAACTCCGTCTGCCAGATTGTCGAGGCGTTGAAGACGTATCGGATCAGGATCATCTGACAGACGACAAGAACCGCTGCTGCGAGAAGCAACATCGCGACGACGCCGAGGACCTCGGATATTCCATCGACGATGCGAATGAACGTCTTCATCGGGTTCCATCCAATCTCGAGCACGTCGTGTCGAGCCCGCCGCATGACGGTCTCGCAATTTGCCGCAACGCATTGTTCGCAACACCTTCGGCAATCGCGGCCCGCGTTCGTTGCGCCCGCCGTGCGATACCGAGTGGCGCAACGCTTGATGGCGTGTAGCTCCGGTCAGCTATCGGTTCAACGTACCGTCGCATTGCCGATCGCCGCCATGCAGGTCGGGTTGTGCTATTCGTGCCGCCTCGATGGCGGCCAGTCTCCATCGCCGAGCGAAACGTGCGGGGGGGCCGGATATGGCCTCGATTGTGAAACTGCGAGCGGCACTTGTTTCGAAGAGGCCAAGTGCCGGACGGAGCGTCGGGGCTGGCTGCCAGCCACCACGCTCCGCCATATCTCCTTGCGTTCGCTTATGCCATTGCCTGAGGCGCGCCTCGACAACGAACATTGTTGGGAGGGTTCAGATCGACGGCACCGTCCGAACGATCACCAGTCACCCGTTTGCCTGTGATCACTCGACGGCAAGCGCCTTGTCGATCAGTTCCTTGCCGCCCTTCACCTTCTCGGCGAAATCCTTGTAGGAACTCTCCTTGGCGAGTGCGAGCCAGGCGTCATAGTTCTCCTTGCTCATCTCGACGACCTCGACGCCGGCTTCCTTGAACTTGTCGGCCATCTTCTGGTCGAGCTTCTTGGCTTCGCCGACGAAATAATCCTCGGACTTCTTGCCGGCGTCCATGATCGCCTTCTGCTGCTCCGGCGTCAGGCCGTCCCACGTCCGCTTCGAAATCAGGATCGGCTCGTACATGAACCACAGTGCGTTGGCGCCCGGGGCCGTGAGGCACTTGACCTGCTCGTAGAGTCGATACGAGACGAACGAGCCGGACGACGTATTGGTCGCGTCGAGTACGCCCGTCTGCATGCCGGTATAGATTTCCGACGAGGCCATCGAGGAAATCGAAGCGCCGGCTGCCGCCAGCATCTTCTCGAAGGCAGGCCCGGCAGCGCGCGTGACCTGGCCCTTCACCGTTTCGGGCGATGTGATGCAGTTCTTCTTCGAGGCGAACGCGCCGGCGAGCCAGGCATCGGCAACCACCTTGACGCCGGCGTCCTCGATGATCTTCTTGATGTCGGCCATGAAGGGCGACGAATTCATCCGCTGCGCACGCTCGTGATTGCGCACGAGACCCGGCATCAACGTGGCCGAGAACTGCGGATGGCGGCCGGAAGCATAGTCGAGTGGGAAGGCCGAAATATCGAGCTGGCCCTTGGTCAGCGCGCCCCACTGCTCCTTGGCCTTGAACAGCGATGCGCCCGGATAAACCTGGATCTTCAGGCCGACGTTCGCCTTCTCGACTTCCTTGGCGATGATCTGAACCATTTCGTCGCGGGCATCACCCTTGCCGCCCGGCCATTGATGCGATGCCTTGAGAACGGTTTCCGCGTGCAACGGAGCTGCGACGAGCGTGAGTGTGGCGAATACGGCGCCTGTCAGGCCCGCCTTCGGAACGAATGCCATTCGGATTTCCTCCCTGGATTGTTCGGTGCGCTTCAGCGACCGCAACGGCGCCTCTAGTTCGATAGATTTGGGCGCATAGCCAACTTGAACCACGCGGATGTATGCGATGTCAAACGAATTGTATACAATCTGGCCGGAATGGTTGTACAATTTGGCCAAGCCCTTGATAGGGGCCGCCGCGACGCAAGTTTGTCGTTCGGTCGGCAACGCGGACGGGTGCGAGAACGACGATTTGTAGACGACCGGGGAACGACGGGGCCCGTCGCACGCGGTTCAGGGCGGAGTTCACTACACGGCTTTGCGCACGTTGGCCTCCGCGCCCGATCATCAGCCGTCGCGAGCGTCGCGCTTTCGACCGGGCCGCGCCACTGGAGAGGGCAGCAATGGGTTCCGACCGCACGACTTGGGCGACACCTCGGGCGACCACGGGGGCCCTTGGATTCAGGGCGATCCTCGAGGACGACATCGCGACAGGCCGGCTCGCTCCCGGGGCGCGGCTCGACGAAATTTCTCTCGCCGAGCGGTTCGGGGTATCGCGCACACCGATCCGAGAAGCGCTACAGCAACTGGCAGCGGCTGGCCTCGTCGAACTCAGGCCATATCGTGGGGCGGTCGTCTCATCGCCCGATCCGCGCCGGCTGATGGAGATGTTCGAGGTGATGGCAGAACTCGAGGCGATGTGCGGCCGGCTTGCCGCGCGGCGCCTGATCAGCGAACGCGAAGCGGAGTTGAACGCCTCGCTTGCCGCGTGTGACCGGGCTGCCGCGGCCGGCGATCCCGATGGCTATTATCTCGAGAACGAGCGGTTCCACGGCGTCATCTATGCAGCGAGCGGTAACACGTTCCTCGCCGAGCAAGCGCTGCTGCTACACCGGCGGCTCGCACCGTTCCGGCGCCTGCAATTGCGGGTCCGCCACAGATTGCAGTCGTCGCAGCGCGAACATGCGGCGATCGTCGGCGCCATCGCGGCGGGAGACGAGGACAGGGCGGCCGACCTGTTGCGCGCGCACGTCGTCGTTCAAGGCGAGCGATTTGCCGATCTCATTGCCTCGCTCGCGAGTGCGGTCGTCAAACAGACGTGACAGCACTTGCACCGCGCAGTAACGCGGCATCGAAGTCGCCGTGAAGACCGGGGGCATCGGCCAAAACGATCGTCAGCCCTTGAGATGGCTTCACGAGAATGCCGTTGTTCTCGAGGGCGGTGGCGCGTCGACGCCGGCGAACGGCACCGTGAAGGCAAACTCGGAACCGCCGCCCGCCGCCTCCTCCACCCAGATGCGTCCGCCGAACTGCAAGATGATCCGCTCCGAGATCGCGAGACCGAGACCGGTTCCCGCAGTTCCCAGTGGGTTGCCGCGCTGGTTCTGTCCGCGCACCTGATAGAACTTGTCGAAGATCGCGAGCCGTTCCGCTTCGGGGATACCCGGCCCATTATCGACGACACCGATGCGCGCCATCGCTCCATCCCGAGTGACTCTGACGACGACGCGCCCGCCAGGCTTCGGACAGAACTTCTCGGCGTTGGAAATGAGATTGATCAGCACCTGTATGAGCCGGTCGGCATCGGCGCGAACCGGCGGCATGTCGTCCGCGATTTCGATCGCAAGCGCGACGCCGTCGCGATCGAAAATTGGCCTGAGGCTCGCGGTTGCGTCGGCGACGATGTCGTCGACCACGACGTCCGAGATGTTCCAATGCATGCGGCCCGACTCAATCTTTGCCAGATCCAGGACCTGGTTGATGAGGCGCGTCAACCGCTCGCTTTCTGAAACGATGATGCCTAGAAATTCGCCGCGCTGCTCGGGCGGCATGTCCGGGTCCTCCTGGAGGATTTCGGAGAACGAACGTATCGAGGTCAGGGGTGTGCGCAATTCGTGACTGACTGTCGACATAAACTCGTCCTTCAGCCGGTCGAGTTCGCACAACTGCTCGTTGGCCGCCTTGAGATCGCGGCTCGCGATCTCGAGCTCGCGCGACTTCTGCTCGAGCTGCCGCGAATACTCGAGTACGTGGGATGTCTCGTCGAGTATCGCCATGATTTCGTCGAGACTGACGCGTTCTCCCTTGACCGCTGAGGCAACAGCGACACGGGCCGATGCCGCGCCGATGCTGCCGGCAACGAGCCGTTCGACGAGACGCATCAGGTCGCCACCGCCATCGGCGGCATTCCCGGGCTTTCGGCCCTTCTGCCGCGCATAGGCATCGAAAGCCTCGCGAGCGCGATCCTCGCCGACGAAGCGTGCCGCAAGCTCTCTCAAAACTTCGGCGCTGGCATCTGCGCGCACGACACTGGCGCCGGCGGCGGAGCGGGAGGCCTGCTGCGCATAGACTTCGACGAAAAGTGTTGCCTGATTGCGCTCGATCCGCGTTTGACGGCTCGAGAAGGCAACGACGAGGAACCCACCGACGTTGAAGAGCATGGTCCAGAACAGCGAGTGCGTTATCGGATCCAATCCTTCGAGGCCGAATAGCGCATAAGGCTTGAGGATCGCGAGGCCGAACGGTCCGTCGTTGATGAAGCTCTCCGTGATGAAGCCGGATTTGGCCAGCGAAGGAAGTAGCAGCGTGTAGGACCAGAGCGAGAATCCGGCTGCAAGCCCTGCAAACGCCGAACGGCCGGTGCCGCCGCGCCAGTAGATGGAAAACAGTAGAACGGGGGCAAGCTGGGCGGCCGCGCAGAACGAGACGAGGCCGATCGTCACGAGATGGTAGGTGTCGGCGACGGCGGCGAGATAGAGATAACCGAGCATGAGGACGCCGACGATGGAGATGCGGCGGATGCCAAGGAGTAGCGATGTCAGATCGCGTTGTCCGGATATGCGGCTTTCGAAGAAGCGGAACAATGCCGGCATGACCAGATCGTTGCACACCATTGTCGACAGAGCGATCGACGCAACAATCACCATTGCGGCTGCGGCCGAGATGCCGCCGATCAGCACCAGCAGAGTCAGAATCGGCTGGTTCGCGTTGAGCGGCAGCGCGAGGACGTAGGTGTCGGGGTTGACACTGCCTTCGGGGAACCAGAGAAGCCCGCCGAATGCGATCGGCAGAACGAAGATGTTGATGAGCAGCAGATAGAGCGGGAAGAGCCAAAGCGCACGCGTGAGGTGCGCTTCGTCGGTATTCTCGACGAAGGTCACGTGGAACTGCCGCGGCAGGCAGAGCGCTGCAGCCATCGATAGAAGTGTCAGCGTGACCCAGTTCGGGCCTGCAAACTCCATCGTCATCAGTCGCGACAGTTCGGGCTTCTCGGCGGCCTTCGCGAAGATGTCGCCGAAACCGTCGAACAGGCCATACGTTACAAACATGCCGACGGCGATGAAGGCCACCAGTTTGACCAGAGATTCCGCGGCGATCGCGAGCACCATACCCGCGTGATGCTCGGTTGCCTCGATGTGCCGCGTGCCGAAGAGTACCGCGAAGGCGGCCAGCACGATCGTCACGATCAGCGCCATGTCGTAGGCCGGCAGGCCGGTGATCGCGCCCGTCTGCGCATCGCGTGCGAGGACGACGCCGAAACTCAATGCGACAGCCTTGAGCTGCAGGGCGATGTAGGGGATCGTGCCGACGACACATATGACGGTGACGAGGCCGCCGATCAGCTGGCTCTTGCCGAAGCGGGAAGCAATGAAGTCGGCGATCGAGGTGATCCGCTGCGTTTTGCAGATCCTGAGGATCTTGCGCAGAACGAAATATCCGAACGTGAAGACGATGGTCGGCCCGAGATAGATCGGCAGGAAACCGACGCCGGACGTCGCGGCCCGGCCGACGCTGCCGTAATAAGTCCAACTCGTGCAGTAGACCGCGATCGACAAAGCATAGACGATGGGGTTCGACACGAGGCCGGAATAGCGTCGGCTCTTGGCGACACGATCGGCCGCGTAGGCGAGTGCGAACAGGAGCAGCAGGTAGCCGAAGGCCGTTAGCAGCACGAACCATGTCGATAGCATGACGGCTACCTCGTTTGTTGATCGGCTGGCAGAGAGTGCTGAGCGTCTGCCGGCTGGCCTGGTGCAGCGTGTTCTTCGTCGTCGTCCTCCTCGGAGGGTTGGGCGCGGCTTTCCATGATCATTGCCATTAATGCGATCACGAGGGCCCACGCGCCGAACAGATATACGAACAGCAGGGGGATGCCCGCGACGGTCGTCGTCGCGCCGCGATCGAAGATGCCGAGGAATGGCGGAAAGAACAGCACGAACGACACGAGGAATACCGACAGCGACCGCTCGGGCAGCCTCGGGGAACTGCCGGTGCCGGGCTTCGCAGGTGGCGCGTCGAATGGCATGGCGTTCTTGTCTCCGTCGTTTCGCGGCCTCGTCAGTAGCGTGCTTGCTGGCGGCGGATTTCGATGATCTTCTTGGAGGCGGTGAGCGCCTCGCCGAGTGTCGTGATGCCGTGGACCTCGAGTAGATCGATCAGTTTCAACAGGACGCCCGCCGTCGCCAAGGCGTCGCCGATCGCTGTGTGTCGCGTCTCGGGCGGTATCTCCACACTGAACCGCTCGGCAACGGCGTCGAGCGTGTGCTGATCCGTATGGTCGTGGACGATCGCCGACAGCAGGACGGTATCGAGTACGGGGTTGTCGAAACGAAGCTGGCAGAGGTCCTGCTTGAGTTCGAGGAACTTCATGTCGAATGCCGCATTGTGTGCGACGAGAACGGCATCGCCGACGTAATCGTGGAAGCGCGGCAGGATGTCGGCGATCTTCGGCTTGCCCTTGACCATTTCCTCGCTGATGCCGGTGATGCGTGTCGCGAGCGGCGGCACGCGACGGCCCGGATCGACGAGGTGGTCGAACGCCTCGCCGGTGAGAATGCGGCCATTGAGAATGCGGACGCCTGCAATCTGGATGATCTCGTCGCCGTTCGATGGCTCGAGTCCGGTCGTCTCCGTATCGAAGACCACATACGTCAGGTCACGCAACCGCCGCTCGCCGAGTTCGCCTGTCTCGATCCGATCGAGCAGATCGAAATCGTAGAACTCGATGCGGATTGGCAGGGGAGCCGTCGACGTCGTGGCAACATGCGGATCGACGGGCAACGGCAGCGGTAGTCTGAGGCGTGCATGGCCATCCTCGGTCGCCATGCACCACAGCTCCGAGTGATGATGCTCGAGGATCTCTTTTCCCGTCAGGCCGAGACCACCACGCTCGATCGGTTCGGCAAGCCAGCGTTCGAGCATGCCGGGGCTCGCGACGCCACCCTTCCACGTGACGTCGACGTAGGTATTGCGCTCGCCTGCCGTGGCGGAGAGCTGGAAGGTTTCGGCATCGAGAGTGACGAGGGCCTTGCGGATGACGTGATCGACGAGTTCGACGATGGTGTTGCTGTCGCAGTGAAGCCAGGTGGATTGCCCGACGATGTCGACGATGATGCTGTCGTCGTCGCGGTAGCGTCGTGTCAAGCAGTTCAGCAGATTGCCGGAATCGACGTCGCTCATGGGCCAGTGGCTGGTGACGGCGGCCCTGTACTCGCTGCCGATCCGCTCGATCTCGCGCGACATGGTGGCCGTCTCGTCGATGAGGACGTGCTCGAACGCGGCGCGGCCCTGGGCATCGATCTCCGGTGATTCCGTCAACATCTCGACGGCGGCGCGGATGTTGGCGACAGGGTGGCGCAACCCTTCGAGCGCATCGCGCATCAAGCGGTCGGCCTTGACGAGGGCCTGCAACTCGGTGGTCACGTCGTCGAAGGTCAGCACATAGCCGCGGACCGTCTTGTCGTCGTCGTGCACGATCAGGCTCATGCGGCCCTCGAGGATAAGACCGCCATCCTTGGTGGCAAAAACGAGCTGGGTCATGAGGTGATCGCGGTGCGTGGTGTGCCGGCCCTCGAGATAGCGGGTCGTCAGGCGGTCGAGCGTCAGGATGAACGGCTGGCGATTGAGCATGGTGAAAAGCGGACGGCCCAGGCCCAGATCTTCGGTTGTTTGAAGGATCTGCAGCGCACGGCGGTTATAGAGCAGCACGCGGTGGTCGGCGTTGCAGACAATCACGCCCTCGTTGAGTTCGCGCAGGATTGCTTCGAGCTGGTTACGCTGTTCGTCGAGCGACTGGGTCGCCTGGGCGATTTCCGCCGCGACGTCGCGGCGCGCGGTGGCGAATGCGTCGGCGACCTCGCGCACGACGGGGGCTAGCAGCCCCAGGTAGCGAGCGGGTTCCGTCTTGAGCTCGTGCTTGGGGTTGGCGTGCATGATCGTCTGAAGATCGCGGACAATCGATTGGATCGGCTTGGCGACGTTGGCATCGAACATCATCCACACCCAGGTGATTATGCCAATGAGGGCGAAGCCGGCGCCGCCTCCGAAGAGCACCAGATGCGGCACCGGGTTGCCCTCGAGGCGTTGCGCGGCGAGCCAAAGCCCAGCCCCGAGCAGCACCGGCACGGCAATCGCGATCAGGCCGAAAAACAGAAAGATGCGCAGCCGCAGGCTCAGGTTTTCCAGCATGTCAGGTGCCGGTCCCATCGAGCAGTGCCTGGACGCGCGCGGCGAGAGCCTTGGTCGAGAACGGCTTCGTCTCGTAGCCGTCAGCTCCGAGCGCCAAGCCTTTTTCGATCTCGACCTCGCGGCCCTTGGCGGTCACCATCAGTATTCGAACATTGTTGAGATCCGCATTCGCACGAATGGCCTGGCAAACCTCGTAGCCGTTGAACTTCGGGATGTTGATGTCGAGGAGCACCAAGTCGGGCGGCGACGCCGCGATTGCCGCCAGAGCCTCCTCGCCATCGCGTGCGAGGCGCACGTCGTAGCCGGCGCGCTTCATGAGATATTCTAGTGAAAGCAATATGTTAGGCTCGTCGTCGACGACCAACACGGACTTCGGCATGGGCGATGCTCCCAGTGCGCGGCAAGAGGTCGATGCTCCGGACGTTTTTGCAGGTGCCGCGCGAATTGTTCGTCAGGAGCGACGTCGAGACTATCACGGAGCGGTGGCGGTGACGTGCCGGCTCCACCGAAAGTCTCGACGTGGTCCCAGTCAATGGGGCGAGTCGCTCGGCCGCCATGCGCCAGATCAAGCGATAGGGCTAGATAAACTAATGGCGCGTTGCGCGAACGTTCTCGACGGGTTCAATAGGCACTAGCCTTGGGGTCACTCCGGCCCAGACCGTGTCAAGCGGCGTCCGGGCTGGTGACAAGGCGCAAGTAAGCGCAAGTAAATGAACGTTTTTCTGGGGAGAAGTCCAAGAAAATGGCTACGGAAGACAAATCCGGGGCAGCCTACTGGTCAGCGAATTTGCGGCTGGTGGCTTTTTGCCTGGTGATCTGGTTCGTCGTGTCCTTCGGCATGGGTATCCTCGGCCGCGAAGCCCTGATGGGCGTCAAGGTCGGCGGTCTCGATCTCGGAATGTGGATGGCGCAACAAGGATCTCTCTACACCTTTGTTGTGCTGATTTTCTTCTATGCGATCAGGATGAATGCCCTGGATCGCAAGTTCGACGTCCACGAAGACTGAGCCCGAGGAGCTACGATCCATGGATCTAAAAACTATGACGTATATCGTCGTAGGCGCGACCTTCGCGCTCTACTTCGGTATCGCAATCTGGGCCCGTGCCTCGAGCACGGGTGAGTTCTATGCGGCTGGCCGCGGCATTCACCCCGTCGCCAACGGCATGGCCACGGCGGCCGACTGGATGTCGGCGGCCTCGTTCATCTCGATGGCAGGCCTGATCGCCTTCCAGGGCTATGAGGGCGCAAAGTTCCTCATGGGCTGGACGGGTGGCTACGTGCTGCTCGCCATGCTTCTCGCGCCCTATCTGCGCAAGTTCGGCAAGTACACGGTTCCCGAGTTCATCGGCGACCGGTTCTATTCGGACATGGCGCGCTTCGTGGCGGTCGTCTGCCTCATCGTCATCTCGATCACGTACGTGATCGGCCAGATGCGCGGTGTCGGCGTGGCGTTCTCGCGGTTCCTCGAGGTCGACGTGGCAACGGGCCTCTATGCCGGCATGGGCATCGTGTTCGTCTATGCGGTTCTCGGCGGCATGAAGGGCATCACGTACACCCAGATCGCACAGTATATCGTGCTCATCCTGGCGTACACGATCCCTGCGATCTTCGTTTCGCTGAACCTCACCGGCAACCCGATCCCGCAGCTTGGCCTCATCGGCGATCACACCTCCGGTGTGCCGTTGATGGAGAAGCTCAACCAGACGATTACGGACCTGGGCTTCGGCAAGTACGACGGGCCAGTCCGCAGTCAGCTCGACATGTTCCTCTATACCATGTCGCTGATGATCGGCACCGCTGGTCTGCCGCACGTCATCATCCGCTTCTTCACCGTTCCGAAGGTGTCGGATGCGCGCTGGTCCGCCGGTTGGGCGCTGGTGTTCATCGCCATCCTCTACACGACGGCTCCGGCTGTCGGCGCCATGGCTCGCCTCAACCTGACCGACACCATCCAGGTCGGCGCGGTCGGCTCGCCTGACGGCAACCTGTCTTATGCCGCACGTCCGCAGTGGTTCAAGAACTGGGAGACCACCGGTCTTCTGAAGTTCGAGGACAAGAACGGCGACGGCAAGATCCAGTACTACAACGACAAGAACAAGGCGTTCCAGGCCAAGGCCGAAGGCTTCGGATGGAAGGGCAACGAGCTCACCAAGGTCGACCGTGACATCATGGTGCTCGCCAACCCGGAAATCTCGAATCTTCCGAACTGGGTCATCGCGCTCGTCGCTGCTGGTGGTCTCGCGGCCGCCCTCTCGACGGCCGCCGGCTTGTTGCTCGCGATCTCGTCGGCCATCTCGCACGACCTGCTCAAGGGCATGATCAGACCCAGCATTTCGGAGCGTGGCGAGTTGCTCGCGGCGCGTATCGCGATGGCTGGTGCGATCTTCGTGGCGGGCTACCTGGGCCTCAATCCACCAGGCTTCGCGGCCCAGGTGGTGGCCTTGGCGTTCGGTCTCGCGGCGTCGTCGATCTTCCCGGCGTTGATGATGGGCATCTTCTCGAAGCGCATCAACAACCACGGCGCGATCCTCGGCATGGTCTCCGGTCTGTCGATCACCATTTTCTACATCTTCATCTACAAGGGCTTCTTCTTCGTGAAGGGCACCGAGTGGTATGCAAGCGTGCCGGCAAACTGGTGGATGGGCATTTCTCCGGAAGCCTTTGGTGCGATTGGTGCTCTCGTGAACTTCGCGGTCGCCTACATCGTATCGATGGCGACGGCAGCCCCGCCGCAGAAGATCCAGGACCTCGTCGAAAGCGTCCGCATCCCGCGTGGTGCGGGAGCTGCAACCGGTCACTGATCGTCTGCTGAGTTAGATCACGATCAATGACATGGAACGGGTCCTGCGGTTACGTGGGGCCCGTTCTTCATTCTCCACAGGGGGATTGTCGTGCCTTCGACATTCGAGCAGATCCGCGAGTTCCTCTCCTCGTGCCATCCCTTCTCGGTTTTGCCCGCAGAGGCTGTCGAGAAACTGGCGCAAACGGTTGATCCCGTGACGTACTCCGTCGGTCAAACCATCCTCGACCTCGGCCAGGAAAGCCGTCATCTGCACGTGATCGAGCGGGGCCAGGTCGAGATCCGATCGGCAACCGGCAAGATTTTCGGGCGTATCGGTTCTGGGCAGGCCTTCGGCATCCGCGCGCTGCTGGGCAACGGGCGGGCGAGCTATCGTGCGGTCGCGACCGAGGAGGTCGAGATCCTGCGCGTGCCGAAGCAACCATTCATGGAGCTCAACGAAATTCATCCATCGTTCGACCGCTACTTCGAGCCGGTCGGCACCGAGCGTGTGGGATTGTCGCCGCTCGGCGTGACGGTCGACGGTGGTGCCAAGGTACAGGCGGCGGAGGGCGCCGGCCTCGACCTGATGACGTTGACGGCGCGGGACATGATGTCGCCGGAGCCGCTCGCCGTCGCGCCCGGCGACCGCGTCGTCAAAGCGGCGCAACTGATGCGCGACAAGCGCATTTCGTGCCTGCCCGTTGTCGAGGACGAGCGCATCGTCGGCATCGTCACGGATTCCGATCTGCGCGACCGTGTCGTCGCCGAGGGCCGCTCGGGCGACGTCGCAATGGGCGAGGTGATGACCCGCGATCCGCTGACGTTGTCAATGGACGCCCTCGCCTTCGACGCGCTGGCGCTGATGATGCAACGCTCGATCAGTCACGTCCCGGTCGTAGACGGCGGGCGGCTCGTCGGCATCCTGACACAGACCGATCTCATCCGCGCGCAATCGCGGTCGGCGGTCTACATGATCGGCGAAATCGGCCGCCGTCCCGACATCCACGCGATCAACAAGATCGTCGCTGACGTGCCGAAGCTGCTGGTCTCGCTGGTGGCCAGTGGCGCCTCTGCCCACAAGATCGGCCACATCATATCGAGCATCACCGACGCGGTGACGAGCCGCCTTCTGACGCTCGGCGAGGATCGCTTCGGACCGCCGCCTGTTGGCTACGTCTGGCTCGCGTGCGGTTCCCAGGGCCGGCAGGAACAGACGGGCTTCTCGGATCAAGACAACTGCATGATCCTGGACGATGCCTATGTCGAGGCGGAGCACGGCGAATACTTCAAGAACCTGGCGACATTCGTCTGCGACGGCCTGAATGCCGCGGGCTATGTCTACTGCCCCGGCGAGATGATGGCGATGACCGACAAGTGGCGCCAGCCGCTAGCCGTCTGGCAACGCTATTTCCGCGGCTGGATCGATCAGCCGGACTCTCGCGCCCAGATGTTGGCGAGTGTGATGTTCGATCTGAGAGCCATCCGGGGTGACGAGCAGTTGTTCGTCGAACTGCAGCGCGAAACGCTCGGGCGGGCGCGCGCCAACAGCATCTTCATCGCGCACATGCTCTCGAATTCGCTCACCCACACGCCACCAATCGGGTTCTTCGGCAATATTTCCGTTCCGCGCATCGGCGAGAACAAGAACCTGATCGATCTGAAGCACGGCGGCGTCGTGCCGATCGTCGATCTTGCCCGGCTCTATGCGCTCGAGGCGAGTATCGCCGAAGTAAACACGCATCGCCGCCTCGAAGCAGGCCGCAAGGCGAGCGTGCTCAGCGAGGAGGGCGCGCGCGACCTGCTGGACGCGTTCGAATTCATCTCGAACACGCGGTTGCGCCATCAGGCGATGCAGATCCAACGCGGCGAAAAGGCGAACAACATGCTCAACCCGAAAGAGCTGTCGCATTTCGAACGCAACCATCTGCGCGACGCTTTCACGGTGGTGAAGACACTGCAATCGGCGCTATCGAACTCCCACCAGATTGGCGCCCGCTGAGTCGCCGAACAGGCAGCAGTTGGACGTATCGGCCGTTGAGGTGCAGGCCCGCGCAATATAGGATCGCGCGCCGGTTGCCATGCTGGTTTCGGCCGCCGTGCCGGCTGCCATGCTGGTTTCGGCCACCGTGCCGGCTGCGGTGTGCGCACTGAGTGCGCCGGGATTTCAATCTAGGACAGGCGAGCGCTGATGTTTCTGCATCTCATTGCGACCTTCATGACAGGCGTTCTTGCTGTGTCGATCGTCTTCGTGATCGGACGCCTGAGCAAGGGGCGGATGCCGCGGTACATGATGCCGATTGCCGCCGGGTTGGCGATGCTCGCCTATAATATCTGGAGCGAATATACTTGGCACGCGCGCACGGCCGATGCCCTGCCCGGCCGGATGGCGCTCGTCGAGGTGCCGCCGCCGTCGGCAAGCCCGTTCGCGCCGTGGACGTACATCGTCCGGCGTGCGGATTCGATCAAGGTAATCGACAAGGAGAGTGTGCACGCGAACCCGAAGAAGCCGGGGTTCGTGATCGCCCAGGTCTATGAGATCATCCGCCGCGGGCAGACGCTGAAGGAAAGCAAGATCATCGACTGTGCCGGCCGCCGTTACGCCAATCTCAGCGCGACGACAACGTTCGACGACGATGGTTTTCCGACGAACGTGTCGTGGCAGCCGGTCGGTGCAGGCAGCAAACTCGTGACACTCGCTTGTGCTGTGCAACCGTCAACTGCGAAGCCCGCGGCGGCGGCTCCAAACACTGCGCCGACCAGCGGTGATGGCCCCGCAACCGCGGCTGGCCAGTAGAACCGGGCAACGCGGCAGCTGGGCACTTGCCGCCGCCGACAGGTACCGCAGCAGCAGCCGCTTCATCCGGCGGCCATGCGATCAGGAACTCGACGTCGGGCGCGCCAGAATATTGGCGAGAGCCAACGATGCGAGCCTCGCTTCGGGCGGATCGGCCCGGCTCGTCAGAACAATCGGCACCAAACCTCCGAGCACGACGCCAGCCGCGCACGCCGAGCGGAAATAGACGAGCGCCTTGAACAACACGTTGCCCGAAACGAGGTCGGGCACGACGATGGCGTCAGCGGCGCCCGTCACCTCGTCGTCTTGCCGGTTCTTGGCTGCAGCAGCCGTTTTCGAGAGGATGAGATCGAGCGCCAGCGGGCCGCTGAACACGGCGTCCGCGATGTTGGCATTCGCCCAGTCCGACAGCTGGCGCGCTTCGACCGCCGACGGCACGGACGTTATTGGTTCTTCCGTCGCCGACAGCAGGGCAACTTTCGGACGTGCGATGCCGACCGCATGGGCAACGTCGACGACGGCGCGAAGCGACGCCTTGCGTGTCTCGAGATCCGGCAACACGTTGACGGCGCAATCCGAAATGATGATCGGTCGATCGCTGTGCGGCGGCGTCAGGTGGAAGACGTGCAGCAGGCGGCCAGGCCCGCGAATTCCCGTCACCTTGTTGACGACGGCCTTCATCATGACGTCGGTGTGAACCTGTCCCTTCATCACGACGTCGGCGAGCCCGGCGCGGACGATGGCCATGGCGGCGTCCGCGGCGGCTTGCTCGCCTTCCGTTTCGACGATCTCATAGGCCGAGATGTCCCAGCCGATGGCGGCGGCTTCGGCGAGGATGCGGGCATAATTGCCGATGAAAATCGGTTCGCAGATGCCGGCCGCGACCGCTGCCGCGCACGATAGCATCGGTAAGGGGGCATCAGCGCGAATGACGACAGTGCGGGCCTTGCCCTTCTGCTGGGCGAGCGTCAAAAGGCTTTTCGGACAGGTGGGCGACTCGGTCAAAAAGTGATGGCGCGAGCCTGCGCCCGCGCCGTCCGTCGTCTCGCTCATGTCATGCCCCCACGGATTGAATTGACCGTGTCGAGCTTAGTTTGACGTCGTCAGGATGCAAGCACTTGCTGCGCCTGCATGTCGCTTCCGTCGATTCCTGCGATCGGCACCGGCTTCTTCATCGCATCACGGCGGAAGGGCTCGCCGAGTTCTTGGTTGAGGATTACCTCGATGAATGTCGTGACGCCGTCTTCCATCTGCGCGCGAACAGCCTCCTTGATGACGTCCGTCGTCTCGGCCATCGTCGTGACGGTGACGCCCTTCAGTCCACACGCGTCGGCAACCCGGGCATAGCTGAGATTGGGGTTGAGCTCGGTGCCGACGAAATTGTTGTCGTACCAGAGCGTCGTATTGCGTTTTTCGGCACCCCACTGGTAGTTGCGGAAGATCACCATCGTGATGGGCGGCCAGCCTTCCCGACCGCATGCCGTCATCTCGTTCATGGAAATGCCGAACGCGCCGTCGCCGGCGAATCCGATCACGGGCACGTCCGGGCAACCGATCTTCGCGCCGATGATCGACGGGAAGCCATAGCCGCACGGGCCGAACAGGCCCGGCGCCAGATATTTGCGGCCCTGCTCGAACGTCGGATAGGCGTTGCCGATGGCGCAATTGTTGCCAATGTCGGACGATATGATCGCGTCGGCCGGAATGGCGGCCTGGATGGCGCGCCATGCCATGCGCGGCGACATGTGGTTGGGCTCGCGGCTGCGGGAATCCCTGTTCCACGATGTGCCGGGATCGTCGTCCTCGTGATCCATGCTGGAGAGCGTCTGCAGCCACGCGGACTTCGTCTGGTGGATCAGCGCCCGGCGTTCCTCGCGCCCAGCGTTGCCGGCGGAGGGCGACAGCGCGGCAAGGATCTGCTCGGCAACCTTCCGCGCATCGGCGCAGATGCCGACGCTCACCTTCTTGGTCAACCCAATACGATCGGCATTGATGTCGACCTGAATGATCTTCGCGGTCTTCGGCCAGTAGTCGATGCCATATCCCGGCAGCGTCGAGAACGGATTGAGGCGCGTGCCGAGTGCGAGGACGACATCGGCCTTGGCGATCAGTTCCATTGCGGCTTTCGAACCGTTGTAGCCGAGCGGTCCGCAGGCGAGCGGATGCGATCCGGGGAAGCTGTCGTTGTGCTGGTAGTTGTTGCAGACCGGCGCGTCGAGGCGCTCGGCAAGTGCCTTGCACGCCTCGATGCCGCCGGAGAGGACGACGCCGGCCCCGGACAGGATGACGGGGAACTTTGCGTCGGATAGCAGCCTTGCGGCTTCTGCGATGGACGCGTCGGGACCGCCGGGCCGCTCGATGCGCACGATCTGCGGCAGCTCGATGTCGATGACCTGCGTCCAGAAATCACGCGGCACGTTGATCTGTGCCGGCGCGGAGCCGCGCCAGGCCTTGGAGATGACGCGGTTCAATACCTCGGCGACGCGCGAGGGATCGCGAACCTCTTCCTGGTAGCAGACCATGTCGCGGAACAGGGCCATCTGCTCGACTTCCTGGAAG
>JAGRKS010000088.1:0-629 GCA_020442185.1 Hyphomicrobiaceae bacterium
TGGATCTTCAAGGGCGAGATCATCGAACACGATCCGATGGCGTCCGAGAAGAGAGCGCTCGATCTTCAGGAAGGCCCGGGCGGCGGTGGCCGTGGACGGCGTGAACGTGGCGATCGTGGAGACCGCGGTGATCGCGGTGGCGATCGCGGCGATCGGACCGCTGAGGCCTGAATGTGAGGCGGCCTTGCCCGGATGTCCGGGAGGGTCACCAGTTTGCTGGGATTTTGAACGATGCTGCAACCGAAACGCACGAAGTTCCGCAAGGCCCACAAGGGCCGGATTCACGGCGCCGCCAAGGGCGGTACGGCGCTGAACTTCGGTTCCCACGGCCTCAAGGCCATGGAGCCGGAGCGGATTACCGCGCGCCAGATCGAGGCGGCTCGCCGCGCCATCACGCGTCATATGAAGCGTGCCGGCCGCGTCTGGATCCGCATCTTTCCCGACCTGCCGGTGACATCGAAGCCGCAGGAAGTTCGGATGGGTTCCGGCAAGGGCTCTCCCGAATACTGGGCGGCGCGCGTCAAGCCCGGCCGCATCATGTTCGAACTCGATGGCGTGCCGGATGACATCGCCCGTGAGGCGCTCCTGCTCGGCGCTGCGAAGCTGCCGATCAAGACGCGCGTCGTCAC
>JAGRKS010000088.1:692-6593 GCA_020442185.1 Hyphomicrobiaceae bacterium
ACGATGAAGGCAGCCGAGTTCAGGGACATGTCCCTCGATCAGCTCGACGACCAGCTGATCAAGCTCAAGAAGGAGCAGTTCAATCTGCGCTTCCAGGCGGCTTCTGGTCAGCTCGAGAACACGTCGCGGGTGCGCGAAATCCGCCGCGCCATCGCACGTGTGATGACAATCGCCCGCCAGAAGCGGGCCGGCAGCGCCCAACGCGCCTGAGGAGAACTGAACGATGCCGAAGCGCGTGCTCCAGGGGACGGTTGTCTCCGACAAGAACGACAAGACGATCGTGGTCGAGGTCGAACGTCGCTACACCCATCCGCTCTTCAAGAAGACGGTGCGGCGTACGAAGAAGTACCACGCGCACGACGAGGGCAATGCCCACAAGATCGGCGACCGCGTCTCGATCATCGAGAGTGCGCCGGTATCGAAGAAGAAGCGCTGGACGGTCGTGACCGAGAAGGCTTGAGGGCGCCATGCGTCGCTGTAGCCCGGTATACGGGTGAAGGCGGGCAAGGGCTCAGAGGATCAGGGCCGCGGAATGCGGCCGGCGAAAAGGATGTAACGCGATGATCCAGATGGAGACAAATCTCGACGTCGCCGACAATTCGGGCGCGCGCCGGGTGCAGTGCATCAAGGTGCTCGGAGGCTCCAAGCGCAAGTACGCGACCATTGGCGACATCATCGTCGTCTCGGTCAAGGAAGCGATCCCGAAGGGCCGCGTCAAGAAGGGTCAGGTGATGAAGGCCGTCGTGGTGCGCACCGCAAAGGGTGTGCGCCGTTCGGACGGGTCCTTGATCCGCTTCGACCGCAACGCCGCGGTGCTGATCAACAACCAGGGCGAGCCGATCGGAACCCGTATTTTCGGACCGGTCACTCGTGAGCTCAGGGCCCGCAATCACATGAAGATCGTTTCGCTCGCGCCGGAGGTTCTGTAATGGCCTCGCAGAAGATCAAGAAGGGCGATCACGTCATCGTTCTCGCGGGCCGCGACAGCGGCAAGCATGGCGAAGTGATCGAGGTTCGTCCGAAGGAGAACCGCGCACTGGTGCGTGGTGTCAACGTCGTGCGCCGTCATCAGCGCCAGTCGGCGACCCAGGAGGGCGGCATCATCTCGAAGGAAGCCGCGATCGACCTGTCGAACCTCGCCATCGAGGATCCGAAGGACGGCAAGCCGACCCGCGTCGGCTTCAAGTTCCTCGAGGATGGCAAGAAGGTTCGGTTCGCCAAGCGCTCGGGCGAGATCATTCCGGAGAAGAAATAAGCCATGGCCGAGAAGACGAAGCCGCAGAAGGCTGCCGCCAAGGACGCCAAGAAGGAGCCGCGTTCGGCTCCCTCGCCGCGGCCCAAGGATTACAAGCCGCGCATGAAGTCGCTCTACGAGACGAAGGTCCGTGAGGCGATGCGCGAGAAGTTCGGCTACGCGAACGTGATGCAGATCCCGCGTCTCGAGAAGATCGTCCTCAACATGGGCGTCGGCGAGGCGGTATCCGATCGCAAGAAGGTCGAGAATGCCGCTGGCGATCTCGCCATGATCGCCGGCCAGAAGCCCGTGACGACGAAGGCGCGCAAGTCGATCGCCACCTACAAGGTGCGCGAAGGCATGACGCTCGGCGCCAAGGTGACTCTGCGTGGCGATCGCATGTACGAGTTCCTCGACCGGTTCGTCACGATCGCGCTGCCGCGCGTGAAGGACTTCCGGGGCCTCAACCCGAAGAGCTTCGACGGTCGCGGCAACTACGCCTGCGGTCTCAAGGAGCACATCGTGTTTCCCGAAATCGACTACGACAAGGTCGACCAGGTATGGGGCATGGACGTCGTTATCTGCACGTCCGCCACGAACGACGACGAAGCGCGCGAGCTGCTTCGCAACTTCAACCTTCCTTTCCGCAGCTAGAGGACCTCGGGCCCGCCCGAAAGGCCTTTGGAGGATTTTGAATGGCCAAGACCAGTTCGATCGAAAAGAACAAGCGCCGCCGCAAACTCGTCGCTCAGTACGAGGATAAGCGCAAGCGCCTCAAGGCGATCGCCGACGACATGACGAAACCGTCCGAGGAACGCTTCGCCGCGCGCCTCAAGCTCGCCGAGTTGCCGCGCAACTCTTCGAAGACACGCATTCGCAACCGTTGCGAGGTGACGGGTCGCCCGCGCGCCTACTACCGGAAACTGCGCATGTGCCGCAACCAGCTTCGCGAGCTGGCAAGCCAGGGCCTGATCCCTGGCATGGTCAAGTCGAGCTGGTAAGGAGAGCGACCCATGTCGATGAATGATCCGCTCGGCGATATGCTGACTCGCATCCGCAATGCGCAGATGCGCCGCCGCCCGAAAGTCGTTACCCCGGCCTCCAACCTGCGCGGCCGTGTGCTCGACGTTCTCGCCGAGGAAGGCTATATCCGTGGCTATTCGCGGGTCGAGCCGAAGGGGGCTGCTGCAACCTTCGAGATCGAGCTGAAGTACTTCAACGGTCAGCCGGCTATCCGCGAGATCGAGCGGGTTTCGAAGCCTGGCCGTCGCGTCTACTCGCCGGTGAAGGAGCTGCCGACCGTCGCCAACGGTCTCGGCGTCGCGATCCTGTCGACGCCGAAGGGCGTGATGTCGGATGCCCGCGCACGCGAAGAGAATGTCGGCGGCGAGATCCTCTGCAACATATTCTAATCGGGCGGCATCCGTCGTCGCCACGAGAACAATTGAAGCCAAGGTTCAACAGCCATGTCACGCATCGGTAAGAAGCCCGTGGAGATCCCGTCGAACGTGACGGCGTCGGTCACGGGTCAGACGGTCAAGGTCAAGGGTCCGAAGGGCGAACTGGCCTTTTCGGCGCCGGAGGATGTGTCGTTGTCGTTCGAGAACGGCAGCATCACCGTCACGCCCATCGACGACAGCAAGAAGGCGCGATCGATGTGGGGCATGTCCCGCACCCAGATCGCCAACCTCGTGAAGGGCGTTACGGACGGCTACACGCGGACGCTGGAGATCCAGGGCGTCGGCTTCCGTGCGGCTCTCAAGGGCAAGGAACTCGCGCTGAACATCGGCTTCAGCCACGACGTCTCGCATCCGATCCCGGACGGCGTCGAGGTGAAGGTTGCCGGTGCCAAGCAGGAAATCATAACGATCAGCGGTATCGACAAGCAGCTCGTCGGCCAGTTGGCGGCCGACATCCGTGCCTATCGTCCGCCTGAGCCCTACCAGGGCAAGGGCATCCGCTATCAGGGCGAATACATCTTCCGCAAGGAAGGGAAGAAGAAGTAAGGACCAGAACCCATGGCAACGCACGCCACGCAGTTCGACCGGCGCAAGGCGCGGGTCCGCCGCACGCTCAAGAAGCGCGCGACGGATCGCCCGCGGCTGTCCGTCCACCGGTCCTCGAAGCATATTTATGCGCAGATCATCGACGACGATGCGGGCCGCACGATCGTGGCCGCCTCATCGCTCGAGAAGGATCTCAAGGGCAATCTCAAGACCGGAGCCGACAAGGCTGCCGCCGCGGCCGTTGGCAAGTTGCTGGCCGAGCGTGCGACCAAGGCCGGGGTCAAGACGGTCGTCTTCGATCGTGGTGGCTATCTGTTCCACGGGCGCGTCAAGGCGCTCGCGGATGCCGCCCGTGAAGCCGGTCTGGATTTCTAAAGGAAGGATAGGATCTCGTGGCTCGTTCACCCGGAAGAGATCGCGGCCGTGACCGCGAGCGCGAAGAGCGCGACAACGAGTTCTCCGACAAACTCGTTCACATCAATCGCGTCGCGAAGGTGGTCAAGGGTGGCAAGCGCTTCGGCTTCGCGGCCCTTGTCATCGTCGGCGACCTGAAGGGGCGCGTCGGATACGGTCACGGCAAGGCCCGTGAAGTGCCGGAGGCGATCCGCAAGGCAACAGAGGCGGCGAAGCGCAACCTCGTCCGCGTGCCGCTGCGCGACGCGCGCACCCTGCATCATGACAGCGAAGGCCGCCACGGCGCCGGCAAGGTCGTCGTCCGCTCGGCGCCTCCGGGTACCGGTATCATCGCCGGCGGTGCAATGCGCGCCGTGTTCGAGATGCTCGGCGTGCACGATGTCGTTGCCAAATCGCTCGGTTCGTCGAACCCCTATAACGTCGTTCGCGCGACGGTCGATGCCCTGAAGCACCAGGAAAACCCGCGCGGTGTCGCGGCGCGCCGCAACATGAAGGTCAGCGAGATCGTGGCACGCCGCCGCGATGGCTCGGCCGCGGCGGAAGCCGGCGCAGAAGCATAAAACAGGTCGACGGGCCCGGAACGAGCGATCGCGTTTTCGCACCGCCGGGACTGGTCAGAGGTGAACGAGATGGCTGACAAGAAGAAGACCATTACGATCGAGCAGTACGCCAGCGCGCAGCGGCGGCCGCAGATCCAGACCCAGACCCTGATCGGCCTCGGTCTCAACAAGCTCAATCGTCGCCGCACGCTGGAGGATACCCCCTCCATCCGCGGCATGATCAACAAGGTGCCTCATCTCGTTCGCGTCGTCGACGAGAAGGCCTGACGTTTCGAATACTGAGGAGCAGGGTCCCATGCGGCTCAACGACATCAAAGACAACGCCGGCTCGCGCAAGGTGCGCGTCAGGATCGGCCGCGGTATCGGCTCCGGCGTCGGCAAGACGGGTGGCCGTGGCGGCAAGGGCCAGACGGCCCGCTCCGGCGTCGCCATCGGCGGCTTCGAAGGCGGCCAGATGCCGTTGCACCGTCGGTTGCCGAAGCGCGGCTTCAACAAGTGGCGCCGCAAGGACTTCAACGAGATCAATCTCGGTGCCCTCCAGACCGCCATCGACGACAAGCGCGTCGATGCGAGCCAGCCGATCACGGTCGCTTCACTCGTCGCTGCGGGTGTCGTGCGCCGCGCCAAGGACGGGCTGAGGCTGCTAGGCGGCGGTGAGCTGTCGTCGAAGGTCGCGATCACGGTCGATCACGCGACCGCGTCGGCGAAGGCCGCTGTCGAGAAGCTGGGTGGCTCGGTCACCGTTATCGTTCCGAAGGTTCTCGAGGCCGACGAGATCAAGCGCAAGAAGACGGCGGCAAAGAAGGCCGCGCAGTCCAAGGGCGCCTAACTCCGTCTGCCTACCCCTTTGCGGTTCGCGCAGCGGGGTTGACAGTTGCCGGCGCGCTCCGGCGCGAGCCGTCGGCTGGTTCCGGCCCGTGCTGGACGTGACAGTGGAATGCGGACCCCGTAGCATTGGGGGCCAGCCACCCGTGCTGCACGTCCCGGGAACGGGTTGAATGCGGTTCTCGGACGGAGCGCGGCGGTTGCCGCCGATGGCTCGGAGTGCCATCTAAGGGCACGTGCCGGTGGACGCGATCCAGTGCACGCGATCCAGTACACGATCCAGGCCGCTCGAGGTGGCGGATCGTCCTCACTGGGACCACGGTCGGGAGACAGAGCGAAATGACATCCGCTGCCGAGCAGCTTGCCGCCAATCTCAATTTCGGGGCCTTTGCGAAAGCCGAGGACCTGAAGAAGCGCATCATGTTCACGCTGGGTGCGTTGCTGGTCTATCGGCTCGGCACCTTCATTCCGCTCCCCGGCATCAATCCTGTCGCATTCGCCGAAACGTTCAAGCAGCAGTCGAGCGGCATCCTCGGCATGTTCAACATGTTCGCCGGCGGCGCCGTCGAGCGCATGGCGATCTTTGCGCTGAACATCATGCCCTACATCTCGGCCTCGATCATCATGCAGTTGATGTCGTCGGTCGACAAGCGCCTGGCGGCCCTCAAGAAAGAGGGCGAGCAGGGCCGCAAGACGATCAACCAGTATACGCGCTACCTCACAGTGGCGCTGGCGGCCTTCCAGGCCTACGGCATCGCGATCGGCCTCGAGGGTTCGTCGAGTTCGGCCGGATCGGTCGTCCTCGATCCTGGCTGGTTCTTCCGCGTGTCGACCGTCGTGACGCTGGTCGGCGGCACCATGT
>JAGRKS010000089.1 GCA_020442185.1 Hyphomicrobiaceae bacterium
ATGCCAAGCGCGCAGCCGCAGCCGCCCTCGTCGCGGCGTTTGCCGCCCTCGTCGCCGCCGCCGGCTGAGCGTCCCCGTACCGTAATCATCTGGATCGGGCGAGGATGCCCGTGAGCCAAGAGCCTCGAAGGAGAGCCTCATGACCGAAGTCTTCCATCACGGCGCGCGCGTCCTCCTCCAGGATCGCGTCTACCGTCCGATCGACACGACCGACACCTCGACCATCGGCCTGATCTACACCGCGCCGAATGCCGATCCGGCGAAGTTCCCGCTCAACACGCCCGTGCTGTTTCTCGCTGATCGCTATCAGGCGGCCGATCTCGGCACGGCGGGAACGGGGCGCGACGCGATCGATGGCATCTACGATCACATCGGCGTGCCGATCGTCGGCATCCGCGTCGCCGAGACGCTCACCATCGAGGAGCAGCTCGCCAACATCGTCGGCGACTACGCAACACGGACGGGCGTGCACGCGCTCTACAAGGCGAAGAACTCGGTGTTCAAGGTGCCGAAGATTTTGATTGCGCCGGGCTTCACGCAGCAGCGCGTCACAGGCGGCATCACTCAGATCGTCGTCGGCTCTGGCGGCGCAGGCTATACCGAGGCCGGGACGAGCATCGTCATCGCCGGCAACGGCTACGGCGGCGGCGCCAAGGCGCGGCCGATCATCCAGTCCGGTGTCATCACTGGCGTCCAGATCCTCAATTCGGGCCTCGGCTATTCCGACCAGCACCTGGTGATCACGATCGTCGGCGACGGCGCCAACGCGACCATCGCCGATTTCGAGATCGGCACGGCGGCCAATCCCGTCGTCGCGGAACTCGGCGGCATCGCCAACCGGCTGCGCTCGACGATCATCGCCGACTGCCCGAACGGCACGGCCGAGCAGTCGGTCGCCTATCGCCGCGACTGGGCGAGCGAGCGCATCTACTGCGTCGACAACCATCCGCTCGTCTATCGCGATGGCAACGTCACGTCCGAGCCGCCGTCGGCGCGCGTCGCGGGCCTGCTCGCCAAGGTCGACAACCAGGAAGGGTTCTGGGTCTCGCCCTCGAACCACGTGATCGAGGGCATCATCGGCATGTCGAAGCCGATCGACGACTCGGGCGTCGGCGGCGAGAGCGACTATCTCAACGAGAACGATGTCGCGACGATCGTCCACCGTGGCGCCGGCTTCAAGCTGTGGGGCAACCACGGCTCGTCGAGCGATCCGCTCTGGCGGATGTTCGCCGTCGGCCGCACGCGCGATGCGATCTTCGATTCCATCGAGAAGGCGGTCGACGAGTTCGCACCCGGCAAGCCGCTCAACCTGCGCTTCTTCGAGGGCGTCGCCGACAGTGTCAACGAGAAGCTGCGCTACTGGCAGTCGATCGGTGCCCTCATCGGCGGCAAGGTGTGGGTCGATCCGGCGCTCAACCCGCCCGGCCAGCTCGTGCTCGGCAAGCCGAAGTTCTCGATGGATTTCGAGCCCGTCGGCGTCGCCGAGGACATTCAGATCGTCGCCAGCCGCGAGCCCGAATACTACCGCGAGCTGGTCGACCAGGTCGTGCTGGCGCTCGCCACCTAAACCGACATCGAAATAGCAGCGCGCGGCGGGGTCTCCGCCGCGTCGCGCCAGCCAACAAGGATCGATCGCGATGCGCAACGTATTTGGAGACTTCTCTCTCTTCCTCCGCGCCGAAGGCATGTTCGGCAAGATCGAGGAACTGGAGCTGCCGGAACTCAAGTGGAAGAGCGAGGAGTACAACGGCGGCGGCCAGATGGGCACCCGTGATCTCGCGCTGATCCTCGACAAGCTGGAGATGAAGTTCTCATCGAACAGCTACGAGCGGACGCTGCTCGGTCGCGGCCTGCAGGCGCCCGGCCTGCAGGAACAGTGGAAGGTCATGGGTTCGCTGATCGTGCCGGGCGAGGACGAAAAGCCGTTCAAGGCGCTCATCACCGGGTCGCTCATGGAGATCAAGCGCGGCAAGCTGCAGCCGGGCAAGAAGGTCGATACCGAGTACATGATCAAGGACATCACCTACTACCAGGAGATCGTCGACGGCGTCGAGCTGTACGAAATCGACCTCCTGAACCAGGTCCTGCGTGTCAATGGCGTCGACCAGATGGCAACGCGCCGGCGCAACCTCGGGCGCTGATCGGAATTGCAGCGAGGCGGCCGGCTGACGGCCGTCTCGAACGGTTTGTGAAGAGGCATCGAAGGAGGTTCACGACATGAGCGAAGCGACAAAGAAGGGTGCCGCCGCGGCCGCGCCTGCCCCACTCACCTACAAGCTGAAAACCCCGGTCAGTGACGGCGGGGAGCTGGTTACCGAGATCGACTACCGCCGCCCGAAGGGTCGCGACATGCGCGCCTGGATGAACGGCAAGGGCGGAGCGGGCGACGATCTGCTCGCGCTGATGGTCAATCTGGCCGAGCGGCCGGCGTCATTCTTCGATGCGCTCGACGGCGAGGACTTCATGGGCTTCTCGGATGTGCTCAGCGATTTTTTGAAGGCTGGCCGCACAACGTCGACGACGTGATCGCCGACGTGATGTGGGTGTTTCCGGGCTGCTCGCTGGAGCGGGCCGAGGAGATGGGGATCGACGAGTTGCTGGCGTGGCACGGTCGCGCCGTTGAACGCAAGCAGATCGATCTGAGCGCCACGCAGAACGCCATCGCCGCGCTCACAAGGGCGATGACCGGCGGTTGACGAGGATCGAGACGGGGAGGGCACATGGCTGGCGACATGAACGTCTTCGTCCGGCTCTTTCTGAAGGACGATTTGAGCCCCGCCGCACGCAAGGCGAAGGACGCCCTGAAGCCGATGGAGGCGGGCTGGCGCGCCTCGGCCAACCGTCTGAAGGTCGGCATGGTCGGCCTGAAGCGTGATCTCGACGCGACGATGCTGCGCTCGGGCTCCGGCGCCGTCGCCGGCGCGCGCCAGTTCGAAGGTGCCTGGCTCTCGGCCTTCGGCCGCATCAAGGCGGGCGCCGCCGCGATGGGGGCATCCATCGAGGCGGCGAATGCCCGCGCCAAGCTGCACGTCGGTGAGTTGACGACGTCGCTGCACGCTGAGCGCGAGGCGATGCGCATGGCGCGTCTCGACGACTACCGCACGCGACCGCTCGCCACCGCGCGTCAGGACTATCAGGCAGCGCGTTCGGGGTTCCTGCCCTATGCGGTCGCGGCTGGCGGCGTCGTCGCCGCGCCGCTGTTGCCGGCGCAGCGCCAGCAGCATGCATCGTCGCGGATCAAGATGATCACCGACATGGACGACGTGACGCGTGCGTATTTCGACCGCGAGATGATCAAGCTCACCGAGCGCAACATCTACGATCTGGGCCACACCTACGAGGCCGCCGAACTCGCCGCACGTCTCTCGGTCTACGAGGACGGCATCAAGAAGTACGGCAACACGACGGACGGGCGGCGCAAGGCAGCCGATCAGCTAGTGCACTGGGTCGATCTCACCGAGCAGTTCTCCATGATGTGGAAGACGATGCCGGAGGAAACGTCGGAAAAGCTGAAGTTCATCAAGAACCAGTTCAAGCTCGACTTCGACGGTGTCGAGAAGGTTGCCGACATCAACTCAGCACTGGGCCACAAGTTCGGCTTCAAGCAGTCAGCGATGGTCGACTATCTCGTCAATGCCGGCGCTGCCCTCGACACCTTCGGCTTCACGCCGGCGCAGTCGATCGCGATCGGTTCGGGCGCGCTACGCAAGGGCATCAATCCGTCGACCACGGGCACCAACCTCACGCAAATCCTCAACTACCTGCTCACCGCCCGCTCGAAAGGCTCGGCGGGCGACTTCAAGAAGCTGATGGGGATCGACGGCAAGGAATTCTTCGACCGGGTCCAGGCCGACCCGTGGGCGGCGTTCTCGCAGTTCATGGACAAGGCGGGGCCGGCGCTGAAGACGCGAGAGGGCCGCGCGCAAATCTCGAAAATCATCGGCTCGCGCCAGATCCGGCATCTGACGCAGTTCACCGAGGCGTGGGACGACATCCAGAGAGCCTACGAGCTGACGCAGAACGCGAAGGAAGTCGAGGGGTATGCGACCCGCAAGGCGAAAGAGTTCCGCGACGACTCGATCGAGAACCAGGAAAAGACGCTCTGGAATGCAATCAAGGCGAGCCTCACGCTGATTGGCCGGCCCTGGGTCGAGCCGCTCAAGGGCTTTATCCAGCGCCGTCGCGAAGGAATCGGCCGTTTCAACGATTGGATGCGCGAAAGCGAGGAGAAGGGCGGTTTCGGTCATAAGGCAGTGTCGTATTCCGCCCTTGCGGCCGGCGCCGGCGCCGGCATTGCGGCAGGTCTGGCGCTGGTGCGGGCTGCTGGACGCTACATGGGCTATCAGATGCTCGCGAAGGCGCCTGGGCTGTTCAAGCTCGTCAAGTGGCCGGCGAAGTTCGCCTGGGGCGCCACGGCGGCGCTCGGCGCCGGCCTCGTCGGCGGTATTGCCGCGGGCTCGGCCGGCATCGTGCGCATGCTGGCGCTGACGCACCGCTTCGCCGGCGCCTGGGGTCTCGTCAAGGTCGCGGCACGTGGCGCGCTGCGCTTCGCCGGCATCGGGCTCGCGATCGAGGGCGCCATCAGCTCGATCTCGTTCCTGATCGAGAACCTGAAGACGGTGAAGGGCCTCGTCGACGACATTCGGAGCGCGTGGCGGTCGGACGGTCTCAAGGGGACAATCGACACGTCGAAGGGCTCGGCATGGAACAAGCTCAACGAGGCCGTCGAGGACACGTGGCTCGGCAAGGCGCTGCTCTGGACCGGCCTCGCCAAGTCGCAGAAGGAGCTGCTCGGCGAGCCCAGTCCGAAGACGATCGAGAAGCCCGCTGTTACGCCAACTGTAACACAGGGGCCGGCATCACCGTCGAACGTGGTGCCGCTGCCCGCGCGCAAGCCGGTGCCGTCGAGCACGGCCAAGCCCGCCGATGCCGACAGTGATGTCGGCAAGCCGTCGTGGCTGTCGCGCAAGTGGCAGGGGCTCACGGACTGGTGGCGGGCGCCGCCCGTGCCGGCGCCGCCTCGCGCGGCACCGACAGCGGCGAACGACAACTGGCGCGCGGACGCTTGGAGGCGTGCCGCGGGCCTGCATGTCGCGCCGAACCAGGGCAGCGGCCTCGCGCACGCACGTTCGATGGCGGCGGGGCCCGCCGTTCCGACGCTGGTCGGGCAGCAGATGGCCGCCGGAGCGCAGGGCCAGGCGCCGGCCGGCGTCACCATCAACGCTCAAGGGCCGCTGGTCAATTTCAAGCAGGCGCCGCCGCAGATCAGCATCAACGCGCCGATCTCGATCACCATGAACGGCTCCGATCCCAATGCTGTCGGCGCGGCGGTGTCGGGGCACCTCAACAGCGTTGCGCGCGGCGCGCTGCACGACGGAGTGACGGAATGAGCCTGCTGGATGGATCGCTGGTCATCCTCGTTCTCGCCGCCGTCATGATCGCGGCGATCGTTCTGGCGCCGGCCTGGTTCGTCGTCAGGCGTGCCATGCCGCCTCGGACGATGGAGACGGCCTACGGCACGATCCTCGTCGACGCGCGCGGCATCCACCTCGTGCGGGACGGCTGCCCGTCGACACTGTTTCACGCACGTCACGACAACGGCGAGTTTTGAGCCATGGCGATGCTCCAGATCGGCGGCGTGCAGTTCAAGATTTCAGGCCCGCACTACGACAGCCTGAAACACTCGGCGCGGTTCAGCTGGCCGGCGCAGGGGCGCTTCGGCCGCCGCGACGCGCTCCAGTTCACGGGAGAGGGCGAGGAATCGATCGACGTGGCGGGAACGATCTACCCCGACTACTTCGGCGGCTTCGGCGCCCTCGCGCGGCTCCGGTCGATGGCCCGCCGCCCGCAGATGGTGGTGTCAGGTGCCGGCGACGTGTTCGGTCGCTGGGTGATCGAGGAGGTCGCGAACGAGCAGACCTATCAGGACCGGTTCGGCCGCCCGGCGAAGATCACATTCTCGGTCAAGCTGAAGCGCTACGGCGACGACGGCGGCTTCGGTTTCAGCATCTTCTAGGGAGGGTCGGGGTTCATGCCGAAGCGCTACGAAACGAGAGACGGCGACATGCTCGACGACATCGCCTTCCGCCACTACGGCTATCATCGCGGCACCGTCGAGGCGATCCTCGAAGCTAACCGGGATCTATCTGCTCACCCGCCGATGCTGCCGGGTGGCCTCGTCATTGTTCTGCCCGACCTGCCGTCGGTCGCCGAGCGCGCGCCGAAGACGGTGCGGCTATGGGATTGATCGTCACGAGCGAACTTGCCGACGCCCTGCTCGCGGTCGCATTCCTGTTCGTGGCCTCGCTCGTCGCGGGGCTTGCCGTCGACGTCATCGGCAATGCACTTCTGTCCCCGGCGCGGCAACAAGCTCGCCGCGTCAGGATCGGGGCCACCGAATGGGATTGTTACGTCATGCGGGATGGCAGCGAGCTGCTGCTGCCGCGCGGCTGCGGAGAGACGAACGTGCACTCTGGCGAACAACGAGACGTGCCCGCGCCGCGCTATGTAATCCGAACCGCGCCGGGCCGCTGGGTGGCGCTGTCGACCGCGAAGCGCGGCGGTTTCGTGCAGACCGCCGTCTGGGGCGACGCCTACCGCTGTTCGCTTCCAACGGCCAATCAGATCGCGCGCAATATCGCCGCCGCGGGCGGTGAAGCCTTCGTCGAGGCGGTCACCGGCCGGGGGGTGACATGACGCCGGCGTTCCAGGTCTTCGCCGGCGGCATCGACGTGACGGGTGGCATCAACGACCGCCTCGTCGAACTGACGGTGGTCGACCACGACGGCACCAAGGCCGACGAGGTGACGATCGTGCTCGACGACCGCGACTTCGCGCTGAGTGTGCCGCGCAAGGGCGAGACGCTGGTTGTGTTGCTCGGCTACGTCGAGACGGGCCTCGTCTCGATGGGTCAATTCAAGGTCAACCGCGTGCAGCGCCGCTTCGTCAAGGCGAGTGGCGCCGTCATGGAAGTGACGGGAAAGTCGGCGGACCTCAAGAAGGAGATGAAGAGCCAGCGGTCGGGGCAGTTCGTCGACAAAAAAATTGAGGAAATCGTCAAGGAGGTCGCGGGCCGGCACGGGCTCGGCGCGACCGTCTCACCGAAGCTCGGCAAGCTGAAGCGCTCGCCGGAGTATCAGACCGAGGAGAGCGACCTGCATCTGCTGACGCGCATGGCCAAGGATCACGACGCCATTTTCAAGGTCAACGGCGGCAAGGTGCTGTTCCTCGGCCGCGACGAGATCACGCTGCCGGCCGTCGTTCTGACGCGTGGTGATTTCGACGAATGCACGGTCGAGACCGACGACCGCGCCGCGTCGAAGAAGGCGCGCGCGCATTACCACGATCGCGGCGCGGTGAAGCGCAAGGAGGGGACGGAGGAACGCGGCGAGGGCGGCGAGTTCACGCTGCGCCATCCGTTCGCGACCAAGGAACTGGCCGAGGCCTGCGCCAAGGCGAAGAAGCGCCAGCTCGAACGCGCCGCGAAGAGCCTGACCGGCAAGGGGCCGGGCAACACCGCACTGATGGGTGGCACGCCGCTCGTCACGATCATCGGGGCCGAGCTTTACGATGGGCAATGGACGATCAAGACGGCGACGCACCGGTTCCGGAAGGATCAGGGGTACTCGACGCAAATCCAGTGCGAAACGAGTGAAAAAGGCGAGGGGAAATAGATGAGCCGCGAAACGACAGAAGAAAGTGGAAATGAATTGTTTTTGGGATCGAGAAATAGAGCCGATCCGAAAATGGAAAAGGCAACGGCTTTTGGCGACAAAGTGGGATTTGATATTCGCGCCGGTTTTCTAGGGCGTCTTTTCGGTGTGCTGCGCCGCCGCGGGGCGGCGTCGACGCCGGCTTGCGCGACGCCCGGCAACCGGGCACCGAGGCTCGACGCCGCAGGCTCTTGCGGGGCGACGGATGACAGGCCTGCGCACGCCGTCGCGGCGCCTGATCCAGCCCCTTGCCTCGAAGTGTTCGAAGGCGTCGTCCGGCGCGCGCCGTGGGTGCTGCACGTGCCGTTGTTCAGCGTCGACGGCGGCCCCCTCCGCCGGCTCGACGGAGGCGAGGTCGAGACCGGCGATATCGTCGGGCTCGCGCCGATGGTCGGGCTCAGGGCAGAACGCAATAGGCCATGGGCGCGCCACTATGCGGGGCTGCCGGCCGCGGGGTGACGAGAGAGGGCTCGCCGGCCGTTCGAACGACCTTCGAAGGCGGTGTGAAGGGTGGCCGATGAACGGTGTTCCGTGGGGCCACAGTAGCGTCGACGTGCACCACTGTTGCATTCGGGTGTCGACGGCTGCGGTTTGGGCCATTTTTCGCGACCGGTTCCCACCTTTTGCGCCATTTTTCGGTGCCGGTGGGAACTGGCGCTAATGCATTGAAATGCAATAGGAAACCACATGAATAAGATGGTGTACGGACGTTTGGGCCATTTTAGACGACCGTTTGGGCCATTTTTCGCGACCGGCTACATTATTTTTGGGAGGAATTCGACCGCCGGGGCAAACCGGTCACGGGATGAGATGCGGTCGTGAGGGCCCCAGGTGCCATGACCGCCGTGTGGAAAACCTTAAGAATCCGTTGACTCCCATAAAATCCCATGCGATCCCATAGATGCCCGACCGCACCGGGCTAGGGGACCGCGGCGAGGCGCCGGCCCTGAGAGAGGGCCAGGGCCATACGGCGACCGTCGCGGTACTCCGGTGCGATTGGAGCGGATGCGCGGGGCTTGCAGTGCCATGGCGATGGCGAGCGGCGTGGCTCGGCGCCCGACCTGCCGGATGCCGCCCAGGCGGTGCCTGGAACATTTGTGCAGCGTAGTGGATCAAGGCTCGATCAGGGGATGGACCGCTTTGTCTCGACATTCACAAACAAGATCGACGCAAAAGGCCGCGTTTCTATTCCTGCAGCCTTCCGCGTCGTGCTCGAGCGCGACGGATACAAGGTCGGGGGTTCCGCGGGCATCTACTGCTACCCCTCGCTCGATGCTCCGGCCCTCGATGCTGGCGGCGAGAGATTGGCGCAGAAAATCGACGGGCTTCTCGCGGGCCTGCCGGACTATTCGGACGAGCGCGACGAGCTGTCTGTCGCCCTCTACGGCGACGTCCAGGTTCTCTCGATCGATGGGGACGGCCGTATCGTGCTTCCTGAAAGCCTTCGCGCCCACGCCGGTCTTCGCGATGCGGTTACCTTCGTCGGGCTCGGCGAAAAATTCCAGATGTGGGAGCCCGGGCGTTTCGGCGAACGACGTCAGCGCGCCCGCGAAAAAGTTCAAGGACACCGGAAGCTGCTAGGCAGCGCCGCCGGTAGCGGCTCTCGATCCGGTGACGATCCAGCTTCTTCTCTCGGCGGCGGGGGCCAAGGAGCACGGGAATGACGCCAAGGCGCGAAGGCCCTGCGGGGGCGGGACCGAGCGACGTGCGGCAAAGGCACATTCCCGTGCTGCTTTCCGAGGTCTTGACGGCCTTGGCGCCCGAAGCGGGCGGACGCATCATCGATGCGACGTTCGGCGCCGGCGGCTACACCCGCGCTATTCTCGATGCGGCCGAGTGCAGTGTTCTCGCCCTCGACCGCGATCCGGCGGCGATTGCGGGCGGTAGTTCGCTCGCGGCTCGGATGGGCGGCCGGCTCGAACTCG
Organism: Hyphomicrobiaceae bacterium; assembly: GCA_020442185.1. Classification (GTDB taxonomy): domain Bacteria; phylum Pseudomonadota; class Alphaproteobacteria; order Rhizobiales; family Hyphomicrobiaceae; genus JAEUMD01. Next base: position 9,638 of record JAGRKS010000089.1, read on the forward strand.
CGATGATCCCGTTCGCGCAGTTGCTCGATCTTGCGGAAGACCCGGAGACGTCGGCCGGCTATGCGCATCGCTTCGACGGCGTCGTCTTCGATCTCGGCGTCTCCTCGATGCAACTCGACGAACCCGAGCGCGGTTTCTCGTTCCAGAACGACGGGCCGCTCGACATGCGCATGTTCGCGACCGCGGCACATGCATCCGGCATGATGGCCGGCGAAGGCGGTCCATCGGCCGCCGATCTCGTCAACAGCCTCGAAGAAGAACAACTCGCCGACATCATCTTCCGCTATGGCGACGAACGCCGGTCTCGTGCCATCGCGCGCGCGATCGTGCGCCGGCGTGCGGAGCGAGCCTTCGAGCGTACGCTCGATCTCGCCGACGTTGTCTCGCGCGCGCTCGGCGGCCGTCGGCACGATCAAAAACAGCACCCCGCGACCCGCACGTTCCAGGCGCTCAGGATCGCGGTCAACGACGAACTCGGGCAATTGCGCCGCGGTCTTGCCGGCGCCGAGCGATGCCTGAAGCCCGGCGGCCGCCTGGTCGTCGTTACTTTCCACTCGCTCGAGGATCGCATCGTCAAGCGCTTCATCGCGGAGCGCTCCGGCAAGGAGGTGCGGGGCTCGCGCCATCTTCCCGAGCGACCGATCGAATTGTCGGAACCAAGTTTCCAGATTGTTAACCGAAGGCCGTTAACGTCTTCGAAAGGTGAAATCGACGTCAACCCGCGTTCACGTTCGGCACGACTGCGGGCGGCGGTACGCACCAGCGAACCGTCCTGGCCCGTTCCGCAGTCCGACATCGACGATCCGCTCAACGACAATGATTGAAGACCCCGGCCACTGAAAAGGGAGCAAGTAAATTCATGCGTCTGCTCGCCCTGTCCACGGTATTTCTGGCGCTTTCGAGCGCATTTCTGCTTTACGCACTGAGCAACGAGACCCGCCAGCTCGAGGAGCGCGTGCAGGCGCAGGAGCGTCGGCTGGCGTCGGCGCGGGGCGATATCGCCGTGTTGAAGGCCGATCGTGCGCATCTCGCACGACCGGAGCGGATCGCGCCGTTGGCTCGTGCAATCGGTCTCGTCCAGCCGCGTCCGGCGCAGCTGGTCGAAGCCTCGACCGCATTCGACTGAGCGTGACCGGTGCCGGCGAGAGCCGGAGGCGATCCACCAGTTCCCGGAGGCGATGGTCATGCAACATGGAGTTATGATCGGCCCGGGCCGACTGGCGCCCTTGGCCGGAACAGGCACCAAGCTCGACAAGAGAGGCGGCGGCAGTCCCCTACGTTCGGCGGCTGTCGCATTCGCGATCGTCGCGGCATTCTCGACCGTTTGCGGTCAGTTGATACGGCTTGCGGCCAGCGGCGGTGGAGCGTTCCAGATCAACATGTCGGCGCCGGTTGCGACCGGCTTCGCGCGTCCCGATCTCGTCGACCGCAATGGCCGACTTCTCGCAACGGATGTCGAGATGCAGTCGCTGTTCGCGGATCCGCTGCTGGTCGTCGATCGCGACGAAGTTGTCGAAAAGCTGCGCCGTATCTTCCCCGACATCAATGGCGACGAACTGCGCCGCACCTTGGCGGAGCGGGGGCGCCGCTTCGTCTGGATCAAGCGGGGATTGTCGCCGGCCCTGGCGCAGCGTGTCCATAACCTCGGGTTGCCGGGGTTGTCGTTCCGGCCGGAGCTGCGCCGTGCCTACCCGGCGGGAACGCTCGCCGGACACCTGCTTGGCGGCGTCAACATCGACAACGCCGCGGTGGCTGGCGTCGAGCGCTATCTCGATCAGAACGAGATCGTCGATTCCGTCAGCGGCGCCGTTCAGACCGACCGTCGGCCGGTCGCGTTGTCGCTCGATATCGGTGTGCAGCATGCCGTCGAGGACGAGCTTGCGGCGGCGATCGAAACCTATCGCGCCAAAGCTGCTGCGGGGCTGGTTCTCGACGTCGAGACGGGCGAGGTCGTCGCCTCCGCATCCGTGCCGACGGTCGATCCGATGCACCCCGAGAAGACCATGGACGCCCGCCATATCGATCGGCTGACGGGCGGCACCTACGAACTCGGCTCCATCTTCAAGTTGTTGACTGTCGCCATGGCGCTCGACAGCGGTCAGGCGGCACCGGAGAGCGTCTACGACGTAACGAAGTCGCTCACGGCGGGGCGTTTTGAGATCAAGGATGCACACGGCGCGGGCCGGCCGCTATCGGTCGCGGAAATCTTCGTCAAGTCCTCGAACGTCGGCGCGGGGCTGCTGGCCCTCGAGGCCGGCACACAGCGCCAGCGCGAATTTCTCGAAGCGCTCGGCCTGTTGACACCGTTGCGCACGGAAGCTGGCGCGGTGGCGGAGCCGATGGTTCCGAAGCGCTGGGACCAGATCGAGACGATCACCATCGCCTACGGTCACGGGTTGGCGGTGGCCCCACTGCAGTTTGCGGCCGCTGCGGCCGCGCTCGTCAACGGCGGCGAGTTGATCCAGCCGACATTTCTGAAAGGCGGCGCGGGCCTGAAGCGCGGCGCGACGAGCAAGCACCGGGCCGGAGGGGATGGGGCGCGCCGCCGGGTCGTCAGCCGCGAAACGAGCGCGCGCATCGCCGAGATGATGCGGAGCAACGTCGCTCAGCAGGGCGGCACCGGGCGACGTGCCGATGCCGCCGGCTACCGCGTCGGCGGTAAGACGGGAACGGCCGAAATTGCAGCCGGCGGGCGCTACGAACCGAACGCGGTGATCGCCTCGTTTCTCGGCGCGTTCCCGATGGAGAAGCCGCGCTACCTGACGCTGGTGATGCTGTTCGAACCGGAACGGACGGCGGCGAGTGGCGGCGAGATCACGGCCGGACATACCGCCGCGCCGGTTACTCGCGGCATCGTCGAACGGATCGCGCCGATGCTGGGCGTCATGCCGCTGACCACCGAGCCGTCACGCTGAGGCAAGGCCGGTAGGCTGTCTGGGCGCATCTACGGTGGAACGTCAGCGGTCCAGCGTTTGACGGCGGGCCTGCAGCCACTTATGACCACGCTGTTACCGCTGCCGGCCCGGCGTCGTCAGGGTCCGGTGGCCGGCCCGGTGATCCGGACGCGACCCGGTTCCGCCGTCTCCCCGAAATAGCCGTCGCGCGGATCCCGAAAGAATGCTGCTCTCCCAACTCCTCGGGCCCGAGATCAAGACGCCGGCGGGCGCCTCGCAACTGTTCATAACCGGGATGACCGCCGACAGCCGTACGGCCGCGCCCGGTTTCGTATTCGCGGCATTGCCAGGGGCTCGCGCCGACGGCGCGAAGTTCATCGCCGATGCCGTCGCGCGCGGCGCCGTCGCTGTCGTTGCGGCCGACGATGTCGTCGTGCCGGACTGGCTAACCGTGCCGCTTCTGAGGGTGGCAAATCCGCGCCGCGAGCTGGCCTTGATGGCCGCGCGCTTCTATCCGGCGCAGCCCGAGACGGCGGTTGCCGTGACCGGCACCAGCGGCAAGACGTCGGTCGCGGAATTCACCCGCCAGATCTTCAAGGCCGCGGGCAAACGCGCGGCCTCCGTTGGGACCATTGGCATCGTCCGGCCGGACGGCTCGGTCTACGGCTCGCTGACGACGCCAGATCCGATTTCGCTGCACGCGACGCTCGCGGAGCTTGCGGCCGAAGGCATCACGCATCTGGCATTCGAGGCGTCTTCGCACGGCCTCGACCAATGCCGCCTCGATGGTGTCCGCCTCGACGCCGCCGCCTTTACCAACCTCGGCCGCGACCATCTCGATTATCACCCGACGGTCGAGAACTATTTCGCTGCCAAGATGCGCCTATTCGAGGAACTCTTGAGGCCGGGCCAGCCGGCGGTCGTCAACGTGGATGGTGCCATGAGCGAGCGCGTCGTCGATGTCGCCCGCGCCCGCGGCCTCGATGTCATGACCGTCGGATCGATGGGGGGACTGCTGCGCCGCGAAGGTGTGCGCCTCGATGGCTTCGGGCAGATCGTCACGGTGCGCCACAAGGGCGGAGTGAGAGACGTGCGCCTGCCGCTGATCGGGGCTTATCAGGTTGAAAACGCGCTGACGGCAGCAGGGCTCGCGATTGCCGCGGGCATCGATGCCGAGACGGCACTCTCAGCTCTCGAGTCGCTCGACGGTGTGCGCGGCCGCCTCGATATCGTCGGCGAGGTCAAGGGCGGGCTCGTCGTCGTGGACTATGCCCACAAACCCGAGGCGCTGGCGGCGGCGCTGGCCGGTGTCAGGCCGTTCGTGACAGGCAAGCTCGTCTGCGTGTTCGGATGCGGTGGCGATCGTGACCGGGGCAAGCGCGAGATCATGGGTCGGATCGCGGTGGAAGGCGCCGACCACGTCATCGTCACGGATGACAATCCGCGCAGCGAGAACCCGGCGGCAATACGTGCGGAGATTCTGAAGGGTGCGACCGGCGCTGCCGAGATCGGCGACCGCAGGGCCGCGATCGACGCCGCGGTCGCGTCGGCCGGTGCCGGCGATGTTGTCATTATAGCCGGCAAGGGTCACGAAACCGGCCAGATCGTCGGTGGCGAGGTGCTGCCGTTCTCGGACCACCTTGAAGCACGAGCTGCGATCGAACGGGCGGGGGACGCGGCCCATGATTGAGCCTCTCTGGACCTTGCCGTCGCTGGTCGCAGCGAGCGGCGGCGTGCTCGACGGGACTGCGGCGGGCGACGTTCGCGGCGTCTCGATCGATACGCGCACGCTCCGCGCCGGAGACCTGTTCGTTGCGCTCAAGGATCAGCGCGACGGTCATGATTTCATCGCAGCGGCGTTCGCGGCGGGCGCGGCTGCGGCTCTCGTTGCTGCAACCTATGCACGGCGGCCGGGAGATGGTCCGCTGATCCGCGTCGACGACACGCTCCGCGGGCTCGAACGGATCGGGGTGGCGGCGCGCGACCGGTTGTCACCTGACGCGCGCGTCGTTGCGGTCACCGGCTCGGCGGGCAAGACGACGACGAAGGAAATGCTGCGCAGCTGTCTCGCGACTCTCGCGCCGACGCATGCCGCCGACAAGTCGTTCAACAACCATTGGGGCGTGCCGCTGACGCTCGCCCGGATGCCGGCCGGCACCCGGTTCGCGGTGTTCGAGATCGGCATGAACAACCCGGGCGAGATCGCGCCGCTGTCCCGCCTCGTCCGCCCGGATATCGCGATCGTCACGAACGTGCTGCCCGTTCATATCGGCAACTTCGTCGACGGGGAGATCGGCATCGCCAACGCCAAGGCCGAAATCTTCGCCGGTCTGGTGCCGGGCGGTACGGCGGTGATCCCGCGCGACAATCCGCACTATCCCGTATTGGCCGAGGCCGCCCGGCGCGCTGGCGCGCGCATCGCCTCCTTCGGGCGGGAGGCGGGCGCGAGTGTGCGCCTTGTCCGCGAGGAAACGGTGGCGGGGGGCAATCCGGCGGTCGCGATCGCCGCGACGCTGGCGGACGGGAACGGGCGCGCGCCGCGTGAAATCTCCTATGGACTGGCCATGCCCGGCCGGCACAACGCCTCGAATACGCTTGCCGTCGTCGCGGCCCTCGACGCGCTTGGCCTCGACCTCGATGCGGCGCTGGCGCCTCTCGCCGCACTCTCGCCACCCGATGGCCGGGGCGCGCGCCACGAGCTTGCGACCCCCGAGGGCGTGCTGCTGCTGATCGACGAAGCGTACAACGCCAATCCGGCATCGATGGCGGCGGCCATCGAGACCATGGCCGAGATCGACGATCCCCGCATCAAGCGCAAGATCGCGGTTCTCGGCGACATGCTCGAGCTCGGGGAGCAAGCCAGGCAGTTCCACCTCGGGCTCGAGGCGGCCATCGACGGCCGCGCCGACCTGGTCTTTGCGTGCGGGCCGATGATGCGACACCTTCACGACGCGCTGCCGCCAGATCGACGCGGCGGCTGGCAGCCGGATGCGGCGCAACTCGAGGGCGTGGTGCTTGCCGCGGTCGGGGCGGGCGACGCGGTCATGGTCAAGGCGTCGAACGGCAGCGGCCTCGGCCGCATTGTCGCCGCGATCAAGAAGCGCTTTGCGAGCGCGGACCGATCCGTCTAGAAGGGCCGGATCGGCGCGGGGATCAAGAGGGAAACAACCCATGCTCTATGAGCTCGTGAACTTCTCGGACCAGCTCGGACCGCTTAACGTCTTCCGCTACATCACGTTCCGCACCGGCGGCGCGATCTTCACGGCGCTGCTGTTCGTGATGCTGTTCGGCCCCGCGATGATCAACGTGCTCCGTGTCAAGCAGGGCAAAGGCCAGCCGATCCGCGCGGACGGTCCGCAGACCCATCTCGCCAAGGCCGGCACGCCGACCATGGGCGGCCTGATGATTCTTCTCGGTTTCCTGGTCGCGACGTTGTTCTGGGCCAATCTGCAGAATATCTACGTCTGGATCGTCATCTTCGTCACGCTGACCTATGGCGGCATCGGGTTCTACGACGATTTCCTCAAGGTCAAGAAGCGCACCAGCTCGGGGTTCTCGAGTCGTTTCCGCCTTTCACTCGAGGTGCTCGTGGCGGCGATCGCGACCTATTTCATCATTCAGGCCGGCACGCCAGGCTTCTCCGATGCGCTGACGGTACCGTTCTTCAAGAACGTGGTCATTCCGCTCGGTCTCTTCTTCGTCTTCTTCGGCGTGCTCGTCATCGCGGGCGCGGGCAACGCGGTCAACCTCACCGACGGTCTCGACGGCCTGGCGATCGTGCCCGTCATGATCGCGGCGGCGACGTTCGGGTTGATCGCCTACCTATCGGGCAACGTGAAATTCGCGAGCTACTTGCAGATTCACTACGTCGCCGGCAGCGGCGAACTGGCCGTGCTGTGCGGCGCGCTGATCGGGGCGGGCCTCGGGTTCTTGTGGTTCAACGCTCCGCCTGCAATGATCTTCATGGGCGACACGGGCTCTCTGGCGCTCGGCGGCGCGCTCGGCGCCATCGCGGTCGCGACCAAGCACGAGATCGTGCTCGCCATCGTTGGCGGTCTTTTCGTTCTCGAGACGCTGTCGGTCATTATCCAGGTCGCCTCGTTCAAGCTGACGGGCAAGCGCGTGTTCCGCATGGCTCCGCTGCATCATCACTTCGAGCAGAAGGGTTGGAAGGAATCGACCGTCGTCGTCCGCTTCTGGATCATCTCGGTCATTCTGGCGCTGATCGGTCTGGCGACGCTCAAGCTGCGGTGAGGGCGCGCCCGCCGCGCCACACCCGGCGGCGGCGAAGTGCGCTAGTGTAGGGCACCTGACGTTTGGGCCCCGCGTCGGGCTTGCCTCGCAACCAAACGACAGGTGGCAAAGCTACACTAGAACCATGATGTCGCTCGTGTTCCTTTTGGTTCTGGCATTTGCTCGGAACCTATCAGCGGTGGGCAAGCAAATGTCAGAACCGGAACACTAGATTGGTCGGCGCATGATTCAGATCACCACATTCGCCGGTTGCCGCGTCGCCGTCTTCGGCCTCGGCGGCTCGGGCCTCGCATCGGCGCTGGCGCTGAAGGCCGGTGGCGCCGACGTCGTCGGTTGGGATGATGGCGAGGCCGGGCGCTCCGCCGCCAGAGCCGCGAACGTTGCGCTCGAAGATCTGGCCTCGGCCGATTGGTCGACGCTCAGGGCGCTGGTGCTTGCTCCCGGTGTGCCGCTGACCCATCCCGAACCGCATTGGACGGTGAAGCGCGCCAGGGCGGCTGGCGTCGAGATCATCGGCGATGTCGAGCTGTTCTTCCGGGAGCGGGCGGTGAGCTGTCCTGATGCGCCGGTCGTCTGCATCACCGGCACGAACGGCAAATCGACGACAACGGCGCTCGTTGCCCACATTCTCGAGGCCGCGGGCCGCGACGTGCAGATGGGCGGCAACATCGGCAAGGCGATCCTCACTCTGGAGCCGCCGGCCCGCGACCGCATCCACGTCATCGAGATGAGTTCGTTCCAGATCGACTTGACGCCGAGCCTGGCGCCGACGGTCGGCGTGCTGCTCAATATCACGCCGGACCATCTCGACCGCCATGGCCCCGCTGATGAACTCGAACTCGCGATGCGCAACTACGCATCGATAAAGGAGCGTCTGGTGACGTCGGCGCGCATGGCGGTCGTCGGCGTGACGGATGGGATTTCGCTCGATGGCACATGCGATCAGATCGCGCATCGGGCGGATGGTTCCGGCATTCCGGTGCTGACGTTTTCCCGCGATCGCGCGCAGTCCAACAACACGACCTATTGCGAGGGTGGACTGCTGCAGCGGTTCGTCGCGCTCGACAGCGGCAGCGGTGTGCTGGAGGTGTTCACCGATATCGCCGGTGTCGCCACCTTGCGCGGCTCCCACAACTGGGAGAACGCCGCCGCGGCGTTCAATGCCTGCGATTGGCTTTCAATTCCGCACGATGCGATCGGCAATGCCATGCGCACCTTCCCCGGACTGCCGCATCGCATGGAGGACGTTGGCCGCGCCGGGTCCGTGTTGTTCGTCAACGACAGCAAGGCAACGAACGCCGACAGTACCGAGAAGGCGCTGGCGTCGTTCACCTCCGACATTTATTGGATTGCCGGCGGCAAGGCGAAGGACGGCGGCATCGCGATGCTCGCTCCCTATTTCCCGCGCATCGCCAAGGCGTACTTGATCGGCGAGGCTTGCGAGGCGTTCGCCGAAACGCTCGCGGGCAAGGTCGCGTTCGAGCGCTGCGGTACACTGGACGTCGCCGTTTCTGCTGCCGCGCGTGATGCGGCGGCGAGCGTGGCTTACGAGCCGGTGGTGCTGCTGTCGCCGGCGTGCGCCTCCTACGATCAATTCAAGAACTTCGAGGTGCGCGGCGACCGCTTCCGATCGCTTGTCTCGGAATTGATCGGCACGTCGAGGCAGGGAGACGTCGCCCTGGCCCCATCCCCATGAGAGTGAGCCGCACGGACCAGAGCCGGTTGGCGCAATGGTGGTTCACGGTCGATCACGCGCTGGTCGCCGCGATCCTGATGCTGGTCGGCATCGGTCTCGTTCTGTCGCTGGCGGCAAGCCCGGCGGTTGCGCTGAAGAAGGGCCTGCCGGCCTTCTATTTCGTCGAACGCCATGTCGTGTTCTCGCTGGCGGCCGTGGTGGTGATGCTTCTGGTGTCGCTGCTCGATACGACGGGCGTTCGCCGCCTCGCGCTGGCGCTCTTCGTGATTTCCTTTGCCGGTCTCGTGGCGGTGCAGCTGACCGGGCATGAGATCAACGGTGCGCGCCGCTGGCTTTCGATCGCCGGGCATTCGCTGCAACCGTCGGAGTTCGCCAAGCCGAGTTTCGCCGTCCTTACGGCATGGCTGTTCGCGGAGGCACAGGGGCGACGCGACATGCCGGCGCTCAGTCTGGCCATCGCCATCGGACTTGCATTCGCGGCGCTGCTGGTGGTGCAGCCGGATGTCGGCCAGACGCTGCTCGTGGGGCTCGTTTGGGGGGCGCAGTTCTTTCTCTCGGGCCAGCCGGTGATTGCCGCTGCAGCGCTTGCCGCGCTCGGTGCGGCAGGGCTCGGCGCGGCCTATTTCGTCTTCCCGCATGTCGCCAGCCGCGTCGACCGCTTTCTCGTCCCGAACGTCGGAGACAATTCTCAGGTCGAGCGCGCCATCCGCTCGTTCACCGAGGGCGGCTTTTTCGGTCGCGGCCCAGGCGAGGGTACGATCAAGACGTCGCTGCCGGACGCCCACACCGACTTCATCTTCGCCGTCGTCGCGGAAGAATACGGCGTGATCGCCTGTCTCGCGTTGCTGGCCGTATTCGCCTTCATCACGGTGCGCGCGTTCGCCAGGGGTGCGCGAGAACCCGAACTCGCGACACGCCTCGCCGTGCAAGGGCTCGCGCTCTTGTTCGGCCTTCAGGCGCTGATCAATATGGCGGTCAACGTCGGCCTGCTCCCGGCCAAGGGCATGACGCTGCCCTTCATTTCGGCGGGCGGATCGTCGATGTTCGCGATTTCGATATCGCTCGGCATGCTGCTCGCGCTGTCGCGGCGGCGGCCGCATCAGCGGCGGCTCGAGACGCCGCCGCTGGTGGCGCGGGTCCCATTGGACGATTCCATGGGGCGTACGCGATGATGCAACACATGGAAGGTCAGGGGCCGCAGCCATGACGAGTGATCGCGACTTGCTGGTGATGCTGGCGGCGGGTGGAACGGGAGGTCATCTGTTTCCGGCCTTTGCGCTCTCGGAGGAGTTGGCGCGGCGGTCCTATGTCGTCGACCTTGTGACCGACGAGCGCGGCGACCGCTACGGCACCGGCTTTCCGGCTCGCAAGGTTCATCAGATTCCGTCAGCCACACTCGCCGGCCGTTCTCCGGGAGATATCGCGCGAACGGGCTTCAAGCTGTCGCGCGGGCTCGGACGCGCGTACCAACTGATGGGGGAGATGCAACCCGCCGCGGTGATCGGCTTCGGCGGTTATCCGACGGTGCCGCCAGTGCTGGCGGCAAGCCTGCGCGGCATTCCGACGGCGGTGCACGAGCAGAACGCCGTGCTCGGTCGCGCCAACCGGTTGCTTGCCGGTCGCGTGCGCGCCATCGCGACGTCGTTCGACGATATCCGCAACCTGAAGCCATCGCTCGCGGCGAAAGTGCATCTCACCGGCAACCCTGTGCGCGACAGCGTCATCGACTGGGCAGCGCGCGCCTATCGGCCGCCCGTCGCGGATCAGCCGATCGACCTGGTGGTGTTCGGCGGCAGCCAGGGCGCGCGCTTCTTTTCCGACACGGTGCCGGCCGCGTTGCGGCTGCTGCCAGAAACGATGTCGGCGCAATTGCGCGTCGTTCAGCAAGCCCGCGGCGAGGATGTCGTCCGCGTCGAAACAGCCTATGCGGAGGCCGGGATCACGGCGATCGTTGCGCCATTTTTCGCCGATCTGCCGCAGCGCATGGCGGAGGCTCAGCTCGTCATCGCGCGCGCCGGAGCCTCGACGGTTGCCGAACTGACGGTACTCGGGCGCCCTGCGATCCTTGTTCCATTGCCGCATGCACTCGACAACGATCAACTCTATAATGCGACGAGACTTGCCGAATCGGGGGGCGGCTGGTGTATCGAGCAAAAGGATCTGACGGCGGAGCGTATGGCCGCCGACATCGCTGTTCTGCTCGGCTCCCCGGATCGTCTCAACTCTGCTGCAATCGCAGCCAAGAAACAGGGCCGCCCCGACGCGGTCGTTAGACTTGCCGATCACGTCGAGGAACTGATCGGCGTCAGGGGGACGCGACGCTGACGCGTGGGGCGTGCAAATCCAAGCGCTGCTCAGGCGCACGACGACGAAGCGTGCAGGGTCTTTCGAACCTGGCGCGACCGAGGGGATGATCGACGATGAAAATGCCGCACGAACTCGGCACGTTCCATATTATCGGCATCGGCGGGATCGGCATGAGCGCGATCGCCGAGATATTGCTCGCGACGGGCTATTCGGTCCAGGGCAGTGACCAGAAGGACAGCGCCAACGTCCGCAGGCTCAGGGCCAAGGGCGTGCGCGTCTATGTCGGGCATGACGCAATCAACCTCGTCGGCGCCCGCCAAGTGGTGATCTCGACGGCGGTAAAGCCAAACAATCCGGAACTCGAGGCGGCGCGCCAGCGTGGCCTGCCGGTCATCCGTCGCGCCGAAATGCTGGCCGAGCTGATGCGCCTCTACGCAACGATCTCCATCACCGGGACACATGGCAAGACGACGACGTCCTCCCTCGTAGCGCACGTGTTCGAGACGGCCCGGCGCGACCCGACCGTCATCACCGGCGGCATCATCAATGCGTGGGGCACCAACGCGCGGCTCGGCAAGGGCGATTGGATGATCGTCGAGGCCGACGAATCCGACGGTACGTTCGTGCGCTTGCCGACCGAGATCGGCGTCGTCACCAACATCGATCCCGAACACCTCGACTATTTCGGCACGGTTGAGGCGATGCACCGCGAATACGAAGCGTTCATGCGCAACATCCCCTTCTACGGGCTGCTCGTCGCCTGTACCGATCACCCGGTCGTCGCCGGCATGATCGATCGCCTGGCGCTGCGCCGCGACGGCCGCCGGCTCATCACCTATGGCACCGGCGTGGATGCGGACATGCGTCTCGCCAGCATCAGTCAGACCGGCCACGTGACGACATTCGATGCCCATCTCGGCGAGCGGGTCGGCGGTGGCCGCCGCGTGCTCCAGGGGCTCGAGTTGCCAATTCCGGGAACGCACAACGCCCTCAATGCGCTCGCGGCGATCGCGGTGGCTGCCGAGGCCGGCATCGACGACGAGACGATCCGGCGCGGCCTAGCGTCGTTCTCTGGCGTCAAACGTCGTTTCCAGCCCACCGGTACGTGGAACGGCATGTCGTTCTACGACGACTATGGCCATCACCCGATCGAGATAGCGGCCGTGCTGCAGGCGGCGCGCGCCGGTGCGACGGGGCGCGTCATCGCGGTTGTCGAGCCGCATCGCTACACGCGCGTGCGCGATCTCTTTTCCGAGTTCTGCAACTGCTTCAACGATGCCGACGGAGTGATCGTCGGGCCACTTTATACGGCCGGCGAGATGGCGATCCCTGGTATCGACAACCATTCGCTGGCGGAGGGGATCCGTAAGGCCGGCCATCCGAGCGTCATCGTCATCGACAGCCCGACCGAGTTGATCGGCCTGCTGCGCAAATATGGCCGCGAGAACGACATGGTCGTCTGCCTCGGCGCCGGATCGTCGACGGAATGGGCGCACGCATTGCCCGAATGGCTCGCCGAAGAGCCGCGCCTCGCGGGAGAATAGCCGTGGGCGCCAACGATCTCGCCGCCGAGCTGGCATCGGGCCTGCCGGACCTGCGCGGCCGGCTCGCCGCGAACGCTGTGCTGGCGGATATCACATGGTTTCGCGTGGGTGGTCCGGCCGAGGTACTCTTCACCCCCGCGGATGAAGCCGATCTCGCCTATTTCCTGAGGTCGGTTCCAGCCGATCTACCCGTCACGGTGATCGGTCTCGGCTCCAACCTGCTGGTGCGCGACGGCGGCGTCGCAGGCGTGGTGATCCGGCTGGGTCGTGGCTTCGGCAGCATCTCGGTTGAGTCTGGGCAGCGGCTGCGTGCCGGCACGGCGGTTCCCGACGTCAAGGTGGCTCGCGCCGCCGCGGAGGCTGGCATCGAAGGCCTGGCGTTCTATCGCGGCATTCCAGGCTCGATCGGTGGCGCGCTGCGCATGAACGCGGGCGCACACGGAACCGAGACCAAGGACGTGTTGACCAGTGCCCGGGCCGTCGACCGGCAGGGCAATATCCTGGAGCTGTCGCTGGCCGACATGGGCTACACCTATCGCCACTGCGCAATTCCCGCTGATGTCATTTTTACCGAGGCGCTCTACGAGGGCCGGCCCGGCGATCCGGCGGAGATCCAGCGGCAGATGGCGGAAGTCGCGGACTATCGCGAGCAGAATCAGCCGATCAAGGAACGGACCGGCGGCTCGACGTTCAAGAACCCGCCGGGACATAGCAGCTGGAAGCTGATCGATGCGGCCGGCTGCCGGGGCTTTCGTGTCGGTGGCGCCCATGTCTCGAACATGCATTGCAATTTCCTCATCAACGACCAGAGCGCGACAGCCGAGGACATCGAACGGCTCGGCGAAACGGTCAGGGCGCGGGTCAAGGACAACTCCGGGATCACGCTCAGCTGGGAAATCATCCGGCTCGGCGAGCCGCTCGACGGCCACGCCACGGGCGAGGCCCTGGCGATGGGGGCGGACGCATGAGCGATCATGTCTTGGGGCCTCTGCCCGCAGAGCCGATCGGCACGTCGCCGCCCCGCCGCCGTGAGCGCATCGCCGTGCTGATGGGCGGCCTATCCGCCGAGCGGCCCGTGAGCCTGCGCTCGGGTGCGGCGGTCGCCGATGCCCTCGTGGGCGAAGGCTACGCGGTCATGCGGATCGACGTCGGCCGTGATTTGCCGCAGCGGCTCATGGAGTTGAAGCCGGAAGCCTGTTTCAACGCGCTGCACGGCCGACACGGCGAGGACGGCGAGGTTCAGGGCATTCTCGAATTTCTCGATATCCCGTATTCGCACTCTGGCGTTCTGGCGTCGGCGCTCGCCATGCACAAGGAGCGGGCGAAGGCTGTCATGAAAGCCGCCGGCGTGCCGGTCGCGGATGCCGAACTCGTCACGCGCCACGAGGCGGCGCGAGGACACGTTATGGCGCCGCCCTACGTGGTGAAGCCGGTCGCCGAGGGATCGAGTGTCGGCGTCGTGGTCGTGCGGCCGGGTGCGAATGCGCCTGGTGCGCTGGTGCTCGATGGAGGCGTTGACCCCGACGAGGTCGTCATGGTCGAGCGCTACGTGGCCGGCCGCGAATTGACCTGCGGCGTCATCGGCAGCTTCGTGACCGACGTCATCGAGATCGTGCCGCGCGAGGATCTGCCCTACTACGACTTCACGGCCAAGTACGCGCCCGGCGGGTCGCGTCACGAGTTGCCGGCGAAAATTTCACCAGATGTTTACCAATCTATACGGAAATTGACGTTGCTGGCGCATCAGGCGCTCGGCTGCCGAGGCGTGTCGCGCGCGGACTTTCGATTTGACGATACACCCGGCGGCACAGGCGAGTTGGTTTGCCTCGAAGTCAATACACAACCGGGCATGACGGCGACGTCGCTGGTGCCCGAGCTTGCCGCCCACGCCGGCTGGTCGTTCGGCGAACTCGTACGTTGGATCATCGAGGACGCGAGTTGCAACAGGTAGATCATGGTCGGGTTTCTGGATGGCGGGCGCGGATGGCGCCGGGCCACCAACCCACCGTGATCGGCGCCTCCCACGAACTGGCCTCAGGGCCAATTCCCGCCCCCCATGCCTATATGCCGCCTTCAGGTCGAGAACCTGATGGTATCGGGCCCTACGCTGCGGAACACGACAGTCGGCCGGGCCGCGCCTCACGCGCCGGTCCGCCGCGCCGGCAGCGACAGATCAGGCGCAGCCGCCAGCGTGTTGTCGTGCTCGGCGCGGCTCTCGCCGGTGTTGCGGTGTTCGCATTCATGACCGACGGCGGTCGCTTGGCCCGGGCGACCGATCTGCCGTTGCCGCCAGTCGACGACCTCGCCCAGAATGTCGGCCTCGGACTTGATCAGGTCTCGATCTCCGGCCACAGGTTCACGCCGGACGGCGACATCTTCGACGCCATCGATCTCCGGTCGAATCGGCTGCTTCCCGGGTTCGATGGCGGCGCCGCGCGCCGACGCATCGAAGCGTTGCCATGGGTCGAGAGCGCAGATTTGACGCGCGTCCTGCCGGGCAGGCTCGAAGTCAGGATCACGGAACGCAAGGCTTTCGCGGTCTGGCGGCGTAGCGACGGCGACGTGCTGATCGACCGGACCGGGCGCGTTCTGCAGCGCATCCGCGAGGGCAGCGTCGGAAATCTGCCGCTGGTGATCGGTGACGGCGCTGGCGGTGAAGCAGCCGACCTCATGGCGCTGGTGACGCGACATGCCGCGCTCGCCGACGGGTTCCAGGCGGCCGAGCGTGTCGGCGGGCGGAGGTGGCGCCTTCGCTTGACAGGTGGCACCCGCATCGAGCTGCCGGCGGACGGGCAAGCGCTCGTATTGGAACGGCTCGCGGCGAGTGGCGAACTCGCCACCCTGCTGGCCGGCGGCCCACAAACGATCGACCTGCGCGCCAGGGGCCGCGTCGCGGTTTCCGCGGCGAGGGCCGAGCCACGACGCCTCGGACTGGCGATCGGGGCCGCGCAAACGAATGGCGGCGGCACGCCATGATCCGCAGCAGCAGATCGTTCCAGCAGCGTATTCTCGGACTGATCGACATCGGCACCTCGAAGGTTGCCTGCCTGATCGTGGCAGTCGAGCCGCGCGGCCCGTCGATCCTGCCTGGTATGGACATGCCGTTCCGCGTGCTCGGTGCCGGCCACCAGCGCGCGCGAGGCATCAAGGCCGGTGTCATTACAGATCTCGACGAGGCCGAAGTATCGGTGCGGGCAGCCGTCGATCAGGCCGAACGAATGGCGGGCGTGACGCTCGACGAGGTCTATGTCGCGGTCGCGTGCGGCAGGTTGCGGTCGGAAAATTTCGCCAGCACCGGTGCGATCGACAGTGGCGTCGTATCGGACGAGGATATCGCGCGTGTGCTCGACGGCGGGCGCTCCTATGCGGAACGCGAGGGGCGGATGCTGGTGCACATGAACCGCATCGGCGTCAGGCTCGATGGTGCCCCTGGCGGCAACGATCCGCGCGGCATGGCGGCCGCCGAATTGTCGATCGATCTGCATGCTGTTACCGCTGACGATGCGCCGGTCCGCAACCTGCTGTTGCTGGTCGAGCGCTGCTATCTCGGCGTTGCCGGCCTCGTCGTCTCGCCGTTCGCCAGTGCACTTGCGGCCACGACCGCTGAAGAACGGCGGCTTGGCGTAACCGTTATCGACATCGGCGCCGGCGTGACCACGATCGCGCAATTCTCGGACGGCCACCTGATCCATGCCGATACGGTTCCGGTCGGCGGCAACCTGATGACCTTCGACGTCGCCCGCGCGTTGCAGACACCACTTGTCGAGGCCGAGCGAATCAAAGCGCTTTATGGCACTGTTGTGCGTGCTCCCTCAGACGAGCACGAAGCATTCGGCTATCCACTCGCAGGCGAGGGCGAGGGTGAGATGCACCAGACGACGAAGGCCATTCTTGCGGAAATTCTGCGGCCGCGGGCGCATGGCCTTATCAGTCTTGCCATGGAGCGGATCGAGCATAGTGGTGTGTCCCAATGGTCGGGAGATCGCGTAGTTTTGACGGGTGGCGGCAGCCAACTCGTCGGGCTTGCCGAATTCACGGCGAACATGATCGGGCGGCCGGTCCGGGCGTCCGGGCCGGATCAGGCTGCCGGCCTGCCGACGGGGCTTGCCATGCCGACGTTTTCGACCGTCGTGGGGCTCGTCTCGGCTGCGGCGGCCGGGCATGGGCTCGTCACGGCGCACGGGGAAAAGAGTTTGCTGACGCAAGGGTATCTCGTTCGTGTCGGCCAATGGCTGAAGCGGGGGTTTTGATCGCGTAAGGCTGGTTGCCAGCCTGATCGCGGACGAAGCCTCCAGATGATATCGGCGGGCGGAGCATCCATGACGGATGCTGGCGCCCCGAAGTGCGACACGAGGGGACGATGAGCATCAAGCTGCAACTGCCCACGCTCACGGATTTACGGCCGCGGATCACGGTCATCGGGGTCGGCGGCGCCGGCTGCAACGCGGTCAACAACATGATCGCGGCCGGCTTGTCGGGTGTCGAATTCGTCGTCGCCAATACCGATGCGCAGGCGCTGACGGCCTCGAGCGCGGAGCACCGCCTGCAACTCGGCATCAACCTGACCGAGGGGCTCGGGGCGGGTTCGAAGCCGGAAATCGGCGAAGCTGCCGCCGAGGAAGCCATCGACGAGATCCGGGCCCAGATATCCGGATCGCACATGCTGTTCATCGCCGCCGGCATGGGCGGCGGCACCGGCACCGGCGCGTGTGCGGTCATCGCGCGGATCGCCCAGGAACTCGGCATTTTGACCGTCGGCGTCGTCACCAAACCCTTCATGTTCGAGGGGACGCGCCGGCAGCGCATGGCGGAAGCGGGTATCGGCGAATTGCGCAAGCATGTCGATACGCTGATCGTCATCCCGAACCAGAACCTGTTCCGGATCGCCAACGAGCGCACGACGTTCGCGGAAGCCTTCGTGCTGGCCGATCAGGTGCTCTACTCGGGTGTCGCCTGTATCGTCGATCTGATTTTGAAGGACGGTCTTATCAATCTCGACTTCGCCGATGTCCGCACCGTGATGCGCGGCATGGGGGCGGCGATGATGGGAACCGGTGAGGCGAGTGGCGAGCGCCGCGCCGTCATCGCTGCCGAGGAGGCGATTGCCAATCCGCTGCTTGACGATGTCAGCCTGAAGGGGGCTCGCGGATTGCTGCTGTCGATCACCGGCAGCCATGACATGACGCTATACGAGGTCGACGAGGCGGCCAGCCGCGTGCGCCAGGAAGTCGATCCCGAAGCCAATATCATCGTCGGTGCGACCTTCGACGACAGTCTCGCGGATTCGCTGCGTGTGTCGATCGTCGCCTCCGGCATGGCACGCGAGCAGGAGGCACAAAAGCCGCCGCGCGTCGTCGACGCAAACGCCTGGCCGGCCGTGAAATTGACTCCGGACCAGGCGCCCGTGCAGCCGCCGCCGCTCGAGGGGTATTCCGAACCCCGCTCAGCTGGTGCAGCGACGCAGGCCCCGCAGTCCGCGTCGAGCTTTGAATCGCAGTTGGCTGGCGCCATCGCGACGGGCAAGTCGGGCGGTCCGACGGGCGCATCCGCTCCGGATCGCGGAACGTCGGGTGGGTGGTCGGGCGGGCGCGAGTCCTGGCAGGCCCCCGGAAACGTGCGGATCGATGCGGGCTATCAGCCGCAGGCAGGGGCCGCAATGCCTCCGCCCGTGCCGCCCGCGCCGCATGGAGGCGCACCCTATCCTGGCGAAGTAGGTGGTGCGAAGGGCGCCGACGGCTTCCGTCCCCAGCCGCCGGTCGATGTTCGCCGGACAGCGCGCCGGATGCCGGAAGTCGACGATTTCCCGCCGGTCGGGCAACGAGAATACTATGCGCGTACAGGCGCCGAGGCACCTCGGGCGGTTGCCCCTGCGGGATCTGTGCAACAGGCTCAGGGCGGCCAGCCACGCCGTCCGGGGCTGTTTGAGCGAATCGCTGGTATGGGCAGACGGGCCGCTGATTCGGCGGGAATTGATCCGGTTTCGCCGCAAAACGGCCGGGCTCCTGCAGCAAGTGACGGGAGGGGGGCGGCGCCGCGCGTTGATGGACCGCCGTCGAACGCACTGGGTTCGGCGCCGACCGCGACGCAGGAGGGCGTTGAACTTCCTATGTTTTTCAGCAAATCACGCAAGTAATCCGCTGCTGTTCTGCAGGCCGTTCCGACGGCCCGGCCAGGGCGATGTTTGTGCGTAACACAATGTAAGAAAGCGTGATTTGTGTCGCTCATGGGGCACGGCTATCGTTCCAATCGTTAACGGCGATGGTAACCATTCCAATGCCTTACGTGTCCTCAACGGCACACGTGTTGCAGGCAGGCAACGCCCTAATGGGCGCGTTGTTCAGGGTGGTGAGATCCAACGTCGGGGGAAGCGTGATCCGTGTGGGATGGGGTTCGCGGGCGCGCTGGGGACATCGAGGGACGGCTAGAATGTCGAATCGCTTTATCGGCGCACGACAGACGACGGTTGCTCGTGAGGTCGAGCTGGTTGGCACGGGGGTGCACAGCGGAGCTCCGGTCTCGGTAATACTGCATCCGGCAGAGGCTGATACCGGGCTCCGTTTCGTCGTCACGCGCAACACACGTTTGGTGGCGGAAATCGCCGCTGACGTCCGAAACGTCAAGAACCTGACACTCTGTACGGTCCTAGGCGATGAACATGGTGTAACGGTCTCCACCGTCGAACACCTCCTGGCCGCTCTTCGTGGCCTCGGCATCGACAACTGTTTCATCGAAATCGACAGCAAAGAAGTGCCGATCATGGACGGCAGTTCGATTGCCTTCGTCGAGGCCATCGATGAGGTTGGTATCCGCGAGTTGGCGGCGCCACGAAAATTCATCAAAATTCTAAAGCCAATTCGGGTCGAGGACGGTGGTTGCTGGGGCGAGTTGGTCCCGCACACAGGCTTCCACCTCGATGTAGAGATCGATTTCGACACCCCGCTGATCGGCCGGCAGCATCTCGCTCTCGAAATGTCTCCCGGCGTGTTCCGTAACGAATTGGCCCGCGCCCGCACCTTCGGCTTCATGTCGGACGTGGAACGCCTCTGGAAAGCCGGTCTGGCGCTCGGTGCCAATCTCAACAACACAGTAGCAATCGGCGATGACCGTATCCTCAATCGCGAGGGATTGCGGTGTCCGAAGGAATTCGTCCGGCACAAGATGCTGGATGCGGTTGGCGATCTGTCCCTGGCCGGCCACCCAATCCTCGGAGCTTACCGCTCGGTTCGTGGCGGTCACAGGCTGAACTCCAACGTTTTGCTCGCCCTCTTCGCCGACAAGACGGCTTGGACACTCGTCCAGGCGCCGCGCGTCCGCGAGGTTGCCTCGGTCGAGGTGGCCATGGGGGCGGCGGCGGTGGCGTTGGCGGAGTAAGCAGCGGGATCGTGCCGCTTGTTGCTGGGCATATGGTTTCGGCTGCTGCTTGATTCATCACGGGCGGGACGCTCAGGGCGAGTTCCCGCCCTTTGTTTCGGTGGGCTTGGTCTGCGGCGTTCGGCCGGGCGTTAGCTAAGCAGTGATGGCGCCGCTCCGGCGGAGCGGGTGGCTGTTGGGCCGCAACTGACACTGAAATGGGCGTTTTGGCCACGAATTGCGCCAGAACTGTTGGTATCTGGTTGACCGGCACGGAAGCGCGGTGTCACCGTCGGACGAGGATCAATCGCTCGGCGGTCCTGCTCTCGGGGGGAGAGAATTCCGCAGCGCTTGAGGAATGTGGCGATGCGGGCGGCCCTGTGAGGTGGCGCTGCGGTGTGGTTGCAGGGGGCGGCATGGGGTCGCTGGACTGACGCGACGATTTCAGACGTTTCGAGACAGGGCGACAAGCATGGTGATGGCAACATCCGAAACGACAGACGCATTGGACGCGCGTCGGTGGCCGTCGCGCAGGGTGATTTCCGCGCGTGCCCCGCGGCTTCTCGGATGTGTTCTGGCGCTGGCCGGCATCTCCTTGCTGCAGGGATGCAGCAGCTCGACGGGTGATCTTCAGGCGGCGCTCAACCCCGATCCGCCGGGGCAGATGTTCGCAGCCGCCGACAAGCTGATGGGGCGCGGAAAATACGAATCCGCCGCGAAGAAATTCGAGGATCTCGATCGCGACCATCCCTATGCACCTGAAGCGCGCCGCGCGATCGTCATGGCAGCCTATGCCTATTACAAGGCTGGCAAGCTACCCGAGGCGATCGCTTCGGCCGAGCGCTACACCACAATGCATCCGGGTACGAAGGAAGCCGCCCTCGCGCATCACATCATCGCGTCGTCCTACTTCGACGAGATGGGTACGCCGAACCGCGATCAGTCTTCGACGAAGAAGGCACTACGCGAGCTGAAGAAGCTCAAGGCCCAGTATCCCGACAGCGAATACGCGCAGAAGGCCGATAACCGTATTCGTCTGGCGGAAGACACGCTGGCGGCCTCCGAGATGGAGGTCGGTCGCTATTATCTCAAGAACGGCAATCATGTCGCGGCGATCAATCGCTTCAAGTCGGTCGTTTCGGAATACCAGACGACGGCGCACGTCGAGGAAGCGTTGATGCGCCTCGTCGAGAGCTACATGGCGCTCGGCATCAAGCCGGAGGCACAGTCTGCCGCCGCGGTATTGGGGCACAACTTCCCGAATTCGCGTTGGTACAAGGACGCCTACGCCTTGTTGCAGACGGACGGTCTGGCGCCGCGCGAAAACAGCGAATCTTGGATCTCGAAGGCATGGAAGGCCGTGCCCAAGCTTTCGCTCGGCGGTCCGACCTGACCGGTCGCGCCGGGATGTCGACGGACTGCGTTTGCGTCGGAGCCACGGGTCGACGCCTCGGCCGCCCTGGATCGGGTCCGAGAATCGGGGGCACAGCGAACGACTGGTGCGCGCCGCTGGAAGCTCGTCATGCATGGACTGGTAATCGCAGCACCCTGGCGGCTCGGTCTGGGCAGCAACGAGGCTCGGGCGCCGTCGGCCACGTCCCACGCGCCGAAGCCGAACGTTACCAGCGCAGCACCGATTCATGAGTGTGCCACCACCAGGTCCTGACAGCGCATCCGGCCGGCTTGTCGACCGTCTCATTGCGTCTTTCGAACGCCGGCACCAGACATTCGCCAATCGCGCCATCCTGGTGATAGCGACACCGCTCATGGTGTGGGGCGGTCTTGCCATTCTCAGGGCGCTCCCGGTTCCCGCAGCGATCTCGGGCGTGCCGCTGCTCAATTGGGCATTGGCGGGGGGCGCGGCACTTGTCGGTGGTGCATTCGTCCTTTCGCTCCGGCTCGGCTGGGCGATGCTGGCGTTCGTCGCTCTGCTGCTTGTGCTGGTCGCAATTTTCGGTAGCGACGCCGTGTTGCCGATCTGGCAGTCCGGCATCACGTTTCTGGTCCTCGGCTGGATCGCGTGGCTGGTCGGGCGGCGTATCGAGGGCCGCCCGCGCGATCTCGGCGAAATCGCATTCGATCTGTTGATGGCGCCCGTCTGGCTGATCGCAACCATTCTGCGTCTGCTGCGTATCGGGTATTGATAACAGCGCATCGAACTGGCGAACCGGCACTGGCGTCCCTAATGGTCGGGTGAACACGTCAATTCGGCGCGACCGAAGCGGACGAGCGCGAAGCATAGATGGCAAGATCAAGCAGTGAAGTTCCGGCCGCACGTCTGCCGGTCGAGAAGTTGGAGCGAGCCCAGGCGCTCGAGGAACTCGCCCGGCTCGCCGGCGAGATCGCGCATCACGACACGCTCTATTATCAAAACGACGCGCCTGAGATTTCCGATGCCGACTACGATGCGTTGCGGCGCAGGAACGACGCTATCGAAGCGCGGTTTCCAGATCTTGTTCGCGACGACAGCCCATCGCGGCGCGTCGGTGCCGCGGCGGCCGATGGTTTCGGCAAGATTCGCCATCGCGTCGCCATGCTATCGCTCGCCAACGCGTTCGCGGACGAGGACGTCGCGGAATTCGTCCAGCGCATTCGCCGCTTTCTGGGCCTCGAAGCTGGGGCTTCCGTCGAGATGACGGCAGAACCGAAAATCGACGGCTTGTCGATTTCGCTGCGCTACGAGAAGGGCAAGCTGATCGAGGCGGCGACACGAGGCGACGGCACCGAGGGCGAGAACGTCACCGCGAACGTGCGCACCATTTCGTCGATTCCGCAGCGGCTTGTTGGCGCGGATGTGCCGGCGGTCATCGATGTGCGCGGCGAGATCTACATGAGCCACGCCGATTTCGCCAAGTTGAATGCGGCGCAGGAAGCGGCCGGCGGCAAGGTGTTCGCCAACCCGCGCAACGCGGCGGCAGGATCGCTGCGGCAGCTCGATTCGCGGATCACCGCATCGCGCCCGCTCGGCTTCTTCGCCTACGGTTGGGGCGAGGCGCCGAAGCTGCCGGCCGAGACCCAATCGGGCGTGGTGGCTGCCTTCGCGCGCTGGGGATTGCCGACCAATTCCGAAATGAAGGTCTGTGACGGAGCCGAAGCGCTGCTTGCCTATTACCGGGCGATCGGCGCGCGACGTGCCACACTCGGCTACGATATCGACGGCGTCGTCTACAAGCTCAATCGCCTCGATCTTCAGCAGCGCATGGGGTTCGTATCGCGCGCGCCGCGCTGGGCCATCGCCCACAAGTTCCCGGCTGAGAAAGCCATGACGGTCCTGCGCGACATCGAGATACAGGTCGGCCGGACCGGCGCGCTGACACCTGTGGCCAAACTCGCGCCTGTAACCGTCGGTGGTGTGGTCGTCTCGAACGCGACCTTGCACAACGAGGACGAAATTCGCCGCAAGGATGTCCGCCCCGGCGATACCGTGGTGGTGCAGCGCGCGGGCGATGTCATTCCGCAGATCGTCGGCGTCGTTGTCGAAAAGCGCCCGCTCGATTCAGCGCCCTACCAGTTCCCGCATGTTTGCCCCGCGTGCGGCAGTCACGCCGTACGCGAACTCGACGAGAAGTCGGGCGAGGCGGATGTCGTCAGGCGTTGCACGGGCGGCCTGATCTGTCCGGCGCAGCGCGTCGAACGGCTGAAGCACTTCGTATCGCGCAACGCCTTCGACATCGAAGGGCTCGGCGAAAAGTCGGTGCAGGTGTTCTACGAGGGCGGGTTCATACAGTCGCCACCGGATATCTTCACGCTCGAGGCGAGAGATCGTGCGGGCGAGGTTGCCATCGCCAATCTCGAGGGATGGGGCGAACAGTCGGTGCGCAAGCTGTTCGCCGCCATAGATCAGCGGCGACGGGTTGCGCTCGATCGGTTCATCTTCGCGCTCGGTATCCGCCACGTCGGCGAAACGACGGCACGCGTGCTGGCGAGGGCCTACGGAGATGCGGGAGAATTTCGCCGCGCCATGATTGCGGCATCGGATCGCGACGGCGAAGCGTGGCAGGAGTTGAACAACATCGACGGTATCGGCAAGGTCGTGGCGAGCGCAATCGTCGAGTTCTTCGCGGAGCCGGCCAACGTCGATGTCGTCGACAAGCTGCTTGCCGAAGTTTCGCCGGAACCGCTCGAAGCCATTGCCGCGACGTCGCCCGTGTCGGGAAAGACGGTGGTATTCACAGGCTCGCTCGTGCGTTTGACACGCAGCGAGGCCAAAGCGCAAGCCGAGCGTCTCGGCGCCAAAGTCTCGGGATCGGTGTCGAAGAAAACCGATATCGTGATCGCGGGCGCGGATGCCGGATCGAAGCTGAAAAAGGCCGCCGAACTTGGCGTGACCGTGATGTCGGAAGACGAATGGATCGCGTTGATCGGCGATTGAGGGTCGGGGATGGCGATGTGACGCCTGGCGGGAACAGGGCAGCATCGCGAGCCGGGAGCCGCGTGCCGAACGTCGCTAGCGCCCCGGTCGCTATGGCCGATCGGCAACGCCTGTGGATAGCGGTGTTCCTCGCCAGGCCCGACTCAGGGTTAGCTGGCGGGCCGATTATGGCGATTGCATCGAACACCAACGGACGAAAAGCATGAGTTTCTGCCGACGCTGCGCCCGCGCGCTGAACGATAGCGACCTCGATCCGAGCGACTTCGACGAGGCGTACGAGGAAGCTATCGAACTCGACATCCGCGATGCCGTCGACGAGAACCTCGCAGCGATCTGGGACACCGCCTTCAATCTCGCCGAGGCGAATGCAACCGCAACGGTGGGGGTCGAGCATCTCGTCAATGCGATGACGCTCGTTGCGTCTACGGCGGCGTTCCTGCATGCACGCGGCGTCGACGTCGAGGCGCTTCGCCGCGAGAGCGGCCGGGTCGTTGCGGCGGGTGCCAGCGACGATGCCCTCACCGAATTCGATCTCGATGTCGATATCGACCTCGAGACGAGCTACGAACTTGCGGTTACATTGGCCGAAAGCGCCGAGCGTTCCCGCGCGACGATGGATGATCTCCTCGAGGTGCTGGCCAACTACGAGGCGGGTGTGCCGGAAGTTCAGGGCCTCGTCGCGCTATTGTCGCGACGGCGTGGCGCGGCGCGGGCGCAGGATCGCTTGCGGACCGCCAATTTCATTTCCGCGTCCACGGTGCCCCCGATCGAAACGTTGCTCTCCTCGCGCCCTGGTTCGCAGATGTTCCGATCCGCGATCGCCCTTTCGCCCGATAACGCAACCCAATCCCGCGCTACCGCAGCGAGCCTCGATACGGCTGGGTTTGGTCCCGCGCGCGGATCGGATGATACAGCCCGGCGTCTCGATGCGATCGATCGCCGGCTCGCGGATCTCGCGCGGCACGTCGCCTTCGGGGATGCGTCCGCCCGCGTTAGCGATAGTGGTGGTCAGAACGCACGTCACGGTGCCGTCGAGCAGCGCCGAATGCAAGCCGCCGATACCGCTGGACAAGCGGCATGTTCGCAGGTTTCCGCCGTCGCGCTGGATCTCCGTCCACTCACGGCTCGCCTCGACGAACTGGCGGCCGCGCAGCGACGCATCGACGAGCGCCTCGCCGCAACCCTTCATGCGGATCGCGACCGCCCCCTCGCTTCATCGCGCGGGGCGCAATCGACGTCTGGTGAAGCTCGGCTTGAGCGCATGCTGGAGATGCTGAGCAGGGCGCTCGAACGGCAGAATGACGAAATCGTGCGGCTCTCGGAACGCGTGGCATCCTGGCAGCCTCGGACGGGCGAAAGGCCGGCGCGTGGTAGTGCGGTAAGTGGGACGACGCGCGAGGCCGATGTCGCGTCGCATCCGAACGCGAACGACGGTGGTTCGCGGATGCTGGCGGACAATGCCAATCGCCGCGGCTCGCGCAAGGGGCGTGGTGGTGACGGTAAGCGGCAACGACGGCGGCGTCACTATGGTGCCCTCGGTTTCGCAACGGTCTCGCGTGGGATCGCAAAACGCATGCCGTCGCGCCGCGAGCGTTCCTGGTGGCCGTATCTCGGCGATCCGCTGAGCTTTCGGCAGGCTCGACGCAATGGCGGCCTTTTCCGCGCTTGGGGAGAGCGCGCCTCGAGGCAAGCAGTGCCGCGGCGTGGCCGCAACATGCCGCGCGGCGTCGCCAGTCCATCGGAGAAGCGATTTTATCTCGCGCTCGACCACGACATCGTTCACGCGCCGTCGATTGGCCCACGGACAGCCGAGCGGTTGCGCGCGGCGAGGATCTTGAAAGTGCGCGATCTGTTGACCGCCGATCTCGAGCAGGCCGCGCACATCATCGCGACGCGCCACATCACGCCGACGACGCTCGCCGATTGGCGCGATCAGGCGCGGCTCGTGTGCGCCGTGCCATTTCTGCGCGGCACACATGCGCAGTTGCTGGTTGGCGCCGGTTTTCGCACGCCAGAGGCCGTGGCTGCGGCGGCGAGTGCGGACGTGCTGAGCGCCATCCTGCGCTATGCGGCGACGCGTGACGGCCAGAGCGTATTGCGCAACGGCCCGCCGCCAGAACCGGAAAAGATCGAGGCATGGGTGCGAAATGCCGGCGAGGCGGAACTTGCCCGCGTGGCGTGATCGCAATGTCGCTGTAGCAACGGCGGCTGCGGCGGCCGGTGCGATGTTTGAAAAGCACAAGGCGTGCGCTCCGGACAGGGGCGCACGCCTCACGAATTGTCAGAAGGCCTCATCGCGGACCAATCGGCGACGCAAGCTCGCAATCGCTGTCTCACGCGGACGATCACACCACCGTCGCGCCGCTGCGATGGAAACGCATCAGTGCATGTAGGGCGAATCGCCGCCGCGCGGTGCAATGCCTGAATCGAAGAAGAAACCGTGGTCGAACGGTCCAGCCTTCGTCTGGCGGTCGATGAAGGGGTCACGCAGGCTATTGGCGCTGCCGAAGCGTCCCCGCGCATCGCCATAGGTGTTGATCGTATCGGCAGCCGAGTAGGAGTATCCGCCACGACGGGCGACATAGCCCTTCACGCGCGGCCCACGGCGATAATAGCTGGACTTGGGGTGGGCGCCTTCGCCGTAGTAACCACGGTCGCGGCGGTCGCCCGCGTCGGCAGGCGAGGCGGCCGACAAGGCCACGACGGATACGGCCAGGATTGCCGCGAAAATTCCACGCATCATCATACAAACCCTCTTCACTTGAACTCGGCGATTGCCAACGATCAACGCAACGCTAACGCAAATCGTCAACGAAACCTTTAAGAAAGGGTAAGTTGTTCAGGCTTTCGGACGTTCCCTGTCACGGTTGCGCCACGCTGTGAAGGCTGTTCACTGTGGTTTCCGCATCGGCCCGTATATACCGCTGTCATCGGAACTACAGTTTCCGGAATGCTGCCATGCTGAGGTTATGCGCACGTGCTATATGCCGAACGCTCGCGCTCTTTGACCGCAAGCGGCGGCGAGGCAACCGCAATGTTGCTGTTCCGATAAACGAACTTCTCGGAAGGACCCACTTCATGGACCCCGTAACAATCATCATTCAGCTGCTCAGCGGCGCACTCGGCGGCAACGTCGTCGGCGCGCTCGTCAAGCGCATCAGCCTCGGTCTGCTCGGCAACTCGCTCGCGGGCATACTCGGTGGCGGCATCGGAGGGCAGATACTCGGACCTCTGCTCGGCTTGCCTGCCGCGACCGGTGGCGGTCTAAACCTCGAAGCCATTCTCGCGCAGGTCGCGGGCGGCGGCGCGGGTGGCGGTCTCCTGATGGTCGTCATCGGCGTCATCAAGAGCATGCTCGCCAAGCGCTGACGGCGCGGCAACGGGCCTTGCAAGGCAAAAGAAGAGCGCGCGCGCAGAACGATCTGCGCGCGCGTATTTCATGCCGGGAAACAAAGTCAGAACCGGAACACGAGTCCGCCTACCTCTTGCAGATCTTGGCCCGACCGCGGCACACGACACCGATGCCGCCCGGCTTGCACTTATAGGTTCGCGCGCCGAAACGATATCCAGGGGTCGAGCCGTTGGCCATCCAGGCCGCCCACGCGCCCCAGTCGACTGACTGTAGCAACGCTTCGTCGACCTGAAATTTGGCAGCTTTCGCGTTTGAGCCCGTTCCTTCGGCGGCCTTGACGACGCACGATGCCGCGTTGGCCGCGGTCCCGCCCGACGCCACGGCTGCAAGGCCGATGGCCGCGACGGCCATGGCGAATTTCGGAATTCTGATCTTACTTGCGGGCATCATGTCCCCCCTTCGCGTTGTGAACTGGTCGCTCGGAGAGTGCACGAATCGCAGCCGAGCTTCCATGCCGAGCGCGGGGCAGAGGCCATGGTTCAACCGGATCGCTAAGGTGCGTTGCACGGCGGTGACGATCCTTGTCATGCCGATAGCGCAGCATCCCGCAGAAGCGCGGCGGCGTCTGCAGGGTCGCTCACCGGCGAGTCCAGGCGCTGAGCCCGAGATTGTTTCACACGAGTTGCCGAAGGCGGTGGCGCGATGAGCGCCACACGAAATCCGTGATGTTCCGAGTAGCGCTCATGTCGCGCCAAAATCGGACGCGGGAGGCGGAGGGGCCATTTGCGATTTTGCCGCGACGGGCCACCAGTGTTGCGTCACTAACGCTTGGTCCCCGCTTGCTGCAAGCTGGCCTGCCAAGCGTTGGTGACAAAAGCAACACTAGAATCATAGGGTTGCTAGTGTTCCCTATGTCTCCGACACTTGGTCGATCAGGTGCTGCAAGGGGAAC
>JAGRKS010000090.1 GCA_020442185.1 Hyphomicrobiaceae bacterium
CAGTACATGGGCATGGTGCGCCAGTGGCAGCAACTGCTGCACGGCAACCGCCTCTCGGAAAGCTATACGGAGGCGCTGCCGGACTTCGTCAAGCTTGCCGAGGCATATGGCTGGAAGGGCATCTACTGCGACAAGCCCGCCGATCTCGACGACGCCATGAAGGAGATGATCGCGACGCCCGAGCCGGTGATCTTCGACTGCCGCGTCGCTGCTCTCGCGAACTGCTTCCCGATGATCCCGTCCGGCAAGGCGCACAACGACATGCTGATGGGTGACGACATCTCCGACGAGGAGGTCGGCCGCGCGATCGGCAAGGAAGGCAAGGCGCTGGTTTGACGCCGAAAGTAAGGCGTGGTAAGAAATCAATCTTACGGCGTCTTACCTGCGAGGTGAATGATGGATACGACTAGGCTGTCGAGCAAGGGTCAAGTCATCATCCCGAAGGACGTTCGAGACGGCAAGGGCTGGAAGTCGGGCGATGAGTTGATTGTCGAGGATCGGCCCGACGGGGTGCTGCTGAAGCGCAAAAGTCCGTTCAAGGCGACGACACTAGACGAGGTCATCGGCATTGCCGGCTACAATGGGCCGGCGCGGACGATCGAGGAGATGAATGCCGCAGTCGACGCGATGTTCATTCGCGAGTGGGGGGCGACCAGCAAAAGCCCGCCCAAGCGCGGGCGGGATGCCAAGAAGCGATGATCGCTATCGATACCAATATCGTCGTCAGGATCATCGTCGACGACGAGCCTCGGCAGGTTGCCAAGGCACGGCGCCTGTTGGAGGAAAGCCAAGTGTATGTGCTGACCACGGCATTGTTGGAAAGCGAATGGGTATTGCGGTCGTTATATGGTCTTGACCGACAGCGGATGAAGACTTCGCTGATGGCGTTTTGCTCGTTGCCGAACGTGGTGCTCGAAGACGAAGATCGTGTGCGGCAAGCCCTCGATCTGCACGCCGAGGGGTTGGACTTCGCCGATGCACTGCATCTTGCCGGCGCGAAACGGGCCGATGCCTTTGCCACGTTCGATAAGTCCCTCCGCGCCAAGGCAGGGAAGTTTTTGGACGGGCTGGTTGTGCGGGAGCCTTAGACGTAGGACGGCCGCGCGATAGGCAAGGACGGCAAGGCGCTGGTTCCAGTGCCGGCAAAACGAGAGGCCGAAATGATCGTGGAATTTGTCTTGCTCGGACTTGTTGGTTTTGCAGCTTTCTCAAATTGGCCTTGGTGGATTGCTCCAATGCTCGGTGTGGTTGCAGGGCTATGGGCAGCCTTTCGAAAGGCGCAGAGTCTCGGAGCGAATTTCGATGACCGTTCGGATCGCGCGATGAATGCTGCTGCAGCCGCTGTTCCAATCACAATCGTAGTTGGGCTCATGCTCTATACAGGAGTTTACTTTTTGGTCCGCTGGCTGGCACATTAGAGCTTCTCACATGCACCTGATCATCGCCAACAAGCTCTACTCGTCGTGGTCGATGCGGCCGTGGCTCGTCATGCGCGCGGCAGGCCTCGACTTCGAGGAGACGGTGATACCGCTGCGCCAGCCAGACAGCGCCGAGCGTATCGGTGCCGTCTCACCCAGCGGAAAGGTGCCCGTGCTGATCGACGGCGACGCCACGGTCTGGGAGAGCCTCGCGATCATCTCCTATCTCGCCGACAAGTATCCGGACAAGCCGATCTGGCCTGGCGGTATGGTGGCGCGGGCGCACGCCAAGTCGATCTCGATGGAAATGCACGGCGGGTTCCAGGCGCTGCGGCAGGCGTGTCCGATGAATCTCGGCAAGCGTTTCAAGGCGCCGGAGATGAGCGACGAGTTGAAAGGCAATATCGCCCGCATCGAGGAGATCTGGCGCGACACGCGCAAGCGCTTCGGCGGCGAGAGGGGCGCCTATCTCTATGGGAAATTCTCAGCGGCGGATGCCATGTACGCTCCCATAGCAACGCGCCTCGATACCTATTCGATCGCCGTTGCCGCCGATACGCGTGCCTATATCGATGCGATTTACGACCACCCCGCATTCCGAGAGTGGCAACAGGCGGCGTTCGCCGAGCCTTGGTCTATTGCGGCCTACGAAGAGGGGCACGTCATGATCGAGGATCTGCGATCCTGACACGCAGGATCGCCGCTGGCGCCGCGCCCCGTGCGGCCCGATTTTGTGCAATTACGAAAGAGAGCGAGACCGGCCATGGTCCAGACGCAGAAGCAGACGCACTACCCGAGCATGACGACCCACGAGCAGGTGGTGCGGCGCACGCTCTCGGTTACGGTCGACAACGAGCCGGGCGTGCTGGCGCGCGTCATCGGCTTGTTCTCGGGGCGTGGATACAACATCGATTCGTTGACGGTGACCGAGACCGAGCACGAGAAGCATGTCTCGCGCATCACCATCGTCACCCAGGGCACGCCGATGGTGATTGCGCAGATCAAACACCAACTCGAGCGGCTGGTGCCGGTACACCGCGTTCATGATTTGACCGAGGAGGGCAGTCCGCTCGAGCGGGAGCTGGCGCTGGTCAAGGTGACGGGCAAGGGCGAGAAGCGCATCGAGGCGCTGCGCATGGCGGAAATCTTCCGTGCCAACGTCATCGATGCCTCGATCGAGCATTTCGTTTTCGAGGTCACTGGCAAGTCGTCGAAGGTCGAGCAGTTCATCTCGATCATGACCGAGCTCGGGCTCGTCGAGGTGGCGCGAACAGGTATCGCGGCGATCGGCCGTGGCGCGGCGCCGGGTTGATACCGTCTGTTCGGGGGCAGGGCAGAGCCGCCGAGGCAGACGTCAGCGGCCCTTCTTGACGGCGTGGACCTCGAATTTGGTCTGCGCGTGCTCGGAGAAGGTGAGTTCGTCGTTGTCGTCGGTGTAGGTGTTGTTGGCGATGTCGCGGAAGCCCTTCTCGCCCTTCGGATGAGCATAAAGCGGCTTGGCTTCCGGCGGCTTCGAGGCAACGACGAGGAATGCCATCAGGCTCGGGCGATAATTGCCGTTCGCGGTGAACTCGCACTTGCCCTGGCCCTCTTTCGAGATGCACGAGCGCTGGGACTTGTAGGTGGGGGCGTCGGCCTCGTGGATCTTGACGGCGGCGGCCATGACGTTGGCGCAGTCCTCGTAGGACAGTTGGCCGGAGTCGGCGCAGTCGACCGCGGTGGTGAAAACGCCGCGATAGAGTCCGTCGCTGACTTTCTTGTCTTCGCCGCCGCAGCCGGCAAGGGCGACCGCGGAGACGATGACGGCCATGAGCGCGGGGCGCGGGACTATGATCGATCGATGCAACATCTGATACCTCTCGCAGGTCTCCTCAATACCCCGGGTCTGGTTGAGGTTGGGTTAAACCTGCGTTTTCGCGCCGGTGAGCGGCGTTCGCGATGTTCTGCCGTGCCAACCTCGGCCTCGGCCTCGGCACGGCGATGGCAGGAAAGCATTTTTAGGAGGCCGAACCGTTGAAATTCCCGCCGGTCCGGGATTAAAGTCCCGCACCTTTCGCGACCCGGCGCCTGCCGGGCCGCGCTCCCAATGAAACCTGGAAAAATCCGCCCGCAATCGAGAGGCAAGACAATGCGCGTTTATTACGATCGGGATGCCGATCTCAATCTGATCAAGGGCCGGAAGGTCGCAGTCGTCGGCTACGGCTCACAGGGCCGTGCCCACGCGCTCAACCTCAAGGATTCGGGTGTCAAGGAAATCGCCGTCGCGCTGCGCCCCGATTCGACGACCGCGCGAAAGGTCGAGGCCGACGGCTTGAAGGTGATGTCGGTTGCCGATGCCGCCAAGTGGGCCGACCTGTTGATGATGGCGACGCCCGACGAACTGCAGGCCGATATCTACAAGGAGCACATCGGCCCGAACATCCGCGACGGCGCGGCAATCGCGTTCGCGCATGGCCTCAACGTGCACTTCGCGCTGATCGAGCCGAAGAACACGGTCGATGTCGTCATGATCGCACCGAAGGGCCCCGGCCATACGGTGCGCGGCGAGTATCAGAAGGGCGGCGGCGTGCCGTGCCTCATCGCCGTCCACCAGGATGCCTCGGGCAATGCCCACGATCTGGCGTTGTCGTATGCCTGCGGCGTCGGCGGCGGCCGCTCGGGCGTCATCGAGACGACTTTCAAGGAGGAGTGCGAGACCGACCTTTTCGGCGAGCAGGCGGTGCTGTGCGGCGGCCTCGTCGAGCTTATTCGCGCTGGCTTCGAGACGCTCGTCGAAGCCGGATATGCCCCTGAGATGGCCTACTTCGAATGCCTGCACGAGGTGAAGTTGATCGTCGACCTGATCTACGAGGGCGGCATTGCGAACATGAACTACTCGATCTCCAACACGGCGGAATGGGGCGAGTACATGTCCGGTCCGCGCGTCATCACGCCTGATACCAAGGCCGAAATGAAGCGCATCCTGACCGAGATCCAGACTGGGCAGTTCACCAGCCAGTGGATGCAGGAATGCAAGGCGGGACAGGCGCGGTTCAAGGGCATCCGCCGCGTCAACGACGCCCATCAGATCGAGGCCGTCGGCGAGAAGCTGCGCGCGATGATGCCGTGGATCTCGCAGAACAAGCTGGTCGACAAGTCGCGCAATTAAGCATCGGTTAACCCTGATCTGGCGAAAGGCCTGCGGAGTGGCAACTCCGCAGGCCTTTGTTCGTATCCGGACGGCATACTCGGCGAATTGACCGCGCCATTATGGCGTCCGCACTTCGGGGGGATCATGATTTCCGCTCTCTCGACGGCCTTCAATCCGTCGCTCATGTCGCATGGCTTGCTGGCAAACATCGCGCGGCTCTTCAAGGTCTCGCTCTTCGCGCTTCTTGCCTGTGCCGCGGCCGCAATGGCGGCCTCGATAATTTCCGATCATGCGCTGATGCTTCGCGCGGGTGTAGCGGCGGATGCTACGGTCGTCGCCAAGAGGTTCGATGTGCGTGAGGGGCGGGCGCTGCGCGAAATCACGCTTGCGATGCGGATCGAGGATGGAACTCTCGTGCAGAGCGTCCGGCCCGTATCGTTCCAACGCTACCACGATGTTGGCGTCGGCGAGACGATTCCGGTGACATATATCCGCACGAACCCGGACGACGTGCGCCTTGGTACCTATGCCTTGGATTTGTCCGGCTTGGGCATCGTCGTCGTCGCACTCGCCATCGGGATCGTCGGTGTGGCGATGTACGCGCCGCCGCTTCTGCCAGCCGCATGGACAAGTCGTTCGGACGGTCGGCCGCGCCGCCGGACCGAGTGGATCGCGCGACTGGCGCGCGTTGCCGCCGCGCTTGCATGCTTCGGCTGGGCGGCCGTTGCCTTCGGCGCAATTTCGGAACGCGATCGATTGCTCGGCGGCGAAGACGCACGGACCACCGATGCGACGATCATCGAGCTGTGGGCCGATGCCGGGGCCGGCCCTCTGACCCACTGGATCGCCTATCGCTTTGCGACCGCTGACGGCGGTGTCATTGTCGGCCGGGGAATTGTGCCGCGTGAGACCTTCGAGGCAGCCTCCATCGGTCAGGCGATCGGGGTCAGCTATGCGGCTTCGAAGCCATTTATCAACGTCATCGGAACGCCGCTCGCAGGCGGACTCGGACAGCCGGTCGCGCTCGCAATCGCATTGTTATGCGCGGCCTATGCGGCGTGGCAGATCTGGCGGCTGCGCACATTCGAGAGAAAACTACGGCCACAACGGCCCGATGCGCCGGCAGCCGTTGCGAGCCTGCCACCGACGCCACCGACGTTCGCCTATCCGAGCCTGACCGAGGCTGCGGCGGCGCAAGGCCCTATCGGGTACCGAGGGGCTGGTCGCGCGGCCCATCGTGCGCGGGCGTGAAACGCGCGAACGATGAAAGGCGGGCACATCCATGCCCGCTGCCATGCCTTGAAATCGTATCTCGGGTGAGGCTTTGCGGTCATAGCGCTGAACGGTGTAGCCGTTTCACACTCGACCCGTCTCGTCGATACAACCAAGGAGTTGGCGGATGAGGGTTCCGATGGCGATCATCACGATCGCGCTTTCGGCGACTGCGTTTGCGCCAGATGTGACGGCGAAAAGCAGCAAGGCTGGATGGCCGGCCGCAAAGGCCGGCAAGGGAGAAAAGGTTTGCCGGTATCGCTTTCCGACCGGTGAGAAGCGCGCCTGGGTTTGCCGCAAGGAGCAGCCCTGTTGTGCGTGGGATGCGATCAATTACGTGAAATGCGGTTCGACGATCACCGGTTGCCTTTGATCGCAGGCACCGCGATCGAGCGATGAGCAGCGGCCCCGTGTGGGCGGTGGTGATTTTCGAATGCTACTGGTTCGCAGGTAGGGAGCCGGAAGATCCGCAGCGACGCTGGGGAGGGAGGTGTGTGGCGGTGCGCCTCAACGAATCTTCCGGCATGACCCGCGCCGATGTCGAGGTGGTGGCTCGGGCATCGGTCGCGAGTAGGGTCGGGCGACGAAGTAGCGGGGAACCCCGCCGCCCGGCGGTGCCGCACTGCGGCACAGGGTCGGATTCGCGCGCACCTAGAGGGGCACCAGAACCGGGATTCTGGTTGGCTTGCGCGCCCCCGACCTTTTGCTAACGGGCGGTATCGTGCCGAACTGCGCTCGAATAGGAGAATGGCGCACGACGCACGAGACCGCCCAAAAGCGATCAGGTCATCGACTTCCGAATTCGGATGGTCTTGCGATCGTACATGTGAAATCCCCCGTGCATCTTTCCCCCGTGGCGATGCTTGCCAGCGCGCTCCGGTCGGAGCGCCGCGGGTTCTTGGGTCATCGGAGACTCCAAGCGCCCGCTTGCAGGATGGATTTGACCGTTGAATCTGGGACACATCTTGATCGGAAAAGGGCGTTTCGGCGGCAGATGAAAATTTCTTCATGAAATAAGTGGCGTTTCGCGTGTTTTCAGCGCTTTTTGATTGTGCTCAGAACAAGGAAATTATTCGGCTGAATTTCAGCATAAGTCGTTCGGCCCAACGCGCGACAATTCATCCGCGAAGTGGCCCGCTCGGCCTCCCGTACCATCATCGAACTTGCGCCGATCCGCTG
Organism: Hyphomicrobiaceae bacterium; assembly: GCA_020442185.1. Classification (GTDB taxonomy): domain Bacteria; phylum Pseudomonadota; class Alphaproteobacteria; order Rhizobiales; family Hyphomicrobiaceae; genus JAEUMD01. The sequence continues at coordinate 7,000 of JAGRKS010000090.1, forward strand.
TCCGGCGGGCTCAATCGAAACGGTAGGTGAAGCCGGCGCGGATCGTCGTGATCTCGGCGCCCGCCCCCATCGGCCCTTGCGGCGTCGCGATGACCGTATCGTCGAACCGGTAATGAAGGGCCTCGACATTCAGCGAAAGCCGTTCGCTCATCGCGAATGCAATGCCGCCGCCGGCGACGACGCCGAACTGTACGTCGGAGGCGGACGAGGCGAACCCGGGCGATGAACTGACGAGTTGCAGGCTTGCAAGCGCCCCACCAACGGTTGCGTACACGAAGGCTGGACCGATGGGCAGACCGATCTTGAACCTGGCGCTTGCGAGCCAGTCGACATCGCTCGACAGGAACGAGTTGGCAGCGAGCGCGGTTCTGTCGGCGATGTTCGTCATATCGGCATCGATCTCGATGCCCGCGGCCATTGGGCCGAATGACATCAGATATCCGATGTGCGCGCCGATGAGCGCTCCGCTCGGGTCGAGATTGCCGGCGCCGGGTGTTACCGAAGACCAGCCGCCACCGCCGTGGATGCCGGCATAGGCGCCAGCCCAGATCGGAGCGGCGCCAGCCCAGATCGGAGCAGGGGCGAGGTCGAAATCCCGCTGCCGCGGCCGTTCGGCAGGTCGCGGCCTTGGCGGTGCACGGTCATAGCGGACAGCGTTTTTCGAGACGGTCGACCTGCGCAGCGGGGCACGATAGCTGCCGTCGAGAGCGCGGCGTTTGGGGTCGCCGTAGTAAGTGGCGCCAGCGACGTCGGTGCGCTGCGGGCTATGACTTGATCCCTCGGCGGCGTGGAGGCGCTCGTAGAGCGATGGTACGAGGACGAGGCCGAGGGCAACGACGAGGGAACGCAATGGCATGGGCATGAATGCTACTCTTACGAGACGAACCGGCGAGACGAACCGGCGAGACGAACCGGCGAGACGAACCGGCGAGACGAACCGGCAGGACGAACCTGCATGACATTCCGGGCGTTTCGCGCAAGCGACGATTGGGAGAGTGTCCCGGAACTATGGTTATTGTCATTGCGTGTCGAGGTTAACGGAGCTTTAACGCTCGGGTCGCGCGCCTCATCGGCAGCGTCTCGGCGCACGATGTCATTCGAACGTCGATGGAGCCGTGGAGTGAAATGAGCGAGAGCAATTCCTTGGCTGGCGCGGCGTCACGCGTCGAACTCGACGCCGGTTCTGATGTCCTGCCATCGGTGTTCTGGGTATCGGCCGTCGATATCGCGGTTGCAAACCACGCGTGGCGTTTCCCGATCGACAACGATGCCGCCGTTGCGGCGCACTGGCAGCGCCGGCAAGCGGCCAACCCGGCGCTTTTCAACGGCACCGTTCACATGCTGGCGTCGGCGGCGATCGTTGGAGATGTGTTGACGGGTCGGGCGTTCGCGACCGAATTTCGAAACTTCCTCTTCTGGCGCGACGGTGGAAGTGTCGACCTGAGCGTATGGGACGCCTTTGGTTCGGCGATCATCCTCGCTTCTGATGGCGGTGTGCTTCTCGCGCGCCAGCGGCCGGGCTTCATCAATGCGGGCCTTTATTATCTACCCGGCGGGTTCATCGATGCGCGCGACGTCAGTTGCCGAGGGCGGATCGATATCGTCGAGAGCGTCAAGCGGGAGGTGGCCGAAGAAACGGGGCTCGACGAATGCCGTCTGCTCCACGTACCCCGCTTCCTCATAACGCGAAACGGTCCACAGCTTTCTATTGGCGTCGTATGGCGTTCGGATCTGGATTCCGCCGTTCTCCGGGCCGAGGTGATGGCATACATCGCCTCGGGTCGCGACGACGAACTCGACGACGTCCGTGTCATTCACGGCGACGAGGATCTCGATCGTTTGCCGCTCGCGGACTACTGCAAGCGGTTGATGCCGGTGTTGTTGCAGGAAGCCAAGGGCCTGGTGTGCGCGTAGGCGGCGGAACGCTTGCGTGACCGCCGCGATCGAGCGTCCAGGCTGCAGGGATGGTCTCGCTTCTCTGTCAGCGGGTGCCGAGAGCAAAGGGCGCATTGGATGCTCCGAGATGCCACGGTGGCTCGAGTCGCATGCGAGCGGGCCCGGGTCCGGCTCACACTGGTCGAACGTGGTCCAATGGCAGCCTGCCCGATCACGCTTTGACTGGAGCACCGTTTCATGCAGAGTGCGCGCCGGACTTGGTGGGGCCTGTCAGCATGAACCTCGACTATCACATCATCGACGTCTTTACCGACCAGCGGTTCAGTGGCAATCCGCTGGCCGTCGTCGACGACGCGGCGCGCCTGAAGACGGCCGAGATGCAGCAGATCGCGCGGGAATTCAACCTGTCCGAAACCGTGTTTCTGCTGCCGCCGGAAAACCCGGCGCACTCCGCGCGCATCCGCATTTTCACGCCGCAGCGCGAATTGCCGTTTGCCGGGCATCCGACGGTCGGCACCGCGATCCTGCTGGCGGAATTGCGAGCGCCGGACGCGAACGGTGATCGCGATGCCATCATCGCGCTGGAGGAGGCGATTGGAACCGTGCGTGTCGGTGTGCGCACGCGCTCCGGGGCGGCGCCCTTCGCCGAATTCGACGCGCCGAAGCTGCCGGAGATTTCGGGTGCCACACCATCGACCGAGCGGATTGCCGCCGCACTCGGCCTAATCCCCCGTGAGATCGGCTTCGAGAACCATCACCCCGTCAGGGTTTCGGCCGGCAACTCGTTCCTTCATGTGCCTGTGGCCTCGATGGAGGCGCTCGCCAAGGCGCGCGTCAATGCCCCCGAATGGGTGCAATCCATAACGCCCCTCGATGTCGTCGGCGCCTTCGTCTACACGCGCCAATGCGTCCACACGACATCGAGCTTCCATGCGCGCATGTTCGCGCCGGAAGCCGGTGTCGTCGAGGACCCCGCGACGGGCTCGGCGGCGGTCGGGTTCGCGGCACCGGCATCGGCCTTCGACGAGTACCCGGACGGTGTCCACAAACGCATCATCGAGCAGGGTTATGAAATCGGCCGGCCGAGCCACATCATGCTGACGCTCGTCGTGCGCGGCGGCAAGCTGACCGTTGTCAGGATCGGAGGCAACGCCGTGCGGGTGGCGGAAGGCCGGCTGACGGTTTGATGAGGTCGCGAAGCCCTACCGGTCGTGTGGCGCTCGTGTGGCGTCGCGCCAAAATCGGACGCGGGTGAGGCGCATGATGCGATTTTGGCGAGACGGGCCACCAGGATGCCGCCGACACGCTCGCAGGGGGAGTCCATGACACCAAGTTCCGGGGCGCGAGGGCTTGATCGCCGCCGCATCATATTCGCAAGCCTCGTCGGCACGACGATCGAGTTCTACGACTTCTACATCTATGCGACGGCTGCCGTTTCGGTCTTCCCGCTGCTGTTCTTTCCCAAGGGTGACGCAAATGTCGCGCTCCTCGCCTCGATGGCGACGTTCGGCGTCGCGTTCGTGGCGCGACCGATCGGGTCCATCATCTTCGGCCACTTCGGTGATCGTGTCGGCCGCAAGGCGACGCTGATCGGCTCACTTCTGCTGATGGGCATTGCGACGTTCGCAATCGGGCTTCTGCCGACCTATCATCAGATCGGTGTCTTCGCGCCGGCGATGCTGGCGATCCTGCGCTTCTGCCAGGGCCTCGGGCTCGGCGGCGAATGGTCGGGGGCGGCTTTGCTCGCCGCCGAAACCGCCGAGCCCGGGCGCCGTGCCCGGGCCGCCATGTGGCCGCAGCTCGGCGCGCCGTTCGGCTTCCTGATCGCGAATGGCTTCTTCCTGCTGCTGACCATTGCGTTCGGCTTCAATTCGACGACGGCCACACTCGACGATCCGTTCGTCGTCTGGGGATGGCGCATTCCATTCCTCGCCTCGATCGTCATGGTGCTTCTTGGCCTCTATGTTCGCTTCAGGCTGCAGGAGACGCCGGTTTTCGCGCGCGCGGTCGAGCGGGGCGAAAAGCTCAAATCGCCGCTCGCCCATGTCGTCCGCAACAACGGTCGCGAACTCGTGCTCGGCACGTTCGCGATGGTTGCGACATACGGGTTGTTCTACCTGATGACGACCTGGGTGCTTTCGTACGCGATCGGCAAGGTCGAGCGGGGGTTTCTCGGCATAAATTATCGTGACTTTCTGGTGCTGCAACTCGTCTCGATGCTTCTGTTCGCGCTTTTCATCCCGGTTTCAGGCTATCTCGCCGATAGGTTTGGACGGCGCAAACTGCTGATCGCGGTGACAGCGGCGATCATCGCATTCGGGTTCTGCTTCGGCACATTTCTGTCGCCGGCCGTCATGGGCTCGGGGGAGGACGCCAACCTTGGCCGGATGCTGGCGTTCCTCAGTGTCGGCATGGTCCTGATGGGGCTGACGTTCGGGCCCATGTCGGCGCTGCTGCCTGAGATGTTTCCGACGAACACGCGCTACACCGGCTCGGGTGTCGCCTACAACATGTCGTCCATCATCGGGGCGGCGTTGACCCCCTTCGTCGCCACCTGGCTGGCGTTGCGGTTCGGGGTCGGGGCGGTCGGAGGCTACCTGTCGTTTCTGGCCTCGCTGACGCTCGTTTCGCTGGTGTTGACGCGAGAGACGAAGGACACCGACCTCGATACCATGGCCGACCTGAGCGAGCCTGGCGGCGCGGGTGCGGCGGCGGCGATAGAGGTGACGTCGCCGTGAGGCCCGTCGACCCGCCCCGACGGAACACTGGAGCGAGCTGGATCGCCCGCGTCTTTCGCGCACGCGGCGATGACCCTTGCGCTTTAACCCTACCTTCGGGTATCAGATCGCATCATGTCACCGTTAAATGCTCTGCGTCGCGCATCGGGGACGTCCTCGTTTGTGCCAACAGCGGACCGGATCGATGATGATCATGCGGCCTAAGGCCCGGACATCGATGAACTATTCTGCGGCCCTGGCCATTGCGCCGGTGGCCCGCTTGGCGTTCAGCGGCCCGCTTCTGCGTCCAACCCTCCTCCTTACCAGCCCCTGAGCTTCGAGGTGGTCCGGGCTCCCGGTCCAGTCGCTCAGGGGAACGCAGATCGATGAGCTGAGGGTTCAAGGCCGGCTCGCATGCGCGGCTGGCAAAGGCAAGGAAGACTGACATGTCCGGGAACACCACATCCGAAGGCGCGGTGGTCGCGCCGCAGATCGTCGCCAGCGAAGGCGACCGCGTTCTCATTTTCGATACGACACTGCGCGACGGCGAACAATGTCCTGGCGCCACGATGACCTTCGAGGAGAAGCTCCAGGTTGCCGATTGCCTCGATGCGATGGGCGTGGACATCATCGAGGCAGGATTTCCGATCGCTTCCGACGGCGACTTCGAGGCCGTCAGCGAGGTCGCGAAGCGGGTCAAGCGGGCGACGGTCGCGGGCCTCGCGCGCGCTGGCGAGAAGGATATCGACCGTGCAGGCGAAGCTGTGCGCCATGCGGTGAAGCCGCGTATCCACACCTTCATCTCGACCAGTCCCGTCCACATGAAATTCAAGCTGCAGAAAAGCCCCGAGCAAGTGCTCGAGCTGGTCGGTCAGCAGTGCCGGCGCGCGCGCAACTGGGTGGACGATGTCGAGTGGTCCGCGGAGGACGCGACGCGCACCGAGCACGACTTCCTGTGCCGCTGTGTCGAAGCCGCGATCAGTGCGGGGGCGACGACGATCAACATCCCCGATACCGTCGGCTACACCGTGCCCGAGGAATACTTCGCGCTCATCGCCATGTTGCGCGAGCGAGTGCCGAATGCCGACAAGGCGATTTTCTCGACCCATTGCCACAACGACCTCGGCCTCGCAGTCGCCAACTCGCTCGCCGGCGTGAAGGCGGGCGCGCGCCAGATCGAGTGCACGATCAACGGTATCGGCGAGCGGGCCGGCAACGCGGCTCTCGAGGAGATCGTTATGGCCATCCGCACACGCCACGACGTGCTGCCGTTCGCCACCGGCATCGAGGCGACGATGCTGTCTCGCGCCTCCCGCCTCGTTGCCGCGGTCACCAACTTCCCGGTCCAGTACAACAAGGCGATCGTCGGTCGCAATGCGTTCGCGCACGAGAGCGGCATCCACCAGGATGGCATGCTGAAACATACGCAGACCTATGAGATCATGACGCCGGAATCGGTCGGCGTTGCAAAGACCGCGCTTGTAATGGGAAAGCACTCGGGCCGGGCGGCATTCCGTTCCAAGCTCAAGGATCTCGGTTACGATCTGGGCGATAACCAGTTCGAGGACGCCTTCAACCGGTTCAAGGCGCTCGCCGATCGCAAGAAGCATGTCTACGACGAGGATATCGAGGCACTCGTGGATGAAGAGATCGCGCACATGCACGATCGCACGAAGGTCGTGGCGCTCACGGTGATCGCTGGCACCATGGGCCCGCAGACGGCGACACTGACGCTCGATATCGAGGGACGGCAGCAAACGGTGCAGGCGGCAGGCAATGGTCCGGTCGATGCGACATTCGCGGCGATACGGCAGATCATGCCGCATCAGGCGAAGCTGGCGCTCTATCAGGTGCACGCCGTGACCGAGGGTACGGACGCTCAGGCCGAGGTCTCGGTGCGCCTCGAAGAGGACGGCCGGACCGTTACCGGCCGTGGCGCCGATACCGACACGCTCGTCGCTTCGGCGCGTGCCTACGTCTCGGCGCTCAACAAGTTGACCGTCAAGCGGCAGAAAACGGCCCAGGCGCAGCAGGCCGTCTGAGACGACAAGCCGAAAGAAGCCGGCGCCGTCCGCCAACTGAGAAATGAGGGCGGCGCCGCAATTCGTCACACGTCGCGTAAAGACTGCTTCGCACCGCAAGTGATTGGCGGTTCGAACCCTTCGCGCTATCATCTTTCTGCGATTGAACTTTCCTCCGTCTTCAAGAGGTGCGTGACCAAGTCCGGACGGATGCTTTCGGCACTGGTGCTCGTGTGCTGTGCGATAGCCGTGGGGGGGTGGTCATGGAGGGCCCGCCGATGGGGAGCGGATCACGCGGGTGCGGTCTTTGCAGGGGCCGGATGTGTTGGAGCCAGATGTGCTGGAACCGGACGGTCCGGAGCCAGACGCTGAGCGCCAGACCGACACGAGCACGGGCAGCGGTGGGCAGGCCTTCGACGCGGTAGCGGCTTGCCGCATGGATTTCGTGGCGCCGGATCGAGAGCCCCGGGTGTCGCAGGGCCGGTGGCGGATGCGGGTTTGGTTAACAGGTTGCGTGGCGGATTGGGTCGCGAGTACTGCGACAGAGGGACTTCACGAATGCGTCTAGCGGTCACGAGCGCCTTTTCCGACGACATCGCGATCGACCTCGGCACGGCCAACACGCTGGTTCACGTGACCGGCCGCGGCGTCATCATCGACGAGCCTTCCGTTGTCGCGGTGCGCAACCGCAGCGGTGTGCGCGAAGTGCTCGAGGTCGGCCAGAAGGCAAAGCTGATGCTCGGCCGCACGCCGGAAAGCATCGAGACGATCAGGCCGCTGCGCGACGGCGTTATCGCCGACTTCATCGCAACCGAAGAGATGCTGCGCCAGTTCATCAAGCGCGCGAAAACGATGCTCGGGTTCCGTCGCCCGCGCATTCTCATCTGCGTGCCGGCGGGGGCGACGCCGGTCGAGCGGCGCGCCGTCTACGAGACGGCGGTATCTGCCGGTTCGCGTCGTGTTTATCTGATCGAGGAGCCGGTGGCGGCGGCGCTGGGGGCCGGGCTGCCTGTGAGCGAGCCGACGGGGTCGATGGTCGTCGACATCGGTGGCGGCACGACGGATATCGCCGTGCTATCGCTCGGCGGCGTCGTCCAGGCCCGTTCGTTACGCTGCGCCGGCAATCGCATGGACGAAGCCATCATCCGGTTCGTTCGCCGCAATCATCAGCTGTTGATCGGCGAGACCAACGCCGAGCGGATCAAGATCGAGGCGGGGTCGGCGTCGCAACTGGTCAATGGCCGTCAGGCCGAGATCCATATCCGCGGGCGCGACCTGCGCCACGGCAAGCCGAAGAGCATTGTCCTCGGCCCCCACGACATCGCGGCAGCGCTCGAGCATCCGGTCGAGGAGATGGCGGAATTCATACAACGCGCGTTGGAGGATCTGCCGCCGGAGGTTTCGACCGATGTCTGCGAGCGCGGGATCCACCTGACGGGTGGCGGCGCACTGCTCCAGAAGCTCGACAGCGAACTCGAGCGGCGCGTCGGCGTCAAATTCCACGTGCCCCAATTGCCGATGCATTGCGTTGTGCGCGGCTCGGCTATGGTCCTCGAGAACCTGTCCGCCTGGGATCATCTGCTGATCAAGCCGTAAGGCTTGGAGTGCCAAACGACCGGCGCAATCGCCGGAAACGTCATGACCACTTGCCACTCGCCGCGCGGCCTGTGGCAGACACGAAGGAGACCGCGCTCGCATGGCGCGCATGAGAGAGGACAGCTTCAATCTGATACGCCGGGGCGGGGGCCGCCGCGGACGGGCACCTTTCCGCGCCGTCCTCGGCCTCCTTGTCTTCGTCTCGGTTGCGCTCCTCGCGTTGAGCCGTCTGGATCACAGCTATGTCCGGGGCGCGCGGACGACCATCGCAGAGGCGATGGCACCGGTCCTGAGCGAGGTGCAGGCGGTTGCGGAGCCGGTGCGCTGGCTCATCGAACAGGCAAGACGTCATGGCGACCTCTCCCGGCGCGTCGAAGTGCTGACGCGCGAGAACCAGGAACTCGAGAGTTGGAAGTGGCGGGCGCGGGAGTTGGAGCGCCAGCTCGGGGACCTTGTTCGCACCGCGCGTGTCGTCCACGAGGAAAAGCGGCCCTTCATCACGGCGCGGGTCGTGGCGACGTCGACCGGCGCATTCGTGCGCAGTGCCATGATCAATGCCGGTCGTGCCCAGCAGGTTCGCGTCGGCTACCCGGTCGTCAACGGCGATGGACTGGTCGGCCGGATCGTCGATGCGGGGCAAGGCGCATCGCGTGTCCTGCTGGTGACGGACATCAACAGTCGCATTCCCGTTCACATCGATACGATCGAGACGCGGGCGCTGATGGTGGGCGACAATGGCGCCCATCCGCGGCTGATTTTCCAGAACGACGGCGCAAGCATCATGCCGGGGCAGCCAGTTTTCACCTCGGGCGTCGGCGGACTTTTTCCACGCGGGCTGAAGATCGGTGAGGTGGTTTCGACGCCGGCCGGGCTCGCGGTTGCGACGAAGGCCAATCTCGATTCCCTCGAATATCTGAGCGTGCTCTTTTTTGCGTCTCCGGCATTGGAGCTGACCGATCAAGCAGGCGGCTCCGCGACGGCGCGTCGGGCGCAGGCGACGCCCATCGGCGGGGGTGGGCCGTTGCGATGACGGAACTTCGAGCGAAGACGACGCGGTGAGTGCCGACATGTCATTGGTGCGTAGCGTAATGCCCCCCCTGGTCTTTCTGGCGTTCGCGATGCTGGCCGCCGTGCCGTGGGGCGCAGCCAGCGCGAGCGGTATCATCGGTCCGCTCCTGCCGGCCGTAGTGCTTCATGCGATGAATAGCCGTTCGCCGGGTGCCGTGCCCGAATGGCTGACGTTTCTCGGCGGGCTCTCGCTCGATGCGCTGACACAGGGTCCCCTCGGCTATTTCGCACTCGTCTATCTCATGGCTTACGTGATGGCGGCGATGACCCCGGTTTCAAGCAACCGACTGGTCAGTTGGTTGCGATATGCGCCAGCCCTCGTCGTGGTGCTCGCCACGGCCTGGCTGGTGTCGTCGCTCTATATGCTGCGCGCTCAGGATGTCATGGGATATATCGAGGCTGGAGCGGTCGCGTTCTGTGCTTTTCCAGTTCTCTCCTGGTTGCTGCAGCCGTTGACGCCGGCACCTGTCGGACCAGGCGCGGCGACGTACACACGCGGGGCGGGGCTCTGATGCTGCGCGCCGAGGCCGAGGATCGCAAACTGAAGGCCGCGTTCAATCGCCGCCTGCTTCTCGTCGGTGGCGTGCAGGCCGCGGGGCTCGCGATCATCTCGGCGCGGCTCTTCCAGCTGCAGGTCCAGGACCAGACCCGTTACGGGTTTCTCTCCTACAACAACAGAACCAGCCAGCAGATCGTGACGCCGGTGCGCGGCCGAATCTTCGATCGCTTCGGTGAACCGCTGGTCATCGGCGAGGAAGCCTATCGCGCGATCCTCATTCCGTCCTTCGCCGACGATGTCAGACAGGTGGTGCGACTTGTCTCGAGTGTCGTCGCGATCGAGGATGCGGAAATCGACCGGATCGTCGCGCGGGCCTCCCGCCAGAGGCCCAACGAGCCGGTCATCCTCGCGAGCGACATGCCCTTCGAGGCGGCTGGCCAGATCGGACTTCTCGCGCCGCAGCTTCCCGGTGTCCAGGTCGAACGCGCCGAGCGTCGTCGCTACGTTCGCGGAAGCGTTGGCGGCCACATCGTCGGACATGTCGGACATGTCGAACAGGTGGCCATCGACGACGATCCGATGTTGAAACTGCCGTGGGTTCGGGTCGGCCGCAGCGGTATCGAACACGGCATGGAAGCCGAACTCGGAGGGCATTCCGGCCGGGCCAGGATCGAAGTCGATGCGCGCGGACGGATCGTGCGCCTGCTCGACCGCACGGAGCCGACGCCTGGCCAGGACGTCGTCGCGACAATCGATATCGGATTGCAGGGCGACGTCGAGCGACGGCTCGACGAACACCGCTGCGCGGCGGCCGTCGTCATGCACGTGGCAACCGGCGAGGTGCTGGCGATGGCGTCGGTGCCGGGCTACGATCCGGGACAGGTGTCCGGCCACATGGCCGGTGCCGCATGGCGACGCCTTGCTGGCGCGCGGGACAAACCGCTGTTTAATCGTGCGATCGGCGGCCAATATCCGCCAGGCTCGACCTTCAAAATGGTGACGGCACTTGCAGCACTCGAGGCCGGTGTCGTCGATGCTGGCGAACACATTACGTGCACCGGCAGCCATACCTACGCGGACCAGACCTATCGCTGTTGGAATCGGTCGGGCCATGGCCGCATGGCGATGGTCGATGCACTGCGCGAAAGCTGCGACGTCTACTTCTACCATTTGGCGGAACGCGTCGGCATAGACCGGCTCGCGGCGATGGCCCGGCGCCTCGGTTTCGGCCAAACGTATGCATCGGGCCTCAGCCATCAGCAGGCAGGCCTCGTACCCGACCGCGACTGGAAGCGCGGCCATCTCAACCGGAGTTGGCTCGGTGGCGAGACCATTCTGGCGGGCATCGGCCAAGGCTACGTGCTTGCCACGCCGCTGCAACTCGCGGTGATGACGGCGCGGATCGCCAGCGGATTGGCGATCGAGCCGACGCTGGTCCGACGATCGCAAGAGACGGCACCAGCGGCCGAGCCGAAGTCGCTCGACATTGCCGGGCCGTCGCTCGAGATTGTCAGGCGTGGCATGTTCGAAGCGGTCAATATGCGTGGCGGCACGGGGGCGCGCGCCCGGATCGAGGCCGGCGGCCCCGTGATCGCTGGCAAGACCGGAACGTCGCAGGTGCGCCGGTCATCGCATCGCAATCAGGATGTGCGCTGGGAGTGGCGAGACCACGCGCTGTTCGTTGCCTTCGCGCCGGCCGCCGCCCCGCGTTTCGCGATTTCCGTCATTGTCGAGCACGGCGGCGCGGGAGGCGCTGTTGCAGCGCCGATCGCCGGCCAGATCATGCAGGACGTCATGGCGCGCGACCCGCTCGGCCGTCCCGCGATCACGCCGCTGACGGTCGGCGCGCCGCGCACGCCGGGTGCGGCGGGCGAGCTATCGAAGCCGAAGGACAGAGAGGGATGAGCTCGCATACGCACGTGACGCAATCGGGTCGTCCGCCGTCGCTTGCAGCAAAGCTCGCGCGTGTCGACTGGCTTTTGCTCGTCATGACGGGCGCCATCGCGGTGGCGGGCACCGCGACGCTCTATTCCGTTGCGGGCGGCAGCTTCGAACCTTGGGCCGAGCGGCACGCGCTGCGCTATCTCGTCGGCACGCTGCTGGTGCTGATCATGGCGCTGGTTCCACCGCGGATCTGGCTGGCGCTTGCCTATCCGGTCTATGCGGTGGTGCTGCTGGCGCTTGCGCTCGTTCCCTTGATCGGCACGGAAGTGCTCGGTGCGCGGCGCTGGATCACCATCGGCGGAAGTCTAACGGTGCAACCGTCCGAATTGATGAAGATCGCACTCGTCGTTGCGCTGGCGCGCTATTACCAGTGGCTGCCGGCCGCGCGCGTGTCGCGCATGGCCTGGATCGCGCCGCCGGCGCTGATGATCGTGCTGCCGATCGTGTTGACCTTGCGTCAGCCGGACCTCGGCACGGCGGCCCTCTTTGCGATGCTGGGCGCGACGATGATGTTCCTGGCCGGTGTGTCGTGGCTCTATTTCGCGGCTGGCGCTGCCGGGCTGTTGATCGCGTTTCCCGTCGCCTGGAACAGTCTGCATGCCTATCAGCAGCGCCGGATCGAGGTGTTCCTCGACCCCGACAAGGACCCGCTCGGTGCCGGCTATCACATCACGCAGTCCAAGATTGCGCTCGGCTCCGGTGGCGTCGAGGGCAAGGGCTTCATGCAGGGCTCGCAGAGCCAGCTCGATTTCCTGCCCGAGAAGCACACCGACTTCGCCTTCACAATGTTCGGCGAGGAGTGGGGCTTTGTCGGCGCGATGGCGCTTGTCGTACTCTACGGCGCAATGCTCGCCAAAATTCTGGCCAGTGCGCTCAAGGCCGAGAGTCAGTATGCCCGACTGGTGACGGCCGGCGCCGGCCTGACGCTCTTCATCTATGTGTTTATCAATATCGCCATGGTCTCGGGACTGGTGCCGGTCGTCGGTGTGCCGTTGCCGCTTTTGTCCTATGGCGGGTCGGCGATGATGAGCATGATGGCCGTACTGGGTCTTGCGATGTCGGCGGGGGTGCATGGACGCGACACGCCGCGTCGCGGCGACCTCGGGCCCTGGTGGTAGCGGGCCTGACGGTCGCTCGTGTTGCGTCACTAGCGCTTGGTCCCCGGTTGCTGCAAGGGGAACCAGGTGTCGGAGACGGAACACCAGGCTCCACGGTACGGTTTCGGGACATGGGGCTTCGGCCGCTTCCAATCCGTGCGTGCTCCTGCCGCGCTCGGCCGAAGCTCCGGCCAGGTTCCAGATACGCTCTGTCTAAGCTCTGGCCCATTGCCCGGTTGATGCCGCGACCACCGCGTCGACCGGCCGTCGCTGCCTGGTCCTACCCCCGTTATGTGCCGGGAATGCGCGCATCGCCGCCTCCCACCGACGACGGCACTGGACAGCACCGGACGATGGTGCTATCCGAGCCGCTCTGGGGCCCCGCGGGCCCCTTTGCCGTCCACAGGCCTCGGCTTCCTCACAAGTTTGGGTTGTCGCAGTGCTTCGACGGTCTGCCGCAAGCGGCATGGGTGATTAGCTCAGTTGGTAGAGCAGCTGACTCTTAATCAGCGGGTCGAAGGTTCGAATCCTTCATCACCCACCAATCCTGTTTTCAATTGGTGTAATTTCGGGGCGGTCCGTGCGGAGTGCAAGGGCTGCCTTAGGGCTGTCTATGCGGCCTGTTTCGCATCTTCTTCGATGGTCTGCGCAGCCCGGAGCGAGTTCAGCGCAGGTGTTACCGGCCAGCGGTAGCCGTGCGGCACGTCGAGCCTGATATCCACACCCGCCTGCATCGCCCAATCGGCAATCCGCTCCATGTTGGTCGGGCTCGTCAGCCGGAGAAGATCAGCCACGAGGTCGGCTGCCGCATCCAGCTTCTGGAACGCCTCATCCATGTTGCGACGAAGCCGCGCGAAGTCACTCTTGCCCCACTGCTCGACCGGGCGACCGTCGTCTGCATGCGTGAGGAGTGCTGTTGCTTCTTCGACAAGCCGTGCAGGTGTCGAGCGTTCTGATTGCAGGATGAAGCGCCAGCCGTCGCACGGTCCCATGTCTATGGGAACTTCCTTGTAGATCGGCTCACGGCTGTCGATGAAGCGTCGTATCTCCGCCGCGAGCTTGCGTTGCTCGGCGCCGTCCGCGCTCTCCCAGGCTTCGAACAACCTCTTGTTGGCACGACGGGCGCTGGCTTCTTCCGCAGCCTCGTTGCGCTCCCGGCGGTAGGCGATCAGTCGCCCTTGGCTCGACCTGAGCCCCTTCGCCAGAAGGCGACCGGCCTTGCCATATCCGGTTGTGAACGACCGCCATACGTCGTCGTAGGTCGCGACCGGGAGCGTTCGAAGCTCAGCAAGGGCGGCGGGCAGCGTCTCCCGCACTGCTAGCAAGCGACGGACCTGGAACTGAAGGTCTTCCTCAGCCTCGAAGCCTTTGACGATCTCATCGAACTCGAAGCCGAAATCCTTCTTGGCGCAGTCGCGACCGACCAACACCAATCGGCCATCCTCAATCTCGACAACGAAGCCGCGCCCGTGGGGATGTCCGAAGCAGCATTTCAGCGGCTTCTTGTCCTGGGCACGAGCTCGCTCATCGTACCAATGGACGATCCGCTGGGCTTTGACGCCCTTTTCGACTGAGGGTGTCAGGCCGGACAGTTGATCCGGAAAACGGATGCGGAACTGGCGGGCGAGCAGCTGCTGATAGCGCTCGGACAGGAATTGTCTCATCAACAACCCAGTATACCTGATTCGTGTTGGTTAACAAATCCCTAACTGTAGCGAGTGGACGTGGACGACGATTGTCAGCGTTCGTCGTATTCTCCGATTGTTGTTGATACATCGAACGGAGAAAGGAATGAACTTTGGCAAACGTACTCGCGAAGTTCTGGAGCGGAAACGGCTGGCATCGCTCGCGGTCGAATACCGGCACCTCAAAGACATCGTATCGGCCCCACACCAGCGCGTCACAGCGGCGATCCTGCGCCGGTTCGCCTGCGTTCGGGCAACCCTATGGACGGCGGGGGCCGACTGCTGGTGCGATGGCTGTTCGGTTCGCGCCCCGCAGGTCCGGCGTTCAGGAGCCGAACCCGAGGAGTGAGAGCAGGCTCGGCTGTTGCGGCGCCTTGTAGTCCGACATGGCACTTGCGATCTCGGCATAAAGCCCTGGCAGCCATTCAGGACCCTTTGCGGCCGCTGTGGCTTCTCCGCGGCGGAAGTCGGTCGGAGCGATGACGAGCCGCACGTTCCTCGTGCCGACCTCGGCTGCCAACACGAAGAGTTCCTCCACCGCGCTGTCACCGACGGCAAGACAGCCAGCGGAGAGGTTCTTGCCGTGGATCATGATGTCGCCGCCGAGATCCTTGCGGCCTTCCTTGGCTGCCATCTTGCGATCGAAGGCGTTCGGATAATTGACGCGCAACGAGACGTGATAGGCGCTGTTCGGGTTGAGGTATGTGATGGCGTAGACGCCCTCGGGAACCTGGCGGTCTCCGCGCTGCAACTTGGGTCCGCTCGATCCGCTGGCCGCAAGGACTTTGTAGCGGTGCACGAACGACCAGGCCCCGTCTTTCTGTCGCGCGTGGAGTTCGAGGGCCTTCTCGTCCTTGATTGCCACCAAGGCGATTTCAGTGGGCGGCCAGACAGCCTTTGCGGATTTGAACCTTGAAACGAGACGCTCAGTCGCGGCCGGCGAAATTTCCGCAAGCCGCTGCTTCAGGCTGCGCCTGGCCTCGGCGATCCTGCGGGCCCTGTTGATGTTCGTCTGGCCTGCCGAGCGAGCAGCACGCCCGCCGGCAGCCGGTTGCTCGGTCACCTCGACCGACCATGCATCGGGGATGTCGACGCTCGTCTCGCTCTCGTCTCCGTGGTCGAAGATTTCGGGACCATCCGGCACGAAGGCCAGTCGGGCCGAGGTATCCGCCTCAGCTTCTTCGCTGACCGTGTCGGTTGTCCAAGCGGATACGGCCTCAGGTGCGGCCGCCAGCGACGGTCGCAGCTGTTGGCTCGGTGGCTCGGTGGGCATGGGCGTTTCGAGGTGACGATCGAGTGCGACGAATACCACCGTCGCTCCGGCACACGTGATGCAGGAGAGTAGGGTCGTCACCAGATTGAAGCGTTGGATCGCCTTCATCACCCGCTCGTCGAGACTTGCGGCAGCCGCCGCCTCGGCGAGAGCATGTCTGATTCGCGCCTCCAGTTGGAGGCTTGGCGGCGACGCAACGGCGGTGTCCGGAAGCTGCGGTCGCGATCGCGCCGCTTGCTGGCCGTTGTGCGCTGTTGCGCCGCGCTTTGGGCGGCGGCGAGGCTAACGTCGGGGCAATTGTCGACCTTGCGTGACATTCAGCGGTGAGACGGCAATTCTTGTGGTCCGTCTGCGACACTCGGTTCCCCTTGCAGCAACCGGGGCCAAGCGTTCGTGACACCAGACCAGCTGCCGTCGATGCGGTTCTCGCCGTTCGCGCTGTGACATCGCGACACCATCTCCGCCGTTGCGGTTCGAATGGATAATCTCGTGATAGGCACAACTAGGGCAGAGCGGCACTCAATCGATAGACATAGAAACCGGCGAGGGCGACCAAGGCCGGGATGGCCGCGACATGGATGAGGTCGAGCGCCCCTGTCAGCCACTTTCGTGAAGCGATATGCGGATTAACCCGCATGATGGAGATGGCGATCATGAGGCTCACCATCATGTAGTCGAAGACGAACAACCTGTCGGACAACGTCGCCGTATCGGAATCGAGCTGAGGCAGCGACAGATAAAGCGCAACCGCCGAGAGCAGTGCCGTGACCTGGATCGTCACGATCGCCTCGAAATGCGAGCGCGGGATGAAGATCGACAGGTAGGCGACGATCAGGATGAAGGCGAGCGGCACGACGACGCGAAGGAAATAGTCGGTCGTCTCCCGCTTCATGATCCAGGCGAAGCTCGCCTTGTAGAACGGCACGACACTCGGCTCCAGAGTGTAGGCGTCGACCACCGGAACGAAGTCCTCGTCGTAGCCGACGTACTGGGTGACGGGCTCCCAGCTGTCGGAGATAACCGAGCTGTCCCGGAGGTCGAACGGCGGCGGTTGGATGATGAACGGACGGTCGCCACTCTTCGGCTGCAGCTCGATCGCGAAGAGCTGCTGGTCGAAGGGATAGGCAGCCAGGCGTGGCTCGAATAGAAAGCGACCGGAAACCTTGTAGATTCTCATCGTCGCAGGGTAGGTGTCGCTGGCTCCGCCACCGTGCACCACTTCGATCGTAATCTGCCGACCGTTCGTGCGCGGATCGAGATAGGCATTGGCGAATTCGATCTTGTCGAGGGTGGCGCCCTCGTTCGCGCGCATGGAAAGATAGAACTCGGCGAAGAACGTTTTCTCGTTGTCGTCGACGCGATGCGCCTTGATGAGGTCGACGTCGAGATAGAGCGTCGAGGCCTTCGTGAAGCGGCCGTCGCGAGACTTCAGGAACTGGATCGGCGCGAGTTGGGTCCGGCCGAGACCGCGCGGCAGGATCACGACCATCGGTGAACGCGCGGCGGTCCGCGAAACGGGGTCGAACGACCAGTTCTGGAAGGTTCCCTTGAACGTGCCGCGGCCGGCGGCGTAGTCGCGCGAGATATGCGTGGTCACGATGCGGCGCAAATCCGAAAGGTCGGTTGTGCGTTCAGCGTCGCGTGTCGCTCGCGCAATGAGCGCAACCATGTCCGCGTACTGTGCGCCTCTGCCGATGGCGCGCAGATTGGCGCTCTCGAGCGGATCGGGATCGGCGTCTTCGGGGCGCTCTTTGCATGCGCCGTTCGCCCAGCCCGGTGACGAGCGGATCGGGGTGCCTTCGAACAGCCAATCGCTGTCCCTCTCGATGGCGATGAGTTTCCGCATCCGGTTGTTGAAGGCCTCGGGGAGGCCGTCCCAGGCGAGCTGGTAAATGGCGTTGGGGTAGCTGTTGACGACGTCGGCCGGCAACTGCTCGATGCGGCCGGTGACGAACAGCGCTGGCGTCGTCTGGCTGGCGACGAGTTGCTTAATGATTTCCGGCGTGTTTCTCGAACCGACACCGAGAAAGATCAGGTCAGGATTCTTTGCGGCGATGTTGCCGACAGCCGTGGCAATCGCTGGCCCGTCGAGTTTGCCTTCGCGAGCGCTGAGGCGTTGGTCGGCCACAATCGTCTCAGGACCCAGCAAAGTGTTGAGCCCGTCGCCGAGCGCGGTGCTGAAAACCGATCCGGCGATCCCGACGTAGGCCGGGCGGCTGTAGCCATAGCTGCGCGTGAAAGCCGCCATGACGGGAATGCGTTCCTCGTCCTGGGAGGGCCTTGTGGTGAAGACGTTACGATAGGCTGCAAAGATGCTGCTGACGGAAATCTCGGAGAGAAACGGCACCGCGCTCTCGCCGATTTTCTTGCCGAGCGTGTCGAACACGAGTTTTGCGCGGCTCGAACTCGACAGGCCGACCATCGCGAGAAGGTTCGGCTCGGCCAATGCCGTACGGACGTTGGCGATCGTCCGCGCGTCGTCGCGTTCATCGTCGAGGATGCGAACGTCGAGCGGACGTCCAGCAATTCCGCCGCGGGCGTTGATGCGTTCGCGCTCGCGCTCGACGAGACGCTTGATGGCTGCAAGCTCGCCCGTGTCGTGACAGACGTCAGTGCGCGAACTGAACAGGATTGCGATCGTAACGGGTGGACCTTTTGCAGCCTCGGCGTCGTTGATCGCGCGGGCAGGTATGGCGGACGTGAACGAGAATGCCGCAACGAGTACGTAGAGCATCGCCAGGGAGACCAGACGGAGCGGCAAGCGCTGCTCCGCTGTCCTGCGAGTGACGAAATCAATGCACACCACCATTTCGTTCCCCCGTCCGCCCCCTTGGCGTCACTCGAAACCGATGTTTCGCCGCACGCCCGTTCGGGCTCGTGCGACGCACGCGCCGGTGCCCGCGATCGATCGATTGTCGCCACGCTGGCGTACCTGATAGGTCGGCGCTGGCGCACTTATAGGACAGCGACGATCTTGGGACCACGGTGACAATGGGCCCGGGCATCGGGGACGCTCCTTCGCTGCCGGACGGTGGCCAGAAGATCACGCTCGGCCAAATGCCATCGACTCGATAAGGTGTTCTGAAACCTTTCAAACAGATGTGCGATCGATGTTGCGGAGCGCCATGGTATCGGCTTCAATGTCCGGGCTTCAGTGGATCACGGCTCGGGGCGGTGCGTCTTGGCTGGGTCCGTCTGCTGTTTCGTTCCGTCGGCCTAAGCATTAACCAGAAGATCGCGCAACGGCGATCCCCGCTATCAGTCCGGCGTCTCAGGTCAAGGACTCCGCTGGATGAGGCTCCCCCCGACTGCCGACACCGCGGTTGCAAAAGTCGAGCCCACTGGAGACGTCGAGATGCCCCGAGATTGCGGTCTGAATGCAACCGTCGAGACTTGGGCTGCGAAGCGCCCATGGCCGCGAGGCCCTTTCGCAGCGCTGTTGTGCCCCGTGCTCATCTTGCTCGCGGGCTGCAGCCAGGAACAACCGAGCAAGACTGATCGCTCTCCGCCGCCGGCTGTCGTCGTCGATGCGGCGCGGCTCGTCGATCTGGCTACGGAGCAGGTCTATACCGGGCGCATCGAAGCCATCGACAAGGTGCAGATCCGCGCCCGTGTCCAGGGCTACCTCAAGGCAAGGTTGTTCGACGAGGGAGCCGAGGTCAAGAAGGGCGAATTGCTGTTCGAGATCGAGGCGGACCCGTTTACGATCGCGGTACAGCAGGCCGAGGCCAACCTGACGAATGCCAAGGCCGGGCTGACGCTCGCCGAACAGACCTTCGAGCGAACCCAGGAACTGGCGAGCCGCGGGACGTCCTCGAAGGCGTCACTCGATACCGCGCAATCGGGTTTGGCGCAGGCGCAGGCGAACGTCAAGGCGCGCGAAGCCGATCTGCAGACCGCCAAGCTCAATCTCGGCTACACCCAGATAACAACGCCTATGGACGGCCGCGTCGGCCGATCCACCTATTCGGTCGGAAATCTTGTCGGGCCGGACAGCGGATCGCTCGTCACCGTTGTCGCGCAGGATCCCATGTACGTATCGTTTCCGGTGCCGCAGCGCGTGCTTCTCGATGTCCGCAAGGCCGGTCGGGGCCCCGACAGTGTTGTGGTGAAGTTGCGCATGGCGGATGGTTCGCTCTACGACCAGGACGGCAAGATCGAGTTTGTCGATGTGCAGGCGACGGCTTCGACGGATTCCGTCACGGTCCGCGCATCGATCGCGAACCCCAGGCGGCTTCTCGTCGACCAGCAACTCGTCAACGTTCTCGTCATCCGCAAGAAGCCGGAACAGAAGCTGGTCGTTTCCCAATCCGCTTTGCTGCTTGACCAGCAGGGGGCCTACGTTCTCGCGCTCGACGCCGAGAATGTCGTTGCGATCCGCCGCATCACGACGGGCGAGCAGCGCCGGGGCATGATGGTGATCGACAGTGGCTTGAACGCCGGCGATCGCGTCATCGTCAGCGGCCACCAGAAGGCGCGACCCGGCGCTCCCGTCTCGCCGCAGGCCGCCGATGCGATGACCGGCGCGGCGCAAAGCAAGCAGGCTGGAAAGTAGGCGGCGATGATCTTCGACATCTTCATCCGCAGGCCCCGCCTTGCGATGGTCATCTCCCTGGTCATGACGCTCGCTGGTCTGATCGCGATCGCCGTCATTCCTGTCTCGCAGTATCCTAATATCGCGCCGCCGACCGTGCGTGTGACGGCAACCTATGCCGGCGCCGATGCGCGTACCGTCGAGGAAAGCATCGCCCAGCCGCTCGAAAATGCCATCAATGGCGTCGCCGGCATGCGCTACATGAAATCGACGTCGGTGAACGACGGATCCTATACGCTCAACGTCACCTTCGATCTTGCGACCGATCCCGACATCGCGACTGTCAACGTCCAGAACCGCGCCAATCTCGCGGAAGCGAAGCTGCCGCAGGAGGTGCGCAACACCGGCCTCACGATCCAGAAGGTCTCCACCGATCTTCTGCAGGTCTTCATGTTCCATTCCGAGGAGGAATCGCACGATCAGCTGTTCCTCTCGAATTTCGTGACGCTGACGGTTCTCGATGAGTTGAAACGCGTGCCGGGCGTCGGCGATGCCTCGATTTTCGGCGCGCGCGACTATGCGATGCGGATCTGGATGGACCCGCAGAAGCTCGCGAATTTCGGGCTTTCCACCAACGAGATCATCGCCGCCATCCGGTCGCAGAACGTGCAGGCGGCGGCCGGTCGCATCGGCGCTGCGCCACTGAGCGACGATCAGCGCCTGCAGTTGACGATCACGACCAAGGGCCGGCTGACGTCGGCAGCCGAATTCGAGAACATCATTCTGAGGACCGAGACCGACGGTTCGACCGTGCGCATCCGCGACATCGCGCGTGTCGAGTTGCAGGCGGCGAGCTTCGATACCATCGCTCGCTTCCGTGGCAGGCCGGTGGCGCCGATCGGCATCTACCTTTCGCCGGGTGCCAATGCGGTCGCGGTGGCGTCCGCCGTTTCGAAACGTCTCGACGAACTCAAGACGCGTTTTCCCAAAGGCGTCAGCTACAGCTACATCTACAACACGGCGGCCTTCGTCTCGGCGATGATGGAGAAGGTGGTCCACACGCTTATCGAGGCGTTCGTGCTCGTCGCGATCGTGGTGTTCCTCTTCCTCGGGCGGCTCAGGCCGACGTTGATTCCCCTGATCGCCGTCCCGGTCGCCGTAATCGGAACCTTCGCCGTGCTGCTCGCATTCGGGTATTCGGCAAACACAATTTCGCTTCTGGCGCTGGTGCTCGCCATCGGTATCGTCGTCGACGATGCGATCATCGTGGTCGAGAACGTCGAGCGCGTGATGGAGGAGGAGCCCCATCTTTCCCCGGCGGATGCGACCCGCAAGGCGATGAGCGAGATCGCGGGGCCGGTCATCGCGATCACGCTGGTCCTGCTTTCCGTGTTCGTGCCGATCGCCTTCCTGCCTGGCAGCTCAGGCGTTCTTTTCCGCCAGTTCGCCATCACGATTTCGGCCGCCATGGTGATCTCGGCGATCAACGCCTTGACGCTATCGCCGGCTCTGTGCTCGCTGCTCCTCAAGCCCGGGCACCCCGTGGGCATCATGCGGCGCGTCACCGAGGGCATCAACAAGCTGGGCGATGGCTATGCCTGGATCGTGCGGCGGCTCGTCGGGGTGTCGGTCATCGCCGTCGCGCTCGTCGTGGCGCTCGGTGGCGCCACGTACTTCGCGTTCGAGCGCACGCCTTCGGGCTTCCTTCCCGAGGAGGACAAGGGCTATCTTCTCACCATCTTCAATCTGCCGCCCGGAGCGTCGTTGAACCGGACGAGTGCTGCGGCTCAGAAGGCCGAGGTCATCATCGGCCAGGATCCGGCCGTCGATGGCGTCACGACGATCATCGGTCTCGATTTCCTCGGCGGCGGCACGTCGTCGAGCGCCGGCGTGATGTTCATCAGGCTCAAGGACTACGAACAGCGCACCAGCCGCGAATTGCACTCGAGTGCCGTTGCCAATCGACTTGCGCGCGCACTGGCGCCGCTGCCCGACGGCTTCTTCCTGTCGCTCAATCCACCAGCCATTTCCGGCATCGGGCAGACGGGCGGATTCGAATACGTGTTGGAAGGTCTCGAAGGACAGGAGCCGACGGCGCTGGCCGCGACCATGCGCGCGATCATCGTCACGGCCAATCAGGATCCGTCCCTCAGCCGCGTATTCTCGACGTTCGATGCCTCGACGCCGCAGGTGCAACTCGATATCGACCGCGACAAGGTGCAGGTGCTCGGCGTCAATCTCGCCGACGTCTTCGCCGCTCTGCAGTCGACGCTTGGTGGATACTACGTCAACGACTTCAACCTGTTCGGCAGGACGTGGACGGTCAGGCTGCTGGCCGAGAAGGAATTCAGATCGTCGATCGATTCGATCTACGACATCCAGGTCAAGAACGCCAAGGGCGAGATGATTCCGCTGTCGTCGGTGGCGCGTGCTTCGCTCAGTGCCGGTCCGCGTTCGATCGTGCGTTACAACAACTATCGTTCGGTCTCGATCAACGGCAGCCCTGCCCCGGGTCACGGTGACGGCGAGGCAATCGCCGCGATGGACCGCTTGTCGGCTCGGACATTGCCGTCAGGCTTCGGATACGAATGGACCGGCCAGGCGCTCGAGCAGAAGCTGTCGGCTGGCCAGTCGCCGATCGTCATCGGCTTCGCGATCATTTTCGCGTTCCTGTTCCTCGTCGCGCTTTACGAGAGCTGGAACGTGCCGATACCGGTTCTGCTATCGGTCGTCGTTGCCGTGCTCGGCGCCATGATCGGGTTGGCGCTGACGAGCATGAGCTTCGTGCTCTATGCGCAGATCGGCATCGTCGTTCTGATCGCGCTGGCGGCCAAGAACTCCATCCTGATGACCGAGTTCTCTCTCGAGCGGCGCGCCGAAGGTCAGAGCATCCGCGATTCCGCCGTGACGGGCGCCCATCAGCGCTTCCGGCCGGTGATGATGACGAGCCTCGCATTCATCGCTGGCCTCGTGCCGCTCGTCCGTGCCCAAGGTCCGGGCGCGGACAGCATGTTTGCGGTTGGTATGCCGGTTCTGGCAGGTATGCTTGCGGCGTCGATCTTCGGCATCTTCCTCATTCCGATGCTCTATGTCGTCTTCCAGTCGCTGCGCGAACGCACAGGCTGGCGGCCGGAATCCGAAAGGGCTGTCAAATCGACACCCGCGGAGAGCGGCGCGAAGGCAACGCCGGCGATCGGCGGCCCCGAAGCCGACAACTAGTGTTCCGTCTCCGACACTTGGTTCCCCTTACAGCACCCGATCGACCAAGTGTCGGAGACATAGGGAACGCTAGCAACTCAATGATTCCAGTGTTGCTTTTGTCCCCAACGCTTGGCAGGCCACCTTGCAGCAAACGGGGACCAAGCGTTAGT
>JAGRKS010000091.1 GCA_020442185.1 Hyphomicrobiaceae bacterium
CACGTTGATAGGCCGGGTGTGGAAGTGCAGCAATGCATGTAGCTTACCGGTACTAATAGCTCGATAGGCTTGATCACTCTCATTTAACAATGCTCATCGAATGCTTCCGTTGTTTTCGCGCTGAAAAGCGCGGCGGTGAATGAAGCAGGCGGCGCCTTGACCGGGCGTTTCTAGATGGACGGTGTTTGGCGCTTGCAATAGCGCCGGATGCGCCGCCAGATGGGCGTAAGAACACGGAAAGACCAAATCCAGAAGTCCCACACGTCTCCGCTGACCTGGTGGTTATGGCGGGGTGGCTGCACCCGATCCCATTCCGAACTCGGCCGTGAAACGCCCCTGCGCCGATGGTACTTCGTCTCAAGACGCGGGAGAGTAGGTCATCGCCAGGTCTGCCGAGCCGTGTGAACTCTGGAAATAGCGAAGCGCGAGTGCAACGCGATTTGCTGAACAAAAGAAGTCATATAACCTCTACACGAATTGGGCTTACCTATGGGGAATCGAAAAACGCCGCCTGGGCTTCGCGCCCGGCGGCGTTTTTTTGTTTTGCGATGATAACGAAAAAAACGGCGCGGAGAGTATTCGCGTTTCTAACTGAAGTGAACAGACTTCAGTGCCATCTGCACGTGCGAGGTTTGTCCTTTTTGCTGTTGCCGCCGATGCATACGATATGGCGGCCGCATGCGTGCGCGCCATCCACTCGCTCGCCACTCTTCACCGTGCCTGCAGGCCAGATTGAGAAGCTCGCACTTGCCGCGTTCTTTGGACATCGCGCGGCACTTTGCGCAAATGCCATGCTCGATCCGCCTGTGAAGACCGCCAATACGGCTGTGATCAATAGTGCACGCCTCATGAAGAAGTCTCCTGTTCCCGAATGCAGCTTTTTGTCGCCCGCAGCATTGAGATGGTTCAAGCTGAATGTGGGGGCCAGCCGCGCCCAGTCGCCTGGCCCTGCCCCGCCCTCCCCCAGGCTTGGACAGAAAATCCCAATCGTCGGACGTCAAGTTCGCAAGGACTATGGAAGGCGTTCTGCCACTCCGACGTTGACGGTTCGTGCGGCGGACTTCGCGTCAGCCCAGCTCATGTTCTCTCCATCGCGATCAAGGCTGCGATCGAGATGACCAACTCACACACCCAGCCAAGGCGACCCTGGACAGTTTCCTACCGCGCGGCAAAAATGCGCGAATGAGCAGCCTCGCAGCAGACTTGCGCCTCAGGTGTCCAGAACTCGCGGATTTCCTCGAGGATGTCTGTGCGCAAAGGTTCAATTTCGAAGGCGCGCACCCGAATGAACACAGCTATTACAGCCACCGCCATCTCTGGGCGCTCGAATGGTGGGCGGATCGCCATGCCTGGATCGATCTCGATTACCGAGTCGCCTTCGTCGACGAGATTTTCACGCGCTGGAAGGGGCGCCTCAAGGGGCAGCCGCCGTATCGGGCGTCGGGATTCCGCATGTATCTGTATGAGGATCTGGCGCCGACCGTGTCGGTCGTCGCGGAAACAGGCGAGTGTCCCTATGACGGGGCCCTGACGTTCGTTCCCTCGACCCGAGACGTGCTGCGGCGCTATGTTGGGCGGAGCTGGGCCGGCGTGTTCGAGGGTGATCCATGGCGCGTTCCGCGCGAGCGGATCGTGCGCGAAGTCGAGCGGCATCACGGCTCCATCGGTCAGCCGACAGCGGACGCGCTCGGCATCAAGGTTGGAGAACTGCGGGTCCTGATCGAGCAGATGGGGCTCGACAGGCAGGTCAATGAGCTGCGCAAGCGCTTCAAACGGCGTCCGGCCAATTTCAGGGTCGACGATGGGTATCGCGAGGTCGAGATCGCCATATTCGAAGCGCGATTGCCCGCCGGCTTCCGCCTCTGAACGATTGGCGCTGGCGGCTGCTGCCTCTCCCGGCGTTTTGGTGCAGCGGGCGAAACGAGCCGCAGACCTGATCGACAGTTGAACAAGAGCGGCGTGAGATTTGGCGGCGCGGCTCCCAACTCGAGTCCGCGCCGCATCTTTCGGCTATTGCCGGTGGGGTAGGCCTACTTGCCGTAGGCGTTGCCCTGATATCCGTGGACGGCGAACGTATCGGCGCTGGCGACAGTGACGCTCGCTATCGACGTGGCGGCTGCGAGTGCGATGGCAAGTGCGAGAGCCTTCATGATCAATCTCCTTCGTGAGCAATGGTTTGCAGGGCCCGCATCGGCGGGGCTATCGGGGCGTGCGTGGCATTGCGATCTGCGCCGCCCGATCGGCAATAACTACACGCAGAGTTCCGTAATTAGAAATCAATACGGTGTGTTCCGTAATTGAACGAGCTGTGATATTGTCTGGGCACAGCGGTTCGCGCCGCGAGGCTATTGCGCTGAATTTCAGATGGAAGAGGCCGATTGGTCAGTATGAGATATCGTCGTATCGAAATTGGGTCGGGTCCGCTCGAGGACATCTCTGCATGACGCGCGCGAGCACCAGAAAGCCCCGTCGTGCGCCGATGTCTTCGGCCGCGCCCGCCGCCGCGGTAGCCGATACCGCGACGCGTGGCCCCGGGCGGCCGCGTAGCGCCGAAACGCACCAGGCGATACTCGATGCCGCGGTCTCGCTTATTGGCGCCAAGGACTACCGCGACGTGACCATCGACGCGATCGCGCTCGAGGCGCGCGTCGGCAAACAGTCGATCTATCGCTGGTGGCCGACAAAGGCCGATCTGGTACTCGAGGCTTTCACCGAGCACTCGCTGAGCCGGATGCCCCCGTTGGTGCCGTCGGCCGACGCCTTCGCCGATCTCGAGGCGGACCTGCGCCGCTTCTACGCCTTCATGCGCAACGATCTCGTCGCGCGGGGGGTGCGCAGTCTGATTGCCGAAGCACAGCTCGACTCCGATTTCCGCGCCAAACTCTACGACAACGTGCACCGCGTCAGGTGTACGGCGTTGCGGCGTGTGCTGCGGCACGGCTACGAGCTCGGCCAGTTCCGGGACGATCTCGACGAGGATGCCCTGGCGCACGTCATCCATGGCGCGTTCTGGTATCGCTTTCTGGCCGGCACGCGGTTCCCGGCAGACGATGTCTATGCGCGGAGCGTCGTTGCATTGCTACGGCCGGCGCTGGCGCGCGACGAGCAGAGGCAAGGTGGCGTCGCCGAGCGGAAAAGCGCCGGAAGGGCGGCAAAGTCTTCGAGGACGAAGGCCGGCGAAAAGATGCGCGCGGCACGCGGTGCGAGGTCGGTGAAGGCGGCTGGGCGCTAGACTTAAGGCCGGCGGACGGTCCGCCGGCCTTCTTGTTCATGCGATAGGCTGTGGGGTTGGCGCCCACGGCCGTGGTGGTCGGCCGGGACTACGGTCAGTCGCGTGCCGACACGCAAACCCGGGCGCTCCCTTTGAAGTTCGGCTTGGATCGATAGATCATCTCAATGCGATCAATAGCGCGCTCGCGGCCCTTGAGATCGAGCGGGCCAGACTGGCCACCCTCGCGGATCTCGGCGCGGACCGGAATATCGTCTGGCGCGCCGTTCGCATAGATCACTTTGAGGTCGTTGATATAGACCGCATTGCCTGACACTTCGAGCCGGATGGCCTTGAAGCGGCCTTCGCGGCGGCCGACCTTGAGCACGTCGCGATCCGTCAAGAAACCGACTTTCTGACAGCCGAGTTCGACCCACTTGCCGCCAGGGCCACCTGGGCGCCCAGGGGCACCGTCTGCCTTGCGGTCGTTCTTGAGGCCTTGGGCGCAGAGCTTCGCACGGCCTTTGCCGCGCCCCTTGAAATCCCGTTTCGTCACCACTTCGATGCGGTCGATAGCGCGATCGCGGCCTTTGAGGTCGAGCGGTCGTGTTTCGGCGCCCTGGCGGAGTTCGGAGCGCACCTGGATGTCGTCCGGAGCACCGTTCGCGTAGACCACCTTGAGGTCGAGAATGTCGACATCGTTGCCGCTGGCGCTGAGCCGGATGGCCTTGAAGCGACCTTCGCGTCGGCCGATCTTGATCACGTCGCGGTCCGCACGGCGGCTGACCGTGACACATCCGAGTTGTTCCCAACCCGCCCTGTCGCCGCGCTGAGCCGACGCTGTTCCGGCGGTCGCCATGACCGCTGATGCGGCACCGATGACCAGGAGCGATTGTTTAAGCATGCGTGTCTTCCTCTTGGACTATTGCCGGGGACATCCCCGCAAACGATGAGTTAACGCAGCCGACGTCACGATCCGTCGCCACGGTGGCAGGGCGCGACCGATGGGCACCGATTGCGCCCATTTTGCGGCAGGTTCGGCGAACTCTCAGAGCTGCCATGGCGATCGTCGCCGTGTGGCGCCGGAATTCAGTCAGGTGCGGAGCCCCTGTTGGCGTGCCGTCTCCAGGCGCCCGAGCGCAAGCCCGCCCGCTGGCGCCACATTCGCTTTGCCAAATGTTGAACAAGACAGTGCAATCGGCTAGTTCGATGGCTCTTGATGCCGGATCGGCGGCCGCTACCTTTTCGAGGAGACCAAGCGTTGGATAACGTTCTCATCATCGGAGCCGGCGCCGCCGGCTCGGTCGTCGCCAAGAAATGCGCGATGAACCGTGATGTCTTCAAGAAGATCCACCTCGCCTCGCGTCGGCTCGAAAGCTGCAAGAAGGTGCAGAAGGAAGCGGTTTCGAAGATCGATATTTCGCAGGTCGATGCCGACGACGTCGCGGCGACGGTCACGTTGATCGAGAAGGTCAAACCCGACCTCGTGATCAACATGGCGCTGCCCTACCAGGACCTGCCCATCATGGATGCGTGCCTGAAGGCCGGCGTCCACTACATGGATACGGCCAACTACGAACCGCGCGACGAGGCCAAGTTCACCTACAAGTGGCAGTGGCCCTACAACAAACCCTACAAGCAGGCCGGGCTTATGGCGATCCTCGGCTGCGGTTTCGATCCGGGTGTCACGAACGTGTTCTGCGCCTATGCGCAGGAGAAGCTCTACGACGAAATCCACACCATAGACATCATCGACTGCAACGCGGGCGATCACGGCAAGGCGTTCGCGACCAACTTCAATCCGGAGATCAACCTGCGCGAGGTGACACAGCGCGGCAAGTACTGGAAGGATGGCAAGTGGATCGAGATCGATCCGCTGACGATCGCAACCATGATCGATTACCCGGAAGTCGGCCCGGTGAAATCCTACCTCATCTACCACGAGGAGGAGGAAAGCCTGGTCAAGCACATCAAGGGCCTGAAACAGATCCGCTTCTGGATGACCTTCTCGGACAACTACATCAAACACCTCGACGTGCTGTCCAACGTCGGTATGACACGCATCGATCCCGTCAAGTACAAGGGCGTCGACGTGATCCCGATGGAGTTCCTGAAGCATCTTCTGCCGGCACCGTCGTCGCTGGCTGAAAGCTATACGGGCAAGACGTCGATCGGCGTCGTTTTCACCGGGCTGAAGGACGGCAAGAAGAAGAAGTACATCATCTGGAACGTCTGTGACCATGCAGAGACGTTCAAGGAGGTTGGCGCACAAGCGGTCTCCTACACGACGGGTGTGCCGCCGGTTGTCGGCGCGATGATGATGTTCAAGGGCATCTGGAAGGGCAAGGGCGTCTACAACGTCGAGCAGATGCCGCCAGAGCCGTTCCTGGAGGAACTGGCGAAGCAGGGGCTGCCCTGGCACGTCAAGGAGATCAAAAAGAAGGACCAGGAAGACCTGTTCAAGGTCAAGACGTAACCCTCGTCAGGGGCGCCGGGCGTTTGCACGCGATTGAGTTGGCGGCGGGAGCATCGTCCAAGCCCGTGCCCGCACCGGCACCGAATCTGCCGCGAACCGGCAATGTACATCTTCCTGCTGCGCCTGAGAGCCCAGCGCGCCACTTCCGTCCGCGATGGGCGGGTGGCATAAAAGGGGTGCATGAGCGAAATCACCAGTTTCAGAGTGGCCGTCATTGCAGCTGCCATGCAGCTTGGCGGCTGTGCGCCGGCAGGCGGGCCGCAGGCGGGTCAGGCCGCGCCGCCCCATGCGCCAGTGGCGTCATCGTCACGGAGTGGGACGCCACCTGGTGGCGAGACGTACCGCCCGCCATCTTCGTCGGGCGCTGGTGTGCGTTCGCAATCCTTGGTGCCGGGCCGACCGGGACGCGTCTTCATTTTTGCTGCCGTGGACACGCATTGCCAGCCGCTGCCGGCGCCGGACGTGAGGGTGACGCGGGCGCCGGGCAAAGGCGACGTTTCATTCCGTCCCGGACAGAACACCAAGTTGGCGGCTTCGACCGGCGGGACTTGCCTCGGCGTCGATGCGACGGGGACAGGTGTCTACTACACCGCCCGCGCCGGCACGTCGGGCCGTGACAGCTTCAGCGTTTCGGCGACGCTATCGAGCGGCGAGACGATGACGCGTGACTTCTCCGTCGAGATCGCGGAATAAGCGTTGCACGAGGTTCCCCGGCGCGCGTGCGCCGATCCATTCGGACGATCAGATGACCGCACCGACGCCGCATTCGACGACACATCGCAACCCGGCACCGCCGCCGCTGCCTGACGACATTGCAACGCCGGCCTACGTGCTCGACGTAGCGGCGCTCGAACGTAATCTCGCGACGGCTCGGCGCATCAAACAGCAAGCGGGCGTCAAGATGCTGCTTGCGACCAAGGCGTGGGCGATGCCGGTTGCCTTTCCGGTGATGCGCGATACGCTCGACGGGACGACGGCGAGCGGCCTCTACGAGGCGCGTCTCGGCCGCGAGGAATTCGGCAAGGAGGTGCATGTCTATGCGCCGGCCTATGCGGCGCGCGAGATCGACGAACTTGTCACAATCGCCGACCATATCTATTTCAATTCGCCTTCCCAGATCGCGCGCTTCCTGCCGGCGGTCAAAAAGGCCGGCAAGCACGCCGGCCTGCGCATCAATCCGGGCTTCTCTTTTGTGTCGCTCGGTGGCGATCTCTACAACCCGTGCGCGCCGGGGTCCCGCTTCGGCACGCCGGCGGACCAGCTCGACGCCGTACCGTGGGACGACGTGCACACGCTGCATGCCCATGCGCTTTGCGAGGCGACGCACGACGGCTCGGCCGGTCTCATCGCGCATGTGGCAAAAAACTTCGCGACCTATCTGATGCGAGTCAAAGCGGTCAACTTCGGCGGCGGTCACTTCGTCAACAAGCCGGGCTACGACGTCGACAAGCTGATCGCCGCGCTCAAGAGCTTCCGCGAGGCTTTCCCGCATCTCGAGGTGGTTCTGGAGCCGGGTGCGGGGCTCGTCGTCGATACCGGCTATCTGGTCGCGACCGTGCTCGACACCATGCGCAACGGCTCGGACATAGCGATCCTCGACACGTCCGCCTCGACGCATATGCCGGACGTTCTGGAGGTGCCCTATACCCCAGAAATCATCGGCGCCGGCAGGCCGGGGGAGAAGCGACACGACTATGTGCTCGGTGGGAAGACCTGCATGACCGGTGACGTCATCGGTACTTATTCGTTCGATGCGCCGCTGCAGCCGGGCGATCGGTTGGTCTTCACCGACATGATGCAATACTCGTTCGTGAAGAACACCACGTTCAACGGGACACCGCTGCCCGACATCGCGATGCTCGATGTGGACGGCACCTATCGCGTCGTCCGGCGCTACGGCTACCAGCAGTTC
The DNA here is from genome assembly GCA_020442185.1 of Hyphomicrobiaceae bacterium. Classification (GTDB taxonomy): domain Bacteria; phylum Pseudomonadota; class Alphaproteobacteria; order Rhizobiales; family Hyphomicrobiaceae; genus JAEUMD01. Next base: position 7,597 of record JAGRKS010000091.1, read on the forward strand.
CGGGAGAGGTTGGGGTAGTTGGGGGCGATGCGTGAGCTGCGTGTGCAGAGCCTGGCCTTGACTAATACGTGGTACGTATCATATATTGCGACCGGTTCATCGGACGCAGGCGGTCATGGAACGTCCAGTTTCTTTGGGAGACGACCATGATCCGCAGCTTCGCCGATAAGAAGACGAGACGGCTGTTCGAAAGTGGGGTTTGCCCTCCTGAGTGGCGGTGCATAGAGGCGGTTGCACTCCGAAAGCTGGACATCCTGCACGCCGCCGCTGCTTTGGGAGATCTCCGATCGCCACCAGGCAATCGGCTCGAAGCGCTCAAGGGTGATCGCAGAGGTCAACACAGCATTCGGATCAATGACCAGTGGCGGGTCTGTTTCCGGTGGAATGACGCAGGTCCGGAAGATATCGAAATCGTGGACTATCACTGAGGATGAAGGCCATGCGCGTGCGTACACATCCCGGCGAGATCCTTCGCCACGAATATCTGAACCCGCTCGACATGAGCGCGACGGGACTTGCCGAAAGAATTGGCGTTCCCGCTAACCGGATAACGGAGATCGTTCGTGGTCGCCGCGACATGACGGCTGATACGGCGCTGCGTCTGGGTGAATTCTTCGATACTACCCCTGAGTTCTGGATGAATCTGCAGACTGCGCACGACCTGTCCAAGGCCCTACTTGAGCGCTCAAATGTCCGGACAATTGGGTCGCCAGTGTGCCGTTCGTCGAAGCAGAAGGGATGGGATGAACAGACGAGCGTCAAAGTGGCGGCTTCTGCAGCCAGAGTATTGAAGAATCCGAAGAAGGCGTTGACGAGTGACAAGGCTTTGGCAGCGTCTGCACTCACTCAAAAATCTGGCGAAATGCAAGGGAAGATGAAGTTAGCAAAGGGTCGGCGAAAGCCTTAGCTCTTCGACTGACACGATGGCATGCAACATCACGCCACCGGGTTTCCCCGATGGCGTGATGTTGTTTTTCAGGCTTCCTGACACTTAGACCGGCTCAGGCGGCCCGGCGCAGGCGGCGCGTGGCCACCTTCGGCTGGCTTTCCGTCACGACCGGCTTCGCGCGGACCTTGGTGCGGCGGCTGTCCTTGGCCCGCCGGCACACAGTCGTTTCCATCGCGCCAGGCTTGAAGGCCTGCTCGATAGCCTGCACGAGAGCCTCACGCTGTGCGCTGTTACGCGCCATGAACATGAGGTCGATCGCCGCGAAGTCCCGATCGGGCCAGGTGCGAATATTCGCATGACCCTTGTCGAACACGACGACGCCAGACAATCCCCCGTTTTTGGGGAAACGCTGGAGATTGATGTGCAGGAGCGTCGCACCCGCCATCTCAACGCAACGCTTCAGCGTTCTTTCGACGTGCATCAGCTCGTCGAGGCGCTTGGCATTAAACAGGTCGATGATGAGGTGAGTTCCCGTGAATTCCACGTCGTCGTGCTCGCTCTTCTCGAAATCGTGCGCGATGGCGTGAACCGTCTCGTAGTGATCTTCCTTTTGGGCGGTGCTTGAACGAGTCAAGTCCATCCCCAATTGGAAGAGGGCGTCATCAAAGGCCATGTGACCCTCCCCAACCAGCAGATAGATGTGACCCGCCCGCTCCTTACCTTTGGGGTTT
>JAGRKS010000092.1 GCA_020442185.1 Hyphomicrobiaceae bacterium
CGCGGGGGCGGCGCTCGCGCCGGGCGCCCTTGGCGCCTGAGCGGCTTCGCCGCTGGAGTGCCCGTATCGCCGACGGCACATGCAGGGCAGCGGTGCCGGAAATTCCGACGACTGCTGCATGACCAGAGCCATCCGGCCGGCTCCCCGTAAGGGGAGTCGGATGTCGCAGCCAAAAGAGCACCGGCTCCCCGGAGGGGAGTCGGTTCGGGCGACAAAAAACCCGCTCCCTGAGAGGGAACGGGTTCAACCAACCAGAGTTGGCGTTGCTGAACAGATATGGCCGAGCCGTGATCTCAGTTGAGCTTGTTCTTGATGTCGGCCAAGCTCTGCTGGATCAAGGCATCGGACTTGGCGCCCTGCACCTTGCCAGCAAGCAGTTTCTCAGCCGCCGCGAGCGCAACTTCGACGGCTGAAGACCGAACCTCCGAAATGGCCTGGCTTTCGGCGCGCGCGATCTTCTCTTCGGCGAGCTTGGTGCGGCGCTCGAGTGAGGCTGCGAGCTGCTCGCGTGTATCGGCGGCGAGCGCTTCGGCCTGGCGGCGTGCCTGGTCGACGATGCTCTTGGCCTCTTCCTCGGCTTCGCGGCTCTTCTTCTGGTAATCGGCGAGCAGCGCCTGGGCTTCCTCGCGCAGGCGGCGCGCTTCGTCCAGTTCCTTGCGGATCGCATCGGCGCGGGAATCGAGAGCGCCGGTCAGCTGCGCCGGAACCTTCATGTAGAAGACGATGCCGAAAAAGAGAATGAACGAAATAAGCACCCAGAACTCGGCGGCTGCCGGATTGAGCAGGGACATGACCTAATCTCCAAGAGCGGGGTTCACAGAACCTTTTTGACTTCGGCCACGCTGACATCCTCGCCAAGCAGCTTGCCGACGATGGCGCCCGCGGTCTCGGCGGCGATGTCGTTGACGCTCGAGAGCGCCGTCGTCTTCATCTCGTTGATACGCTTTTCGGCATCGGCGATCTTGGCATTGACCGCCGCATCGACCTCGGCGCGCTCGCGCTCGGTTTCAGCGGCAAGACGATCTCGCGTCTCGCGCGCGATAGCGCCCGACTTGTTGCGGGCATCGGCAAGCGACTGCTCGTAGTCGCGCAATGCCTTCTCCGTCTCACTCTTGAGGCGTTCGGCAGCGTCGAGATCGCGCTGGATGCGATCGCGACGTTCCTCGATCACTTCGCCGATGCGCGGCAACGCGACGCGTGAAAGGACCGTGTAGAGTGCCGCGAACGTGATGGCGAGCCAGATGAGCTGCGGCGCAAAATTGTTCGGGTCCAGCGGCGGGAACGCCGTGGAATGCCCCGCTTCGTGCGGAACGCCAGTTTCGGTATTGTGCGGTTGAGCCATGACCTAGTCCGGTTTAGCAGGAAGCGCGCGCTCGGGGCAGCCGCACGGGCGGGCTCATGGGAGCCCGCGCCGCGCCGCAGACGTTGACTTGATCGGGAAGGATCAAGTGAAGAGCAGAAGGAACGCGATCAGCAGCGCGAAGATGCCGAGGGCTTCGGTCACGGCGAAGCCGAAGATCAAGCGGCCGAACTGGCCGTCGGCAGCCGAAGGATTGCGCAGCGCGCCCTGCAGGAACTGGCCGAAAAGGTTGCCGACGCCGATGGCAGCGGCACCCGTGCCGATGGCGGCGAGGCCGGCACCGATGAGCTTTGCGGAAGCTGGATCCATTGTTCTTCTCCTTGAAGGTTTGGATAGGGTCTGAAGAGGTTGGTTCGGTCGCAGAGCGTCTGTGATCAGTGCCCCGGATGCAGTGCGTCGTTGAGGTACATGCACGTCAGCATGGCGAACACGTAGGCCTGGAGGAAAGCCACCAGGAACTCGAGCGCGGTTAGAGCAGTCGCCATCGTCAACGGCAGGATCGCAAGCACGCCATACGCGCCGCCGGCACCCAGAAGCATGATGATGAAGCCGGCGAAGACCTTGAGCGTGATGTGGCCCGCGAGCATGTTCGCGAACAAGCGGACGGAGTGGCTGATCGGGCGCGAAAGAAACGAGATGATCTCGATCATCACGACCAGCGGCAGCACGTAGATCGGCACGCCCGACGGCACGAACAGCTTGAGAAAGCCGACGCCGTTCTTGGCGAAGCCGACGGCGAGCACGATGACAAACACGAGGAGTGCCAGTCCCGCCGTCACAGCCAGATGGCTGGTCACGGTGAAGAAGCCTGGGATCATGCCGAGCATGTTCAGCGTCAAGATGAAGATGAAGATGGTGAACACGAGCGGGAAGTACTTCATCGCGCCGTGTCCGGCACCCATCGTGTCGCGGACCATGTTGGCGACGAACTCATAGAGGATCTCGGAGAGCGACTGCAGTCGCGTCGGTACCAGCGAACGGCCGCGCATCGACACGATCAGGAACCCGGAAATGATACCGGCCGCCAAGACCATGAACAGCGACGAGTTGGTGAAGGTTGCGTCGAGACCGAAAAGATCGAACGGAACAAGGCGCTTGATTTCGAACTGATGGATCGGATCGGGCATTCCGCCGCCGTTTGATCCCGAGTGCTCAGCTGCCACGTCAACCCCCAAGGTCAATCTTCGTCATCCGGCACGGAGTGGCCGATTTTTCCGCCGGTTTCACGCGAAATATCGGCTTGCAGCCGTGTATATCCGCGCATGACGTTGAGCACGCCGGCGGCGAAGCCCAACACGAAAAACAGTAGGAACAGCCAAGGCTTGCTGCCCAGGAGCAGATCGAGCCCGTAGCCCATCAACCCGCCGACGATCACGGCGGCCACCAATTCGGATGCCATCCGAATTCCGTACGACATGCCGCGTCCGCGCGTCGCGGAACCGCGGTTGGCCGCATCTTCGGCTGCCTGTTCGGCGCGGACCTTGCCAAGCTTGTCGCCAAGCTCGGAAACCCGACGCTCGAACTGGGCACGATCGTGTGGGCTGAGCTTCCCGCTGCCCGGGCCCTGTCCATTATCATCCGTCGACATTGGCCAGGTCCTCGGCACGTGAAGTTCCGCCACCGCTACGAAAAAGCGGTGACGAACGCAGCGCACCATAGTTGTGCCCCCCAGGGGTGTCAAGAAACCGGAGCCCCGACAAACGTCGAGAATCGTGGGGCGAAATCGCGCACGTCGCGAGCCCGCGATGGCCACTTCGGAGGGCTGTTCCGAGGCCCGGATGCGAGCCTTGCGCACGGCGATCGCCCGGAGCGCACCACGGGATTTGGTCGGTAGTAGCGACGAACGTCGAGGTGCGCTGGCATCTTGCCGCAGCCGCAGCTTTTGCCAGCGATGCTCGCGGGTGCGTCCAAGGAGACGACCAGCCCACCCAACGGCAGGATCGGCCTTCCCAAGGTGATTCGGCTCTTCGAATCATGCTCCGCTCGGGCCCTCGGCGGGCTCGCGCTCTCAGACGGCCTCGAGGAAGCGCTGCGCGGTCTCAAGATCGACGGATACGAGCTGCGAGACGCCCTTCTCGACCATCGTGACGCCGAACAAGCGGTTCATGCGCGCCATCGTCATCGGATGGTGCGTGATGACCAGGAACCGGGTCGCCGTCTCCTCCGCCATCTTTTCCATCAGCGTGCAGAACCGGTCGACGTTGGCGTCGTCGAGTGGCGCGTCGACCTCGTCGAGAACGCAGATGGGCGATGGGTTGGTGAGGAACACCGCAAAGATCAGCGACAGCGCCGTCAGCGTCTGTTCGCCGCCCGACAGCAGCGACAAGGTCGCAGGCTTCTTGCCGGGCGGCTTCGCTATGATCTCGAGTCCGGACTCCAGCGGATCCTCGCCTTCGACCATCTCGAGCCGTGCCTCCCCGCCGCCGAACAGCGTCGAGAACAGCCGCTGGAAATGACCATCGACGGTTTCGAACGCCTCGCCGAGCCGCTTCTTGGCTTCGCGGTTGAGCTGTTGAATGGCCGTGCGCAACTTCGCCACGGCCTCCTCGATGTCCTTGCGCTCGATTTCGAGTGTCGAGAACTGCTCGCCGAGCGTCACGAGCTCGTCGTCCGCCTGCAGGTTGACACCGCCGAGGCGCTCCCTGTCGGTCTTCGACTTGGCGAGTTGGCGTTCCGCAGCCTCGAGGTCCGGCAACGCGGCGTCTGGTTCGTATCCCGCCAGCGGCAGACACCCTTCCGGGATGACGCCCAGCGTTTCGCGGATGCGCCGCGCCTCGTCCTGGCGCCGCTGGCGTGCGGCTTCAAGTCGTGCTTCGACGCGGGCGCGTCGCTCGCGCTCGTTGCCGACGTCGGCTTGCGCCGCCTTCAAGGCCTGCTGCACGGCGCGAAGCGCGCCTTCCGCTGCGGCGAGCCGATCGGCGGCGGCTTGTCGTTCGATCTCGGCTTTCTGCACCTGGTCGAGCAGTTCCTGGCGGCGGGCATCCAGGCGCGCCGGCAGATCAGCGAGCTCGGCGAGTTGGGTCCGGGCGATGCCGGCGCGTTCCGTCAGCGTTGCGATCTGCGCTTCGGCCGCCGTGCTGCGGGTATGCCAGCGTTGCAGTTCGGAGGTTGCCACCGCGCGCCGCGATGCGCGTGACTTGCGCGCCCGGTCGAGTTCGGCGACCCGCGCCATCGCCATGGCAACCGCGTTGCGGTGTGTGTCGGCCTGGCGCCGGGCGTCGGCATGCGCCGTCTCCAACGATTCGATGGGCGGCAAGGCGGCGAGAGCCGCGGCGTCTCCGGCCTCCCGCTCCCGCGCATCAGCGAGATCGTCGGCCGTGCGCTGCTTGGCTTCACGGACGGATGCGAGACGTGCTTCGGTGTCGCGCGCGGTCCGCTCGATGCGGGCAAGCGTGTCGCGCGCTTCGGCAAGGCTGGCCTGGGTTGCCCGCCACGTCTGGCGCAGTGTCCGCTCGCGCGCATCGGCGGCGAGATGGGCCGCGACGGCCTGGGCCTCGGACTGGACCAGCGCATCGGCCTTTTCGGTCGCTTCCGCCTCTTCGTATTCGATCGATGCCAGCCGGTTCTTCTGGGCGAGGCGCTGGGCGGCGGCGGTCGTGCCATCGGCCGCCGCGACGAAACCGTCCCAACGCCACAGGTCGCCGTTACGGCTGACGAGCCGCTGGCCGGGGTGCAGCACGGGTTGCAGCCGGTCGCCCTGTTCGCGGTCCGCGACGATGCCGATCTGTCTGAGACGGCGCGTCAGCTCGGATGGCGCCTGTACGTGCGCGAACAGCGGCTCGACGCCGTCGGGCAGCTTGGCATCGGTCTGGCTCGATTCGAGCAGTCGCCAGTGAATCGGCGCATCGTCGCCGGCCGGTGCATCGAGGTCGTCGCCCAAGGCGGCGCCGAGCGCGGTTTCAAAGCCCGGCGCAACCCGCAGCTGATCGACGATCGCGGGAATCTCGCTGTCGCGGCTTGGTACCAGAAGCCGGGCGAGCGTTTCGCGTTCGGTCGAAATGGCGCGGACGGCAAGGCGCGCGGCCTGCGCCGCCTCGCGCGCGCCGGCAACGTGACGGGCGAGCGCCGCCGCCTCGGTTTCGGCAGCCGCGGCGTCGTCCTCGATGGCGGTGATCCGCTGGGCGAGCTCGTCGGCGCGTGCTGCCTGCTGATCCAGGCTCGCGACATCGGGCGCGCGCGCCATCGCATCGCGCTCCTGGGCTTCGAGGGCCGCGAGCTGACGTTCGATCTTCTCGCGTGCCTGCCGGCGTTCGTTCGACGATTGCTCGAGACTGCGGCGGCCGGCGCGGGCCTCGGCCAGACGTTGCGTCGCGTCATGGAGGGCGGCCTCGGAACCCGTCAGTGTCGCCGCGGCCTCGCCATGAACCCGTTCTGCTTCAGCTTCGTCGGCGGCGGCGCTTTCGTCAGTCGTTGCGAGCCCGGCAATCTCGGCATCGAGTGCTGCGATCAGTTCGCTGGCCTCGCCGATCAGCGCGCGTTCGCGAAGGATATCGGCATCGAGGTGCTTGACGCTCGCCTCCAATTCCTCGAGGCGTTCGGCTGCCCGCGTCGCTTCGCGCTCGAAGGCTTCCTTCTCGACTTTCAGCCGTTGCAACAGGGCGGCGGCGCGCGCCTCGGCCTCGCGCAACGGCGGCAGCCCTTCGGCGCGTTCGGCATCTTCCTTGACCGCGCGCGATTCCGCGGTCAGCGCCGCGGTCAGGCTCGTCAAGGCATCCTTGAGATTTGCTTCCTCGCTGTCGACCTGGCCCTGCGCCTCGGTCCAGTGCAGATGCAGCACCAGGGCTTCCTGGCGGCGGATTTCCTCGGAAAGCTCCTTGTATCGGCGCGCCTGCCGGGCCTGCCGCTTGAGGCTGTCGATCTGCGCTGTGACCTGCCCGAGGACGTCGGTCAGCCGTTCGAGGTTCGCCTCGGCGCCCTTGAGGCGCAGTTCGGCCTCGTGGCGGCGGCTGTGCAAACCAGCGACGCCGGCCGCGTCTTCGAGAATGCGGCGGCGCTGCTCTGGCTTGGCGTTGACGATTTCGCCGATCTGCCCTTGGCGCACCAGCGCTGGCGAACGGGCGCCTGTCGCCGCGTCCTCGAACAGGATCTTGATGTCGCGGGCGCGCGCCTCGCGGCCATTGATGCGATAGGCCGAGCCGGCCTCACGCTCGATCCGCCGCGTGATCTCGATCTGGTCGCGATCGTTCAATTCGGCTGGCGCCTGGCGTTCCGCATTGTCGAGGAACATCGTCACTTCGGCGGAGAAGCGTGCAGGTCGCGATGTCGTGCCCGAGAAGATGACGTCGTCCATCGCGGCCGCGCGCATCGATTTGTGCGACGTCTCGCCCATCACCCAGCGGAGCGCTTCGAGCAGATTGGACTTGCCGCAGCCGTTGGGCCCGACGACGCCCGTCAGCCCCGGCTCGATCAGGAGTTCGGTCGGCTCGACAAACGACTTGAAGCCGAGCAATCGCAAACGGCTGATCTTCATTGCAGCCTCTCGCCCCTCGAAATGTGGCCGTGGCGCCTCGCGTCGAACGTGCGGGTTCGGGGCGCCCGCCTGACGTCGCGCAAGACGACGGAACCTTGCCCTGCGATGCGCTCGTCAGCGCCCGCCGGCCGTTCCGGCCGAAGCGGAGCGCGATTGATTGGCGGCAGCGACGAGCGCGTCGATATCCTCGAGCGACAGCACGCGTTTGACTAGCTTGCCATCGACGAAGAAGTTCGGTGTGCCGATGATCCCGAGCGTTCGCCCGCGATCCTTGACCCACCTCAACCCATCGATCATGGGCTGATTCTCGAGGCATGCGTCGAACTGCGCGCGCGTCATCCCCACCTGTTGCGCCACCTTGAATATGGCATCGAGCCGCACCTCCTGGGACACCCAGGTCGCCTGCTGGTCGAGGAAACGTCCGTAGAGGTCGAGGTATTTGGCCGGATCAGCGCAGCGGAGTGCGATCGTCGCATTGCCGGAAGCCTTGCCGATCGGGAATTCGCGAATGATGAAGCGCACCTTGCCGGTGTCGATGTAGCGCTTCTTGACGGCGGGGAAGACCTCCCGCTGGAACTTGCGGCAATAGGGGCAGGTCAGCGACATGTACTTGACGATGGTGACAGGCGCGTCGGCGCGCCCCCACGACATTTCGGGGAGCGTACCGGTCTTCATGATCTCGTCGACGCTCGGTGATGCGATGACGACGCGCCCACCAGGCGGACGCTCGGTGATCTGGCCGTTGAGCGCCAGCGCATCCATGGGACCTGCGGCCTGAGACTGTGCGCCCGGTTTGTCGCCGTATGGTGATGTCGAGGCGGTTGCGATCCGATCGGGTGAAGAGGTGCCGACGCTCAAGAGCTGATCGTTGGCACATGCCGATACCGCGACGCCCAGAAGCGCCGCGGCCATCGATATCGCAAAATGTCTCGTCATCCCGATCCGCTACTTCTTGTCGTCGCCGAGGAGCGGATCGATGGCGGTGCGGAACGCTTCCATCGTCGGGCCGCCGGCGAGCTTCTTGCCGTTGACGAAGAACGTCGGCGTCGCCGATACACCGAACTGCTCGGAGCCGCGGGTGCGCTGCGCGTTGACCTGATCGAGCAGTTTCTGGTCCGTCAGGCACTTCTCGAAGGATTCCTGCGTAAATCCCGCCTGCTTGGCGATGTCGAATAGTTTCGGCACCGGGTTGCCAGATGCGAACGCCCAGTCGGCCTGCTTCTCGAACAACAGGTCGAGCATGGGATACGTCTTTCCGTCGCCTGCACAGCGCGCCAGCATCGCGGCCGCGGCCGCGAGGTTGTCGAGCGGGAACTCGCGCATGATGAAGCGCACCTTGCCGGTGTCGATGTAGGTCTTCTTGAGTTCCGGGAAGACGTCACGATGGAAGCGGCTGCAGTGTCCGCATGTCAGCGAGGCGTATTCGACGATGACGACCTTGCTGTCCTGCGGCCCGATGGACACGTCCGGCAGCCCCTCGACGGGCTTCATCAGGTCTTCCATCGGAACTTCGGTCACGTTCTCGCGGCGCTGTGCGAAAGCGTCAGGGATGGCGACGCCTGAAATAGCGGACGCAACGGCGGTACCGGCCGCGCCAAGCATCAGTGAGCGACGGCTGAACAACTGGGCCTCGGGGCGGAACACTTGGTCTGTCACAAGTCATCTCCGGATTGCGGCGCGGGTCGAGCCAGTGCCGGGCGGCGGACTGGAGGGCAACCGACGCCCTAGCATGGTGCGGTCGAGCCAAATAAGGCAAAAGCGGGTTGAATGCCAAATGAATGAAGCGGCTTGATCGCAAATCATGTGGTTCCGCTGGCTCACGAGTTGGTGAAGGTCGCTGGCGCTTCCATGCCGCGAGCGCCGGCATGCGCGCCGACGCAACAGCCACCGTCAGCCACCGTCGACAAATCTGGCCACGAACAAGCCGCGCTTAATCGTTACACGTCCCGGCGCCGCGAATATTGCTGCCAAGCCTGCGCAAAGCTTCGCGCAATCCGTCGTCGCTGATCTGCTCCAAGCTATCGTTGCTCGCCGAAGACTTATCTTCAGGGCGTTGCGGAACGGGTTTTACGGCAGTCTTGGCGTGAGCGGCGGCGGGCGTCGCGCCACCTTTAGATGCGCCTTCAAATTCAATAGGTTGCTGGATGATGCGCAAAGCCGAGACGGCGGCGTAGCCGAAGTACGCATTGACCCGCTCGATGATCTGTTGTGCCCGGTACTGGATATCGAGCGCTGCCGCCGGATCGACCTTGAGAAACAGCGTGGCGGCGGGCCGGCCCTTCGCCTGCGGATCGGTTTCCGCGAAGGTCGCGACGCCGCGCGGCCACTTGAGCCGGTCGGGGCGGGTCAGAGCGGCGAGGTCATGGCCGACGATCGCCGGCCAGTCCATGATCAGGCTTGCCGCTGCAAATCCATGCTTCTCAAAGGCCTTCTCGGTAATTTTCGGAATGAAGCTCGCCACCGCCTTGGCCATGGCGGCGCTGCGGCTCATACCGCCCGGACGGACGCCGGACTGTCGAAAATTCTGGCCGACCGGTTGCCCGGTTGACGCTGGCCGCTCGGCGCGCGGTTGCGAAACCGCGGCGGGCCTGGATTTCGATTTCGCGGTTGGCAAGTTCGAAGCGCTCGTTTCCATATGGACTACGGTTGCATACCATGCGGGAGACGATTCGGTCGATTCGCGCCGGCGCGGTCCACCGGAAGTCGACGATGACTGGGGGCACTCGTGACGGCAGTGGCGCGCAAGCAACTCCCATTGAGGCCGGCTGGCCCGGATACCGTCGCGGCTCTGCTCGACTGGTATGACCGCGAGCGTCGCGATCTGCCTTGGCGCGCCAAGCGCGGCCGGCGCTCCGACCCCTACAAGGTCTGGCTCAGCGAAATCATGCTGCAGCAGACAACAGTAAAAGCGGTAATCCCTTATTTTCAGCGTTTTCTCGTCCGCTGGCCGAGCGTCGAGGCGCTGGCGTCGGCGCCGCGCGAGGACGTGCTCGCCCTCTGGGCGGGTCTTGGCTATTACGCGCGGGCCCGCAAGCTGCACGAGTGCGCGGGCGTGATCGTCCGCGACCACGCCGGCCGCTTTCCACGGACATCGGCCGAACTCGTGAAGCTACCCGGCATCGGCCCTTACACAGCTGCCGCCATCGCCGCGATCGCCTTCGGTGAGGCGGTGACGCCCGTCGATGGCAACGTCGAGCGGGTGACGGCGCGATTGTTTGCGGTGCGCCAGCCACTGCCCGCGGCCAAGGGTGAATTGCGCCGCCTTGCTGCAACGCTGACGCCGCCCGGTCGGCCGGGAGATTTCGCGCAGGCGATGATGGATCTCGGCGCGACGATCTGCTCGCCACGCAGTCCGTCGTGTCTCGTCTGTCCGCTGCAGGCCGATTGCGCAGCAGCCGCAAAGGGCATCGAGGCATCCCTGCCCGCCAAGAGCGAAAAGCCGGAACGGCCGCAGCGATTCGGGGCGGCTTTCCTGGCGCTACGCGAGGACGGTCACGTGCTGTTGCGCCAGCGCCCCGATGCGGGGCTTCTGGGCGGCATGCTCGAGGTCCCGTCGACGGCTTGGGCGGACGAGGCCCCACCCCGTGACAGTGCGGTGCGGGCTGCCCCTGTGCGCGCGGACTGGTGGCAGGTGCCCGGTGTCGTCACGCATACCTTCACGCATTTCCGGCTTGATCTCGTCGTCTACCGTGCGATCGTTCCGGTCGACGCCGAGTTGACCTTCTGGGCGGAGGCGGAGCGCTGCCGCTGGGTCGCGCGGCGGGATCTGGCGTCGGCGGCTCTGCCGAGCGTCATGCGCA
>JAGRKS010000010.1:0-84868 GCA_020442185.1 Hyphomicrobiaceae bacterium
CGAGGATCAGCCGTGAGCGAAAAAATCACGAGCGAAAACACATCTCATTCGGCGGGCTCGTCCTCGGCGATCGGTGGTTGCTGGTCTGCCGGTTGCGTTGGCTGGCGGGTGAAGCCGGAGAGCCCGGAAATTGCGCGCTTGTCGCGTTTGATCGCGACACTGCTCAGACTGTAGCATGTGAGGAGTTCGGAGAGCGAACGCAGCGCGTGCATGTGGATGCGCTCGTAGCCGTGGCTTGCGTCGACCCCGAACGTCACCAGTGCGGTCCTCACGTCGGCGCCGGCCTCGATCGCTGACGCGCTGTCCGAGCGATAGTGGCGAAAAACATCCTTCTGGTAGCGGATGTCGTGGTGCCGGCAGAGTTCGACGAGCTTCCGCGTCAGGTGGTAGTCGAACGGGCCGGTCTGGTCGCCCATGCATATGGTGACGCCGAATTCGGTGGAATTCTGTCCTGGTGCCGACGTGCCGTTGTCGACTGCGACCATCGACGCGATGTCGGGCAACAGCACGGACGCAGCGCCATGGCCGACTTCCTCGGCGATCGTGAACAGCCAGAACGTCTCGACGGGCCGCTCCGGCACGTCTTTCAAGGCCTTCATGGCGGCAAGCATGACGGCGACGCCTGCCTTGTTGTCGAGGTGCCGCGAAACGATGTAGCCGTTCTCCAGGAACTCGGGCTGCGGATCGATCGCGACGATGTCTCCAACATCGACGCCGAGCCGTTCGATCTCACTTTGGTTGCGCGACGGCGCGTCGAGCCGCAGCTCGACGTAGTCCCAGCCGACCGGCATCAGATCGACGTCGTCGCCGAACGTGTGGCCGGAGGCCTTCAACGGCAGGATGGTGCCGCGATAGCTGCCCTTCTCGGTGAAAACCGTCGTGCGCGCTCCTTCGGCAAATCGCGCTGACCACGTTCCGATGGGCACCAGTTCCAGCCGGCCGTTGCTCTTGATGCTCTTGACCTGGGCGCCAAGCGTGTCGAGGTGCGAGACGATGGCGCGTGCGCCGAGCTTCTGACGGCCCGGGAGGCAGCCGCGGATGGCGCCGCGCCGCGTCAAGTCGTAGTCGATGCCGAGTCGGTCGAGTTCTCCGCAGACATAGCGAACGATTGTGTCGGTGAAGCCGTAGGGGCTTGGGATGTCCAGCAGCGCAGCCAGTTGATCCTGCAGATATTCCGTGTCGATTTCCAGCCTCTGGCCGCTGTCGGATTCGAGCGCTGTAGCTTGCCCACTCACTTGCCTTGTCTCCTCTGTGCGGTTCTAACGGCCTGCGGAATCGAGTGCGGAAACAAAAGGTCCACGAACCGCTCGGCGGTCGGATGCGGCTCGTGGTTGGCGAGACCTGGCCGCTCGTTGGCTTCGATGAAAACATGCTCCGGCTTCTTGGGGCTCTTCACCAGGAGGTCGATGCCGGTCACAGGTATCTCGATGGCGCGGGCAACTTTTATGGCGGTTTCGATCAGCGCTGGATGCGTTTCGCTGGTGACATCGTGGATCGTTCCGCCCGTGTGAAGGTTCGCGGTCTTGCGGACGGTTATGTCGGTGCCTTCGGGCAGAACGTCGTCGAAGCCGTATCCTTCCTCGCGCACGGAGCGTTCCGTTTCCGCATCGAGTGGGATGCGGCTTTCGCCATGTGTTGCGGCGGCGCGGCGTCGGCTCTGCGTCTCGATCAACTGGCGGATCGTCGCGTTTCCATCGCCCGTCACGCGAGCAGGTCGCCGCACGGCCGCGGCCACGACCTTGTAGTCGATCACAACGAGCCGCAGATCCTCGCCGTCGAAGTGCTCCTCGATGATGACGTCCTCGCAAACGGCGCGCGCGGCATCGACGGCCGCTTCGACGGCAGCCGGTGTCTTCAATCCGACCGAGATGCCGCGGCCCTGTTCGCCGCGAGCCGGCTTGACGACGACCTTGCCGTGCTTTGCGAGGAACGCGGTGCGCTCCGTCGCATCGCCGTTTGTCATCTGGTCCGGCACGTGGACGCCTGCGTTCTCGACGATGCGCCGGGTCAGGCGCTTGTCGTCGCAGATCGACATCGCGATGGCTGTCGTAAACTCGCTGAGAGATTCACGGCAATGGACCGATCTGCCGCCGTAGCTCAGGCGGAACAAACCGCTCTGGGCATCGGTCACCTCGACGCCGATGCCGCGCCGGCGGGCCTCATCGACGATGATGCGCGCATAGATGTTGAGGTCTTCATCGGTCGGAGGGCCGGCGAACAACGGCTCGTTGATCGGGTTGCGGCGCTTCACGGAAAAGACGGGCACGCGCCGGAAGCCCAGCTTTTCGTAGAGCGCGATGGCCTGGCTATTGTCGTGCAGCACGGAGAGATCCATGAAGTGCGCGCCGCGCGCGGTGAATTGCTCGGCAAGGCGATTAACGAGCGCTTCACCGATGCCGCCATGACGTGCTTGTGGCGAGACCGCGAGGCACCACAGAGACGAGCCGTGCTCGGGGTCCTCGAACGCGAGTGAATGATCGACGCCCATGACGGAGCCGAGGATCTCGCCGGTTTCGGTATCCTCTGCGACAAGCACGGTGATGGCGCGTGCATCGCGACGCGACCAGAAGTAGTCAGGCGGAACCGCCACCATGCCGCGCATCGCATAGATGATGTTGATTGCTTCGGCATCGAGCTTGTTGGTCAGTCGACGCACGACGAAACGCTGGCTGCGGCGGTGCACGGGGCGGTGCGTCGAGAGATCGAGCCGATAGGTGTGCGACGGGTCGAGAAACATTTCCTGCGGGGCAGCGGCGAGCACGACGTGCGGTTCGCGCACGTAAAGCGCGATATCGCGCCGGTCGGCTGCCTCGGCGCGCAGCACGCTGGCGAGGCGATCGGGCGATTCGAAGGTCTGGGCGAAGATCAGTCGCCCCCAACCGCAATCGATGCTGGCTTCCGTCTGCAGTTGCGGCGTACCGGAAAACGGCGTTCCACCTTCCTGGCGCATGCGTTGCAGCCGATGCTGCTCGTTGCGCCGCCGAGGCTGGGGCTGGCGGTCCGGATCCTTCATGGACCTATACTCCCTGCGACTGTAGCCACATTTCGAGAAGTGCAACCTGCCAGAGCTCGGAGCCGCGAAGCGGCGTGATGTGCTCGGTCGGCGCGTCGAAAAGGCTGTCGAGATAATCTCTGCGGAAAAGTCCGCGCGCCCGCGCGCGTTCGCTCGTCAATGCATCGCGGACCATCTCAAGATAGGGACCGTCGATGTATTTCAGCGCTGGCACAGGAAAATATCCTTTCGGGCGATCGATAACGTCGGCCGGAATGACGCGCCGCGCGGCTTCCTTGAGGACGCCCTTGCCACCGTGGGCGAGCTTGTGCTCGGCGGGTATGCGGGCGGCGAGTTCGACGAGTTCGTGATCGAGGAACGGCACACGCGCCTCGAGGCCCCAGGCCATTGTCATGTTGTCGACCCGCTTGACCGGATCATCCACCAGCATGACGTTGGTGTCGAGGCGCAGAGCCTTGTCGACCGGGTCGTCGGCACCGGGACGCGCGAAGTGATCCACGAGGAAAGCCAGGCTTTCGTCGCGGTCCGCGAGATGTTCAGGTGCCAGGTGGGTTGCGAGTTTCGCGTGCGATCGATCGAAGAAGGCTGTCGCGTAGTCCCCCGCCGCGTCGTTCGAAGCGGCCAGCGGCGGATACCAGTGGTAGCCGCCGAAGACTTCATCCGCACCTTGCCCGGATTGCACGACCTTGATCGACTTGGCGACCTCGCGAGAGAGCAGGAAGAAGCCGATGTTGTCATAGGAGACCATCGGCTCCGACATCGCATGGATGGCGTTCGGGAGGTTCTCCAGCATCTCGCTCGACGGGATGAAGATCTTGTGGTGGTTCGTGTCGTAGTGGCGTGCGATCAGATCCGAATAGTGGAATTCGTCGCCCTTCTCGCCGTTCGCCTCTTCAAAACCGATCGAATAGGTCGCGAGACCGTGCTGGCCCTCGTCGGCGAGGAGCCCGACGATCAGCGAGCTGTCGACACCGCCTGACAGGAGGACACCGACGGGAACGTCGGCGACCATGCGGCGGCGCACGGCGGTGCGCAGCGATTCGAGCACCATGTCGCGCCACTCGCCGAAGGGGCGTGCGGCATCCTTCGCATCACGCGTGAAGTCTGGTGCCCAATAGGTCGTATCTGTCGTGCGCCCATCGGGCTCGACGATCCGAATAGTGGCTGGCGGCAGTTTGCGCACACCCGCCAGCATCGTGCGTGGCGGCGGAACGACGGCGTGCCAACTCATGTAGTGATGCAGTGCGACGCGATCGATCGAGGTGTCGATGTCGCCGTTGACGAGTAGCGCCGGCAGGGTGGAGGCGAACCTTAAGCCGCCCGGGATCTCGGCGAAGTAGAGCGGCTTGATGCCGAAGCGGTCGCGGACGAACGCCACCCGCCGCGTCTCCCGGTCGTGGATGGCGAAGGCGAACATGCCGTGGAAGCGCTCGACCGCTTTCGGACCCCAGGCGTGCCAAGCCTTGACGATCACCTCGGTGTCGCCGTGCGAGGAAAACCTGTAGCCCTGAGCTTCGAGTTCGCCGCGCAGCGCCTGATAATTGTAGATGCAGCCATTGAAGGCGAGGGTTAGCCCGAGTTCGGTGTCGACGAAGGGTTGTGCTGCGTGCTCCGTCAGATCGATGATCTTCAGGCGTCGATGACCGAAGCCCACCGGGCCGCGGACGATGACGCCAGACCCGTCGGGGCCGCGCGGGCGCAGGCAATCCGCCATCCGCTCGATGCGCGAGGCTGATGCCTCGCCCGCGCCGTCGAAAAACAGCTCACCGCAAATCCCGCACATACAACACGTCTCCCAATTGCGAACCGAATAATTTGACGACAAATCATTAGACCTATAATGATTAGAGGTCAAATCGTGAGGTGCGATGCAGCAAGACAGCGATATTCGACTTGTTCTGAAGTCGATCCGCAAGATCGCGAGAGCGGTCCAGCTCTATTCACGCCGGATCGATCAGGACATCGGTTTGACGCTGCCGCAGTATGCGGTCCTCGATTGCGTTTCGGCAATTGGGCCGGTGACTGGCCGGGCGGTTGCGCGCGAGGTTGGACTGACACCGGCGACCGTCGTCGGAATTCTCGACAAGCTCGAATCTAAAGGACTGATCGACCGGCATCGTTCCACCAAAGATCGCCGCAACGTTCTGACGTCGATCACGAGCGACGGAGCACGCGCGCTCGTCGCGGCATCACCGCTGCTCGGTCATGCCTTCGAGCGCGCCTTCCTGGCAATGTCGCAAGCCGATCGCGCCAACATCCTCGAACTGTTGGATCGATTTGCGGATCTGGCACTCAAGGACGATGCGAATTCCGGCTCAGACCCGGATGCTCCGGTAGGTGCAGACGACGAAGACGATGATCGACACGGCGATCAGCACCGCCTACGGGCACAGTCGCAGCAGTTGTCGCCGCGACAATCGAGAGCGGCCGGGTCCCGCACGAAGCCATGAGCGGACCCTTCCGCATGACCGGCGTCAACCGCCGACGCTGCCGCCATACCGCAAAAACCGCACATCCGTATCGCCCCACGTGCGCCGGTCGAGTTCGACAATCGGCTCCGGTAGCGTGACGTCCGTTCCTGTGCGTTCCTCGAGCACGATCACCGCGCCTTCAGCGAGCCATTTTCCCGCTGTCAGGCTGGCAAGCGCTCGGTCGCCCAGCCCTTGGCCGTAAGGCGGATCGAGGAAGGCGAAGCTGAACGCCTCCATGTTGCCAGCCGGCCCAAGGTCGGTTGCATCGCGGCGCCAGATGCGGGTCATACCGGTCAAGGCGAACGTCTCGACATTGCGGCGGATGAGGGCGCGCGCGGTCGCATCCTGTTCGATGAACAGGCAATAGCGGGCGCCGCGTGACACCGCCTCGAGACCGAGTGCGCCGGTGCCCGAGAAGAGGTCCAAGACTCGGGCGCCGTCCAGGGCGACACCCTCGATCCCATGCTCGAGGATATTGAAGACCGATTGGCGCACCCGGTCGGACGTCGGCCGTACGGCGTCGTTCGACGGAGCGACCAGCACCCGTCCCCGCAACGATCCTCCGACAATCCGCATTACGGCGCCTTCGGTTTGCCGGGGCGTGGTCCGCGCGGTTCCGATGAACGTTGTGGTCGAGGTCCGCCGGGCCCGCGCTTGCCACCGGTTCCGCTCGGCCCGCCTGCGCTCGGCCGCTTGCCATGATGCGATCGCATGGGCTTCTCGCCGCCCGTCCTCACGGTGTTGCCCATTTTCGACTTCGGCGATCTGGCCCTTGCGGGCGTGTCACTGCCACCAACGGATCGATCCTGATCGCGATCGCGGGTGCCGCTCGATCGTTCGCGGTTCGGCGCGTGTGAAAACCCGGGGGCGGCGCTGCGGCCTCGCCCAGGTCCAGCACTGCCGCCGCTGCGAGGACGAGGTCCACTCCCGTCTCTTGGACCAGTCTCGTTCCGCGAACCACGGTCGGAGCCCGTCCGGTCGCTGCCCGGTCGGTGCGCGCCAGGCCGTCCTGAAGGTCGCCCGTCATCGCGATTGCGTGCCGCGTTCCAGGGCCGCGGACCGTCGCCGGGCCGACGTCCCTCACGGTGATTGTGACGCTGCTCCGTGTCGCCGGCCGCTGCATTGCGCCGAACGCCTGCATCGCGCGGACCACGCTGATCCCGCGCGCCGACATCGCGCGCATCGCGCTGCTCGTCGGAGGCGTACTTCGCGCGCCGCCGTCCGCTCGGTCGCGGTGCGCCACCTTGCGGTGCACCACCTCGGGAGGGGGCACCGCGTGGTGGTTTGCCGCCGCGATGGGGCGGACCCGATTGCCCGCGAGTGTCAGAGCGGTCTTCGCGACGGCCAAGCCGCGGCTCCTGGGATCGCCCATCGCGGTCGTTGAACGGTGGCGACGCGGTCGCCCGTGCCGCGCCTCGCGCGCGTTCAGCGCTGCCGTGATGGCGATGGCCACGCTCGCCCCGGTCGGTGCGATCGCCGCCGCGATCGACGTTTGACTCCGCTGGCCTATATCCGCGGACGTCGTCGTGTGCACCACCGCCTTGGCTGGTCGTTGTTTCGTCTCGCGGCGCGCCACGACGATCGTCCACGCGGCCGCTCGTCCGGGTGCCCGATCTGGTATCGGATTTGGAGCCGAACTTTGACTCGAGCCCTCTAGTATTCCCATGGGCAGCGTTCCGATGGGCAGGCTTCGAACCACTGCCCGGCCCCGCCAACGCGCCCGGGCGCTGACCGCGGCTGAGGCCCTGATGAGCACCGCCTGCCTTGCCAAATGCTTCGCGTCCGCCGGCCGCATCCTGCTTCGGACCGCGCCGGATGTGCGGCACCTGTCGCGACCGACCTGTGGGGCGTTCGCCGGCAGCCTCGGTTGCAGCCAACTCGCGGCGTTCGCTTGCCTTGGCGCGCGCGCGCGGATCGACCATCTCAGGATCGGCACCCGAAAGCTGGAACTCGTCGGCCAGCGCCGTGCCCAGCTGGTCGGCAAGGACGCGCCGCTTGACCGGATCGGCGGTGCCAGGGAGCAGGTCCAGGAGCTGGAAGGGACCATAGGAAATGCGGATCAGCCGATTAACGGTGAGGTCGAGATGCTCGAGGATGCGCCGAACCTCCCGGTTCTTGCCCTCGCGGATCGCCATCGTCAGCCAGATGTTGGCGCCCTGGATGCTGTCGAGGGTGGCCTCGATCGGCCCATAACGCACGCCATCGATCTCGATGCCGTCCTTGATCCGGTCGAGATCTGTCTGGTTCACACGGCCATGGGCGCGCACCCGGTAGCGCCGGAGCCAGCCGGTCGTGGGCAGCTCCAGGTGGCGGGCCAGAGCGCCGTCGTTGGTCAGAAGCAACAGTCCCTCGGTGTTGAAGTCGAGGCGGCCGATCGAAATGACGCGCGGGAGATCTGGCGGCAGGTTGTCGAATACGGTTGGGCGACCCTCGGGGTCGGCGTGTGTCGTCACCAGCCCGCGCGGCTTGTGATAGCGCCAAAGGCGAGCGGGTTCTGCCGCCGGCAGCGCCTGGCCGTCGACGAGTACGGTATCGGTCGGGCCGATCTCGACGGCTGGTGTGTCGAGACGCTTCCCGTTGACGCTGACGCGTCCGTCTGCGATCCAGCGTTCGGCGTCGCGACGGGAGCACAAGCCGGCCCGTGCCATTGCCTTGGCGATGCGGATTGGCGCATCGGGAGAGCGAACCGGGGCTTCCGCCGCTTTATCGCGACGGGGGCGGTTGGGTCCGGGTCGTGGCCCCTTGACGGCGCCTTGCGCGTGCGGTTTTCCGCCGGGTGCGTGCGGTTTGCCGCCATGCGCTGGGCCGGGTCGCGTGGTGCGCGAACCGCGCGACGGGTCTCGGGGCTTTGAATCTCGGGCCATGTTTTCTTCTCTGAGGGCGACAAGGAACTCCTTATGGCACTCCCAGCACCCAACGACCATATGGCGTTTGCGCTGGACGAGGCGGCGGCGGCAGCGACGCGCGGCGAGGTTCCGGTGGGGGCCGTCATCGTCGACGCCACCGGGCGCGTCTTGTCGCGCGCGGGCAACCGGACGCGCGAACTTGCCGACCCGACGGCGCACGCGGAAATCCTGGCTATCCGCGCCGCGTGCTCGGCGCGAGGCTCGGAGCGGCTGCCCGACTGCGATCTCTATGTCACACTCGAACCCTGCGCGATGTGCGCTGCTGCAATCTCGTTCGCCCGCATCCGTCGCGTCTATTATGCCGCGCCCGATCCGAAGGGCGGCGGCATCGCGCACGGACCACGCATCTTTGCCCAGCCGACGTGCCACCACGCGCCGGAGGTCTACGACGGCCTGAGCGAAGCCGAGGCCGCGGCTCTGCTACGGTCGTTCTTCGCTGACCGGAGGGGGTGATCGCCGCCTCTCGGGGCCGGGCTGTCGTGGTGCGGAGGGCGGGGCCGGACGAGAGACACGGCGCGACCAAGTCGTTGATCGCGACAATCAGCGGCTGGGTTCGTTGGGGCCGGGCTCGTCGTCTGTCGGCTCGGATTTGTCGTCGGGGTCGGATTGGAGCGCGGACTCCGGCTCAGTCTCAGTCTCAGTCTCAGTCTCAGTCTCAGTGTCTGTCAGCTCCGACTGCTGCGCGAGCACGGCCGTTTGCGGTGTCATCGTCCGTGCCAGCGGCGTTACCATGAATGCGGCCTTCTCGTCGTCGGGCACGCCTGCCCGTTGCCCGACACGCCACAGCGAATGCGCGACGATGGCGATATGCGCGGTCGCGGTCGTCATGAAAAGTCCATGCATGCCAACGAAGTCCATCGCGAAGCCCGCGACGAGGGGACCGAAGATGGCACCGAGGCCGAACACCATCAGCAGGCCACCGCTGGTCAGGATGGTGGATGCCGGCGGCGCGTGATCATTCGCGTGGGCGAGAATGATCGGATACATCGTGAAGATCGCCGCACCCAAGATAACGGCGGCGACCAGTGCGACCGCGCTCTCGTCCGGCCTGTTGAAGATGAAGGCGAGATCCGCCAGCGCTGCGACGAGCGCGACGACCGTGAGAACGATGCGTCGGTCGATGCGATCCGACGCGATGCCGATCGGAATCTGAGCCGCGGCACCAGCGAGAATGGGCAGGCTCGCAAACAGTGCGATCGTCGTCAGGTCGAAGCCTATACCCTTGGCGTACACTGCGGCGAGCGTGCCGAAGGCGCCATTGGCGATGCCGACCATGAACGACGATACGACGGCAACCGGCGAGTTCCGGTAGAGCGCGGCAATGTCGACGCGCGTTTCGACGAGCGGAGTCGGCGAAGCGGACGACGTGACGGCCGGCGGGATGACAGCCAGGATGTAGAACATCGCCGCGACGACGAAGAACGTGTGCCCCTTCGGGTCACCCGTCGTCAGGATCATCTGACCGGCCGTCGTCGCGAACAGGTTGATCATCGTGTAGACGCCAAAGATCCTGCCGCGTGTCGAGACGTCGCTGCGCTCACCGAGCCAGCCCTCGACAATCATCGCAGCCCCCGCGAAGCAGAACCCCGAAATCGCTCTGAGGCCGATCCAGGTGAAGGGGGAAACGAACAGCAGGGAAGCCAGGATAGCGAGCCCGGCAAGCGATGCCATGACGCTGAACGAACGGATATGGCCGACGCGCACCACGAGCCGCGGCACGAACAGGCAGCCGAGAACATAGCCGCACGCCCAACTCGTGCCGAGAAGGCCGAGCGAAAGCGAGCTGAACCCTTCCGCCGCGCCCCGTACCGGAAGGATCAGCGCGTTGACGCCGCCGGCGAACAAGAGGAATCCCGAGCCGATCAGGAGTGCCGCGACGGAAAGAATGCTCTGCGTCATGTGTGCCCCGTCGAGGCTCTTCTGCTTCCGTCGGCGCTCTATTCGCCATCGCTGGCCTGGTGATCGTCGCTACGTTCCTACGGCGCATGTGGCGCCACGCAGGGTGGCGCCAGCACGATGTCTATTCGTAGCGCAACGCATCGATCGGGTTGAGGTGCGCCGCCTGTCGCGCCGGCACATAACCGAAGACGACACCGACGAACGCCGATGCCCCAATGCCGACAGCGATGACGGTGCCGCTGACCAGTACCGGCCATCCCGCGAGGAACGCTATAGCGTACGTTGCCCCGACACCGAGCGCGAGGCCGATCAGGCCGCCGGCGATGCAAAGCACGATCGCTTCGGTCAGGAACTGCGCGAGGATGTCGCGCTTGCGCGCACCGACGGCCATCCGCAGTCCGATTTCACGTGTCCGCTCCGTGACCGAAACCAGCATGATATTCATGATGCCGATCCCGCCGACGATCAACGAGATGGCGGCCGTCGCCGCGAGAAGCCATGTCAGCGTCTGCTGCGCGGCGGTGCGAGCCTGGACGATCTCGGCGACATTGCGCACGCGAAAATCATCCTGCATGCCGGTGCGGATGCGTCGGCGCTGCCTGAGCAGATCAACGATATCTTCCTCCGCCGCAGCGAGATCTCCGGCATCGCCGACCTTGACGAGGATCGACCCAGCCTGGTTCGGCACGGTCGCATTCTGGCCGGCCAGACGGGCGCGCGCCGTCGATAGCGGGATGAGAACGATGTCGTCCTGGTCGCGGAACCCGCCGGCCTGGCCGCGGGTCTTCATTACGCCGATCACCTCGAATGGTGCGCCGGCGATGCGTATCCTCTCGCCGATCGTGCTTGCGCCGCCGAACACCTCGCGGACGACGGACGATCCGAGGACCGCGACCTTGGCGCCGCGTTGCACCTGTTCGGGCGTAAAGTAGTAGCCCTCGTCGACCTCCCAGTCGCGCACCTCCGGAAACGATGCGCTGGTACCGGTAACCGACGTCGTCCAGTTCTTGTTGCCGTAGATGATCGGCGCGTTGATCGAGAGGCTCCCGGTGACTGCCGACACGCCGGCGATGCGGTCAGCGATGGCGTCCATATCGTCTTCCGAGAGAGGTGTCGCGGTTCCGGCACCTCCGCGCGATCGACCTGAACGTGACGAACCAGGCGATATCGTCAGCATGTTGGTTCCGAGACGGCTGATGCTGCGTTCGACCTCCTGGCGCGCGCCACTGCCGATGGCCGACATCACGATGACGGAGGCGACGCCGATGATGACGCCGAGCGCGGTCAAGATGCTGCGCATGGCATTGAGTCGGATGGCGGCAAGCGCGGATGTCAGATAGTTGGCGAGGTTCATGGCATGGCCTTCGGCGTTTGCCGTATGTCGTCGACGAGCAGGCCGTCACGGAACCGCAGGAGGCGTTCGGCATAGTCCGCCACTTCGGCCTCGTGGGTCACCATGATGATGGTCATGCCGTCGCGATGCAGCTGGGTGAACAGGTCCATGATGTCCTTCGACGTCTTGGTGTCGAGGGCGCCGGTCGGCTCGTCTGCCAGGATGAGTTGGGGACTGGTGACGAGGGCGCGAGCGATCGCGACGCGCTGCTGCTGCCCGCCGGAGAGTTGCGCGGCGGTATGGCCTTGGCGGTCGCCGAGGCCCACCGCGACGAGCCGCTGTGCGGCGACGGCGTCGGCATCCTTTGCGGGCGTGCGCGAATAGAGCAGCGGCATCTTTACGTTCTCAAGTGCCGATGTGCGCCGCAGAAGGTTGAATTGCTGGAAGACGAAGCCGATCACGCGATTGCGCAGGTGCGCGAGTTCGTCGTCGTCGAGGCCGCCCACATCGGTTCCCGCGATGCTGAGTGAACCCGTCGTCGGAGTGTCGAGTGCCCCGATGAGATTGAGCAACGTCGACTTTCCGGAGCCCGATGGCCCCATGATCGCCACGAACTCGCCGGGCTTTACGTCGAAGCTGACGCCGCGCAGGACTTGCAGCGCCTGCTCGCCCATGGCGTACGACTTGGTGAGGTCGCGGCAGGATACGACGGGCGGCGGATTGCGGGTCAATTGCGCGCTTTCAGGCATTGATGTCATCGTCTGCCGCGCCTTCCGCTGTCGCGTTCGGCGCCACCATTGCGGCGCGCTCGCGTAACGACACGGTCGTTCTCCTTGAGTTCGGCGCGGACGACTTCGCTGAAGGTTTCGTCGGAAAGGCCGAGCACCATACGGTGGGGCTGCAGCGCCTTGCCCGACTGCGTCCACACGATCGCCGGGCGTGTCGTGTCGCGCCATTCGTCACGAAGCGCCTTGAACTCGGTGAACTGCTCTGGTGTCAGGATGCCTTCGAGCACACGCGTCAGCCGGCCGCGACGCTCCGGAGTGCCGCCCGACGCCGACTGACGGACGGCGCCACGACGGGGCGAAACGCTGGTCGAGGTTTCGCCATTGGCGGGACGACGCTCGCGCAATGTGCGCGATGCCTCGCGGCTCACGCGTGCGGCGGCCAATCCCTCGCTGAACTGTTTGATCTGCTCGTCGCTCAGCTTGAGCTTTTCCGAGATCGAGGCGACGATCGCCTCGTCCCGGTTCGGCCGCCCGGGAGATTCCGCTGGCGTCAGGTCCGTCGGAGGTGTGAAGCGAACCGCCTCGTTGGGGACACGCAGCACGTCGCGACGCGTGCCGGTAACGATGCGCACGGTTGCGGTCATGCCGGGAAGGAGTTTCTGCTGCGGGTTCTGCGCGCGAACGACCACGGTGTAGGTGACGACATTGTTGGTCGTCGTACCCGCGATACGAACTTGCGCCACCTCGCCGCGAAAGACCCGGTCGGGGAAGGCATCGACCGTGAACGTGACGTTCTGCCCGGTTTCGATCGAGCCGATGTCGGCCTCGTCGACGAGCACGAGGATCTGGATCTGCTTCAGGTCCTGGGCGATCTGAAAGAGCACGGGTGCCTGAAGGCTCGCTGCGACCGTGCTGCCGAGGTCGATGTTGCGTGCGATGACGACGCCGTCGATCGGTGCGCGTATCTGCGTGCGGTCTAGATCGAGTTTCGCCTGCGACAGGTCCGCCTCACGTTGCTTCACGGTCGCACGTGCATTCTCGAGCTGCGCCTCCGCGACGGCAAGGTCGGCCTTGGCGGTTGCAAGTTCGGTCTCCGCGGTGTCGAGAGTAGCGGCCGACGTCACGTTTCGGGCGATGAGCGCTCGCTGTCGTTCGACGGAACGTTGAGCCTGATCACGCAGCGCCTTGGACTTGACGACGCTAGCCTCGCCGACGGCGACGGTTGTCCGGGCGATGGCGAGATTGGCTTCGGCTGAGGCGACACGTGCGGCGAAGGTTCTCGGGTCGATGACGGCAAGGTTGCCACCCTTCTGGACGGGCGAGTTGAAGTCGACGCTGACCGCTGAGATCTGGCCAGAGAGTTGTGAACTGACGTCGACGGTGACCAGCGCTTCCACCGATCCGGTGGCCGAGATGCTCCGTTCGATGGATCCGCGGCTCAACTCCACGGTCTGGATGTCGAACGTCGCAGTCGGCTCCCGGAAGAAATAATACCAGCCGGCGCCGGCAAGTGCCGCCGTTCCCACTACCGCGAGTGTGACGAACCATCCCCCAGTGCTGCGCTTCATGATCACTCTTTCTCGGCCCCGTTGGCGCGAATTTTTTAAGTCTGCCTGCCGTGCGTCTCGAGGCGGCAATTGTAGAACGCAGTGGCGTTTGAATTCCGTCGCGCGCGGATCCCTCGTGGGAGCGGAAGCCGGTCGTTTGGTGTTTCAAGACCCCGGTGTCTCGTGGTGCGGGACGCCGTGGCGTGACCAGATTCGCGTGGCCCCGCTCCTGGCAGGCCATGACGTCCATGCGTCCTGTCGGGAGGGACCCTCACAGTCACGAGCTTTTCCCGCGTCGCATTCGACCTCGCTAGGACATACCAAGTTCGGCTCGGAGCTACAACTTTTGGATGGCCTGGCGCACGACGGACTGATGGTCTCCCCCCTCCGGCATGCGCGTGCCTCGACAATCGTAACGTTTGGCTGCTTTGACGCGAGAGCATCTCCGCGCGACGGTCACACGGCGGCAACTGGAGCCGGTGTCGATACGGCGTCGGAGCTTCTCTCGGCAATTCGCGGCAAGGATTTCTCGTGAGCTACGATTTTGCATGGCACGCCCGGCACGGCGCTCTCACCGACAGCTCGGCGAGATTGACGCTACAGGATCTGGTCGCTGTACTCCCGATCGAGTCCGTCGTGGATGTGGGCTGCGGCGACGGCCGCTGGCTCAGACAATGCGCGGGCCTCGGCGTTCCGACGATTGCTGGCGTCGATGGGCCTTGGACCAATGCCGACGCCCTCGTCATTCCAGCCACTTGTGTGACCACGACCGACCTTGAACGACAATTCACGCTCGACCGCCGATTCGACCTCGCGATAAGTCTCGAGGTCGCCGAGCATCTCGCGCCGTCTGCCAGTGAGCAGTTTGTCGACAATCTCGTGGCGTTGAGCGATTGCGTTCTGTTCGGCGCGGCGATCCCTTATCAGGGTGGCTACCGCCATATCAACGAAAGGTGGCAAACCTTCTGGGCCGGACAGTTCGAACGCCACGACTATCAAGCCTTCGATCTGTTCAGATACAAGCTCTGGAACCTCGCGAGCGTGCACTTCTGGTACAAGCAGAACATGCTCCTCTATATCAAGCGGGAGCGTCATGATCTGACGCGCGCCGTCAACGCGCACATCTCGCGCACAGGCGTTCGGCAACTGCCAATCGACCTTGTGCATCCCGAGAAATACGAATCGATCGCGTCCTACGAGCAGATCGCCTTCAAGCCGCTGCTGCGCAAGTTGCCAGGCCGCGCCATGCACAAGGCGCGCGCGATTCTCGGCGGCGAAATTTGATTTCGGGCGAGGCCGCGACGCCCGCGCCATCGGTTACCTCCTTTTGCGAAGTGGTGGCAGTCCGGGTGGGCCCATAGACTTCAATGGATTGGACGCCTGACACCACGCGCGCGACGCCATTCGGGTGCACCGGATTTCCTCAGGTCGCCGACATATCGCCGGGATTGAGCTGATGGCATTGCAAATTTCTTCGTACTTCCGAAAGTCCGTTTCCCACACCAGGATCTGGGGTGACGGCATCGTCGATCAACCGCTGTGGTCGCTATGGGGAGCGGTCACCTGGGACAATGTCGATCGCGATGAACTCGTCATGTTCATTCCGACACTTGCGACGTCTGATGCAATCCGAGGCGCAATCCAGAAGCAGCAAGGAATCTACCGGTGCGTGATCGATGCGCGCGACCGCCGCATCTCGTCGATCGCTCGACTTGCCGCCTGTCTTCCGGATCGTTCTGACGCGGCATCCAGGAGGTTGGCAAGCGCTGGCAACGATGCCGGGAAGCTGCGACGTCTGTTGTATGATCGTGTCGAGGCGGAGGAAACGAGGGTGGTCTACGTCGGCAGTACGCGATGGTGGGCCGCCGGTCGCTGGGGTCAGAATCGTGATGAGATCCGTCGGCGGTTGCACGGCGAGATTGCTGCCTTTCGCGTGCTTGATGTGATGGCAACGGATATGCTGGCAATCTCCACGGCCCACGCCACGTGTCGTGACGGGGTCCTCGATCCCAGGGACACGCCACCACCACCGCCACTCGAGCACGTGGCGCTTGCTTCGCTGCACGCAGCCGTGAACGGCGCCTATGTCTACCCCTCGCATGCTATCGCGCACGAGACGCTTTCGGTCGCGGCCTGGCTCGGCATTCTGCAGTCCGGCCGGTGTGCCCTCATGTCGGAGCAGATCGCAGCATATCTCGACGAGTTGCTGGCGCGAGGTGATGCCGACGATCGAACGGCATGCCTCTTGATCGACATGACCGACGCCATCATAGGGGTCGGCAAGGCCCGTCGCATCGCGCGGCGTGTCGTGCGTGGCGGTTGGCCGGAGGAAGTGCGGCCCCGTCGCGCGCCGCGATATCGCGGCGACGTTGCGGGCGCGATGCGTGCGCAGTGAGCTTGATAAATTCCGGTTATGACGAGTTTCTGGCCGGCTTCTAGCCACGCGTTGTGTTGGATGCTCCTCGTCGTCAGGCGAGGCTTTTGCACGGCCAGAGGACGCGCAACCCGCATGATCGAGGGAAATCGACATCCATCGACAACCTGAAGCGTCTGAAAGGTGTGGCGTCTGGCAGAGCGGACCCTCGTGCGGCGTATCGGGTGGCTATTCGCATCGCGTGGGTCATTCGTGCTGCGCGGCCATCGCCGACGTTTCTGGTCCCGGGCGCTGGTCGCCGCGCGGTCCAACGTGACGACGAGCGCGTGAGCGGCTCGGCCGCTCGTCAGCTCCGCGACCTGAGGCGTCGATAGTGCCGCGAATAGGACTCGGCTCTCGCAGCGTCGCGCGTCGCGTACCATTGGTTGTTCAGTCGTCTCGGTGTGCGCGGCTCCTGGGCCGCTATTGCGGCGTCCGGAACGGGCTTTGCCGTCGGCAGAGGCGGCTCGTTCACAGATGTCGTAATGCCTCGGCGCACGATGACATTGTGCCGTCGCACCGGTAATGCAGGCTTGACCGCGGCAGCCGTTGGCGGGGGCTCAGCCGTCGCAACGTCGGGGGTGGTGCGATCGGCCTGGCTCGGGCGACGTTGGGACATCTCGACTGCCATGCGGTGGGCGGCGCGTGTCTCGGCTATGGCCTCGCCAATCGGTTCGCGCGTCGCTTCATGTTCGCTCTCACCGGGATTCGAAACAAGAACAGCAGGCTGCTTACCAGCAGGTTTGTCGAGTTGAACTGCCTTGCGGCGCAACTTGCCCGGCTGCACGACCGGAGGCCGAAGTTCCTGGCGGGGCGGCTCCTTCACACTCGATTTCAGAATGCTGCCGAGAAACTGATCCATGCTCACGGGAATGTTCTGGTCCTCGTCGTCCATCTCGATGGATACAGTGTCACCCGGCTCCACCAGCGACGCTTCGTGGGCGACGATTTCCGTCGGGAACCCGGATACCACGCGTACGATCTTCATGATCGGCTTCTTCTTCGAGTTGCGGATCTGGCCACTCAACAACTTCGGTGCGACGACGCGCGATTCATAGAGAAGCCGCGCGGCAGTCTCGGCACGGGTCGCGAGATCCTGAAGTTTGGCCTGGGTCTGCCTGAGGTCGTTGGCAACCTCGTTTGTGATCTTGTTGCGTAGATCGAGGCTTGCGATGTCGGTCTTGCTGATCTCCTGCTGGGCTTTCGCTTCAGCGGTCGTCAGGCGAAGACGTTCGCTCTCGAGTTGTGCCTCGAGCCGGCGCAACTGAAGAAGCCGTGGCGCAGCGGCGAGGCCTTTGCTCTCGAGCACCTTCAACGTATCGAGTTCGCCTCGGACCAGCGAAATCTGCGTCTGCTGCGTGTGGACCTGACCGGCAATGGATTCGAGCTCGGTCTCGAGGTAGGACTTCAGTTGCTGCAGAGCGGCAAGTTGCGAGGCCACGCTTGTTCTGCGGGTATCGAATATGAGGCGCTCCTGGTCGATGAGTATGCGAACCGCAGCATCATCAGCGCGGTCGAGAAGTTGCTTCGGGAACGCAATTTCGGTCGCCAGACTGATTTCCGCTTCGTAGCGTGCGCGACGTGCCAGCAGGCTGTCGATCTCGGTCTGCAGCGTTTTGATTTCGCCTTCGCCCGATATCGCTTCGCGTTCGAGACGCAGCAATCCAGGGTCGTTTGTCCGCTTCATTCCTCCGGCGAGTGCCACGGATTGCAGCAGCGTCAAACCGGGACGGTATGGGTATTCGCCCGGCCGTTCGACGTTTCCGACAATGAAGAACGGGCGATATTGCACGATCTCGACGGCCGTGTTCGGGGCATCGACGAGCTTCAGACGCTCCTTCAGCAGATTGCCGATGTTGTCCGAGAGTTCGGCCGTCGTCAGGCCGAGCGCGGACGTCACGCCGATCAGCGGCAAAGACAGGTTTCCGTCGGCACCGACAAAGAACTCCTCCCTCAGCGCCGGCCATTCGATGACTTCGTCCTTTGAGGCGCGCCATTGATAGACGCGGATACGAATCTTATCGAGTGGGCCGAGTGTGTAGTTTGCCGCGGCTGCGATGACCGGCCGGGCATCGGCGACGACAAGGGTGGGCAGAACCACCAGCGAAAGCAGCAGCGCGAAGATGCAGCGCAGACGCTTCTGCGAACCTTGGATGTTCGTCATCGTCCCGACCCTCGTTCAAGCGACCGCATCGCGGTCACAGCTTCAATGCATGCTCGGGCTCTATCCGGCCCTTTGCCAGATGTAGTAACCCGATGAGATTTCCGACGAACCGTCCCCGTCTGTCGATGTGGGGCTCGGACCAGATACTTCTGACCGTGTTGGCGGCAAGATTGCGCGCAATGAGCGCCAGGCCGCGCTTGCCCGTCACGGTGCCCTTGCGAATGAGATAGATTGGATTGACGACTTGCGAGTAGCCGAAGCGGCGGCCGCTGACGCGTCCCGCCTTGGCGCCGAGGTGAACGCCCCGGATGGAATCGAGCTTCACGACGCGGCCCGCGCTGCGCATCTGGCTCGAGAAGTCGACATCTTCCTGCCAGCCGTAGAGCGGTAGCCGCTCGTCGAACCTCAGTGGTCCAATGCTGTTCGTCCGGAAGGCCATATTGCAGCCATAGGTGCTGAATACCTCGCGCCAGCGCCAGTGCCTGATCGAGCGGGCATCACCAGCTATGGCCGCGATAGCCTCGTCGAAGGCGATGCCGCGGCCTTTGATCCCGTCGGCAATGACGTGTCCTGTCACCGCCACCCAGTCGGGATGCTTGGCAAAGCCCCGCTCGAGCAGTTCGATGTAGTCGTTCGCCGGTACGAAGTCGTCGTCGAAGAAGACGACGACGTCGGTGTCACCCAACACCTTCTCGAGTGCCTGATTGCGTTGGGCGCTCAGGCCGTGCTTGCCGAAGCTGAACTCCACGGGGACCGCAGCGGCGGATAGCTCGCCGACATGCGAGGCGTCGGGAGCGGAAATGACGATGCGGTCCGGCGGTCGCGACTGCTGCGACAAATGCGCAAGCAGACGCGCGACCAGCGCAGGCCTTCCATATGTCGGGACTATGACGGCAAGTCGCATTCTCGATACCCGCGTTCATCGTCGGAACGGCTGGCGCCAGTCGCCGAAGACGGAACTCCACATCAGCCGCGATCAATATTCGAATCTATGCCGATCACCTCTGCCGGATAGGGTTTATTTCGACCAGTGTCGCGCACTCACGTCCCCAAACGGAGGAGCCGCGTGATGCCGAAAGAGGTATGCGTGAGGCACAATGGCGGAGAAGGTGGCGCCAACCGGATCGATAGAAGACGAAGTGGCTTGTTGTCGGCGCAAGGCCGCGACGCGATGCTGGCTGAACGTGATGCCGGTCTGCCTTAGACGGGCGCTCGTGGTCGCCCCCGTTGGCGGGGCGAAATTTGGATCGAAGCCGCAAAGGACCGTGCAACATGTCGACACCAGCCGATCGTCGAACGGCCGCAGTCCAAACCGCCGAAGTCATCAACATGCCGGATCGGGCGATTCCGACGGAGCGCACCGCGAAGACAAGCCAACCACGCGTCGCCATCGTCCACGACTGGTGCCCGTCGTTTCGCGGCGGTGAGAGGGTGCTGGCCGAGCTGTGCGCGGTCTTCGAAGGTGCCGACGTCTTCACGATCTTCGATTTCCTGCCCGCGGATGTGAAGGCGGAGTATTTCGAGAACGTCGCAATCCATACGTCTGTCGCCAATCGCCTGCCGTTCGTCGAGAAGTACTATCGCAATCTGTTCTTTGCCTGTCCGTTCCTGATCGAGCAGTTCGACGTAACGTCGTACGACGCAGTGGTCAGTTCATCGGCGGCTTTTGCGCGTGGCGTCTTGACACGACCCGACCAGGCCCACCTCTCTTATGTGCACAGCCCCATCCGCTATGCGTGGGACGAGCAGTTCTCATATCTCGACCAGGGCGCCATGAAGTATGGCCCGAAAGGACTGCTGTTCCGCTACATGCTGCACAAGTTGCGCACATGGGATACGCGCACGGCCCACGGGCCGGATATCATGCTCGCCAACTCGAGCTATGTGCGCGCGCGCATCGGACGGATCTACGGACGCAACTCCGACGTCGTTTTTCCGCCGGTCGAAGTGGACAAGCTGACCTTCCGATCCGAGAAGGACGACTATTACGTCACGGCCTCCTTTCTCGCACCCTACAAGCGCACCGACCTCGTCATTCAGGCATTCAACGAGATGCCAGACAGGCGGCTGGTTGTAGTCGGCGAAGGACAGCAGTCGAGCACACTACGCAAGCTCGCAAAGGCCAATGTCACCTTCACGGGCTTCCTGCCGCGCGCAGAGTACGTCGATACCGTGGCGCGCGCGCGGGCTCTGGTCTTTGCCGGCTGCGAGGATTTCGGCATCGCGCTCGCCGAGGCACAGGCCTGCGGCACGCCGCTCGTGGCACTTGGCAGAGGTGGCGCGCGCGATATCGTTCGTGCGCTCGGTCATGCGGCGCGTCCGACGGGTGTACTCTACAAACAGCAGACGGTGGCCGACACGATCGCAGCGGTGGAGCATTTCGAGGACCATTCGAGCGAGATTACCGCGGAAGCATGCCGCGACAACGCAGTGCGCTTCGGTTCGGAGCGGTTCCGTCGGGAAATCCGCGCGGCATTCGAGAGATCTGTCGCAAGCCGCGATGCGGCATTTGGCTGAAGGCGTCCACGTCCGCGGTTTGAGGCCGTCCGCGGTGTGAGGCCTTCGTGTGACGGCATCGAACACGGCGATACGAGCCCGGCGATAATAGGGCGGGAGGTATCGGTTCACGCCGCGGTGCCGTCAGCGACCTTCGGGCTGGCGCCGTCTCATGTCTCCACAACACCGCGCTGGACCACATCGCGCAGAGGCTGGCTCGTTCTGTCGAGACACTCACAGTAGATCCGCAGAAGCTCCTCAGACCAGGACTCGATCGTCAGGCAGCTCGCCGGTGCAACGGCATGGGCAGCGCGGCTCAACGCGTCGGCGAGTTCATCATCGCGGGCGACGTTTGAGATCTGAGCTGCGAGGGAGGCGACATCGCCGGATCTGCAGGTCAAACCCATGCCGGCTTCGACCACCTCGCGCGCAATAAAGGCTGTGTCAGTGATGATGACCGGAATACCACTCGTCAGGGCTTCCATGGCGACAAGGCCGAAGGTCTCGCGCACGATGGTGGGAACGACGACGCAGCGCGCGGTGACGGCAACTTCGGCGATTGCGCGTGATGGCAGGCGGCCCAGAAGCTCGATCTCGGGATGCGTATCGGCGAGCCAGGGCGCGAGTGGTCCGTCGCCGACGACGCGAAGCCGGACGCCCGCCAGGCGTGCTGCACGCGCCAGCACGTCGATCCCCTTGTCCGCGTCGAGCCGGCCGACATAGAGGAAGTCGCTGTTGGCAGCGGCATCCACGCGCTTCTGCAACCACGGCGTCACCGGATTGCGAAGGATGCGGATCCGTTCGGATGCGATGCCGCCACGTTCAAGCAGCGGCCGCATGCCTTCATGGACGGCTAGAATGGTCGCGGACGTGTTGTTCAGTTCGATGGCGTGGTTGCGCACGGACTGGCGCACGACCCTCCAGGCTTTGTGGGCACGGCTGCGCTTATCACATGCTGTCAGCAGGCACGCAGCGCTCATCGGTCTTCGCTCGCATGGCATTGCACGCGGGTAGTCGTAGAAGCCGCCGTTGGGGCAGACGAGGAAGAAGTCGTGCTGCGAGAACACCAGGCGGTGCGATATCCGCCGTAGCGGCAGGAAGACCGAAGGCGAGAGATATTTGTGCCAATTGTGCAAATGGTAGATTGTGCCGGGCGTGTCGTTGCACGCGATCCAATGCCCAAGTTCGTGCCGCGTGCCGGGGTCGAAAAGGCCGCGCATCGCGGCCTTCGCACGCGCTCCTTCGAGCAGGTGTTGGCCGCCGAGGCGGACGACGGACGCGCCGATGTTGTCGAGTTCGGCGTTGATGGTTGCATCGCCGGTGAGCATCGTCACCTTGATGCCGCGTTGTCGCATGGCGCGGATGCCCGAGAGCGCGATGCTTGCCGCACCACCACTTTCGAAGCAATCGTCGTTGATCACAACGAGATGTTCAAGCGCACCTCTGGCTTCGCGTTGCGACGGGGCAACGGGCGGCAGCCCCCCGTCGAGGCCGTCCGTGCGTCGCGGTTGCACGCCGTGCCGCAAGAGTACGGGGCCATTCATGACGATGCTCCACAATTGTTGCGGCCACGTTTCAAGGTCCGCTCTCGGCATCCGTCACGGGCATTGCCGTCCGCTTCGGGTGAGTAAAGCGAACCGCGGCCGGGCCGGTCGAAAAGGCACAATGTGAAAGCCAACGCTGGAGCGGTCTCTCGATGTGGTCGTAACTCGCCAGCGAGATCGCGCAGACCAGAAAAAAGGTCAGGACAATCCCGAAGGCAGCTGGCACCGGGTCCGAGAAGCCGCTCCAGTGAAGGATTGTGACGCCCACGTTCTGATGGAGGAGGTACATACCGTAGGACGCCTGTCCAAGCCGTACCAGTGGCCGATACGAGAACCAGGACATCACGACCTTGTGCCATGCGAAGGCATAGAAGATCAGGATGATTGCCGCATGCGCGAGGAGGTATTGGATCAGCTGTCCATACGCCTTGGAGCCTGGCGACAATGTGTAGATGGCGAGGTTTGCGAAAGCGTGGAAGACGGCGAACGCACCCAGGAAGCGCACCAGTCTCGTGCCCCGGCCGGTGAAGACGAGATAGGATGCAATGCCGAACGAGAAATACGGAATCGATTGCTGAAAGATGAGTCCGTCGAGCGCAGCAAGCGCGTTGCCGCCATGCAATCGGGCGGCCAACCCGATGGCGAATGCGATCACCTCGAATATCAGCCAGTTTCGGATCAGAAATGATCGGTTCGCGAAGAACAGGACGCCGAACACGGCGTAGAAGCGAACCTCTGTCCATAGCGACCAGTACGCGCCGTCGAGCCATTGCCAGCCTTCGGTGCCGAGCAGACGGCCCAGGTGCTGTGGCGGGAAAATCAGCACCGAGGAGATGTATTCCGGGACCGAGACGCGCAATTCCACCGGCCCGAACAGCGTGACAATCGCGAACGTCGCCGTGCCGAACAGAAGCAGCGGTGGCCAAAGACGAATGATGCGTCGGACGGCGAACTCGCCGAGGCTTCTGCATTTCTCGAGCGTCAGGAAGATCACAAAGCCCGATATCATGAAGAAGAGTTGAACGCCGAAGAACCCCACGTCGACGAGCGGAATGCGCGCGAAGGTGTCGCCATAGGCGAGCAGGGGATCGCCGCCGCCCGTCGGTGTCCAGAAATAGAGGTAGTGGAAGAGCATGACCCAGAGCACGGCGACGGCGCGCATGCCATCGAGTGATGCGAGGCGTTCTTTGCCGTGATCGGACTGTGGTGATTGCTGGTTCCGCAAGCCGCCCTCGCCTGTCAGTCTGGAGGAAGTCGTGTCTAGATCTGCAGTTCGGAAGTGGCCCCGCCTGGCGAGTCTGCCCCGCCATCGCACCCGAGGGGGCGCCCCATTGCCAGCCACCAATTCGATAGCGTCGCCGGTTGCGGCCGGCCGGAGGCTACGTCTTCAGCGGTAGAGCGCAACTATCGAAGGAGGTCGGTTGCTGTCGCATGCAACCAACTGGGGTGCCCGGTCGGCGAGGGCAGCACGCTAGGGTCTAAGGGGCTGCATGATGCGGCGCCGGTCGGCATCCGCACGCATGCGACCGCCTGCTTGCCGAACAATGGGACCCTCGCGTGATGGAGACTTGCGAAGTCCGCACGAAGTTCGTGGACGATGGGAGTGCATCGGCGTGCGATGCCGCTGCGACCGTCAGGACGACGTCCGAGGAGCCGGCTGCGATGCCGCGTCGTGGCCAGGATCTACTTGGCCCTGGATCCGGCACACCTGTCGTGATCGATCTCTGGCTGGTGGATCTGCAAGCCGGCGAGGCGGAGACGCAGCGGTTGTCCGGCATCTGCAGCCGAGAAGAGCGTGAGAAGGCGGCGACCTTTCTGCATTCAGCCGACAGCCGCCGCACGCTCGTTTGTCGTGGGCGTCTCCGCGAGATCCTCGCTCACTATGTGGGCGCTCCCCCGAATGGCCTCACGATTGGTGTGGGCCGACGCGGCAAGCCCTTCCTTGCTGAGCCAGGGTCGATCAAGTGTCGTAACAGACAGCCGTTCTTCAACGTCAGCCACTGCGGCGAGAAGGCGGCGATCGCAATATCCCTGCAACAAGATGTCGGCGTCGATATCGAGATGCCGCGCCATGTCGAACCGGAGATTGCAACGCTCTACTTCGCGGCTGCCGAGGTGGAGGCGCTCAGTCGCCTCAGTGGCGCTGCGTGGCGTCTCGGCTTCTTTCGTTGTTGGACGCGCAAGGAAGCATTCCTGAAGCTGCTCGGTTGTGGCTTGGCACGTACGCTCGACAGCTTCTCGGTGCCGATCGATGCGGACGGCGAGGCGCTGTCTGTCAGCTGCGGGGCGGCGAGTGCCAGTCGCTGGCGCTTGCAGTCGTTCGAAGACGGGACCGGGCTGATCGGCGCGGTGTGCGTCGAAAGCGGAGCGCGGCCGGTGGTCGTCAGGCGGTATTTCGCATGAAGGCGCAGGCAACCCTATCGCTGGTGTGCAATCGCGTCGCCCGACCTTCAGTCGCGTCGTCAGGACTAGGAATCGTCGAGGCGACAGGATGACCTTGGAGCCGATCGGATTACTGACGCTGCTTGCGGGCTTGTTCATCCTTGTGCGCGGGCCGGACGTCGGCATCCACCTGTTGTTGCTGGCGACGCTACTCGGCTCTGCCGCCGCGACCAATTTGCCGGCCGTCGGCAACGCCAGCATACCGCCGAGCCACCTCCTGCTTCTGTTCTATATCATATCTATGGCCAATCAGCGTGGTGGCGTGGCGACGGCTTTCGAGGCACTCCGCTTCCCCAATGCCGGTTTCTGGCTCTTGCTGTTCGTCGTCTACGGCGTCCTGACCGCGTTGCTGCTGCCGCGCGTGTTCGCTGGGGAGACGGATGTGTTTTCCATCGCGCGCAGCGGCATCAAGCGCTACGGGATCGTGACGCGGTCGCTGTCCCCAACCGCCGCGAACATTACGCAGACGGTGTACCTCCTCGGTGACTTCGCGATGTTCCTCGCGGTAACCGTGCATATCATGCTTCGCGGCGCGAGAGCGGTCGTGAGCGGGCTGCTGCTTGCGTGCGCCGTAAACATCGGCTTCGCCCTGCTCGATGTCGTGACTTTCGCGACGGGTACAGATGCGGTGCTCTCGGTTATCCGCAATGCCAACTATGCAATCCTTTCCGACGCATCCATCGCGGGACTTAAGCGCATTGTCGGTTCGTTCCCGGAGGCTAGCGCATTCGGCACCGCAACAATGTTCCTGTTCGTGTTCTCGACAGAGATGTGGTTGCGCAATCGGCACAAGATGCTGACCAGTTCACTTGCGGTCATCTCGTTCCTGCTGCTCGTGTTGTCGACCTCCTCGTCGACGTACTTCGGTTTGGGGATCTATGCGGCGGTGTTCTACTTCCGCGCCGTCGCATATGTGATCCGTGGCGACGCCTCCTTGCGGATCGTACTGCTGGTGGTCGCGGCCCCCGTAGCATTCATTGTGCTTTCGAGCATGGTCATGCTGATACCCGCGATCTGGCAAACGATTGTCGATCTCGTCGAGCGGACTGTCTCGAATAAGCTGTCGAGCCATTCCGGCATCGAACGCGGCAACTGGAATTCCCAAGGCTTGCGCGTCTTCCTCGATACCGGCTTTCTCGGAGCCGGTGTCGGCAGTGTCCGCACATCGAGTTTCATCGTGGCTCTACTGGCGAACACGGGGATCGTCGGCCTCATCACTTTCTTCGCTTTTGTATCTGCCGTTGTCGCCTCAGCGGTGCGGCGCCGGGCGAGCCACTATGGCGCCGAGCGTGCCTCGGCCGCATGGGCCGCGGTCAGCGCCCTGCCTGCTGCCTCCGTGGCGCTGAGCAGCGTCGATCTCGGACTCTTCTTCTTTTGCTGTGCCGCACTCGCTGCGGCGTCGAATGCATCGGTGCATCACGCGTTTCCCGCTGGTCGCGACGTGCCGAGGCGCATCGGGGGATATCACATCGATACGGTCGTCAACCCCTCGCGGGCGTGAAACGAAATGGAAGCACCGCCATGAACCGAATTCAGCCACAGGACTATTACGAGATTGCGAGCCATGCGCCGCAGCAGGAGCGCGTGTTCGGACTGCAGGATATCGTTTGGTACTTGAAGTTCGCATGGCCGCGTATCCTGATTGCAGGCGCGATCGCGACCGGCATTGCCATGCTCTACCTGTCGTTCGCGCCGAGAACCTACACCGCGACAGCCAGCGTCATTTTCGAACCGAGTACCGGGCCGAACTTCGACCAGAACTCACGCTGGTTGGAGCCAAGTGCTGAGATGACGACACGGATCGAGAGCCAGGTCGAGGTTATAAAGTCGGAGCAGATAGCAAGTGCCGTCGTCGCGGATCTCAAGCTCGTCGACGATCCCGAGTTTCTCCCGACGCCCGGAATGCTCGGGCGCGTTCGCGGGATGTTCAATTTCGTCTCCGGTTCGCAAGTGACGCTCAAACCTGAACAGAAGAAGGCTCTGGTGAGCTCGGGACTGCTGCGGCAGCTGTCGCTGCGCCGCATCGGCCTTTCGGCGGTGATCGAGGTGAGCTTCACGGCCAGAACGCCAACCAAGGCCGCGCGTGTCGCCAATGCCTTCATTGTGGCCTACATCGAAAGCGGGTTGAAGCAGAAGGCGGAAGCCGCGCGGGGTGGTAGCGTCTGGCTGCAGGATCGGCTCCAGGAACTGCGGACGAAGGCGTTCGATGCACTCCGCGAGGCGGAATTGTTCAAGCGGCGTGCTGGCGGCGAGGTCAGCGACTCGACGGTTCGTCTCGCGGAACTCGAGAGCGTGGCACAAGCCTACCGGAGACTGTACGAGAATTTCTTC
This sequence comes from Hyphomicrobiaceae bacterium, assembly GCA_020442185.1. Lineage (GTDB taxonomy): Bacteria > Pseudomonadota > Alphaproteobacteria > Rhizobiales > Hyphomicrobiaceae > JAEUMD01. Next base: position 27,288 of record JAGRKS010000010.1, read on the forward strand.
CTGAAGTTCGCCGAGACGCTGCAGCGGGTATCGTATCCCGTCACCGATGCGCGTCTGGTTTCGGCTGCGTCGCGGGATGCCGTTGCAAGTTCACCGAAGGCGACCCTCGTCCTGGCGTTTGCGCTTGCGTTGGGCGCCATGCTGGGAGGCGCTGTCGCGCTGTCCGAACTCGCTCTCGATCGGCGTGTGCGGGATTCCCGAACGGTGGCGGAAACCGGGCTTCCGCTGCTTGGTACGGTATCATCGGACGCAGCGCTTGCCGGTTCACCGGGCATTGTCGCGGGCGATGATGTGTCGGAGGCTTCTGCCGAAATGCAGGGTGTGTTCCAGTCAACTGCGCTGACGCAGTTGCGGCCGATACATGTCGATTTGAGAAAGATCGCCAAGCCTGGGCGGCGGCGCGTCGGGATCGTATCGGTCGGGAGAGGCGCCGGGGCAACCACGATCGCAGCCAAACTCGCTCAATTCTCGTCGGCTGTCGGCGACAAGGTTCTGCTTGTTGATGCAAGCGTCGAAGATCCCGCGTTGACGCGCATATTGGCGTCGGGAGTCACGCATGGCTTGATCGAGGTTATGCGCGGATCAGCGACACCGGAGGATACGATTGTCGAGGTCGCGGCGTGTGGATGCAGCTTGATGCCGCTGGTTCGACGACCTGGCGATACGATGACGCCGGGTCTCGGTATGAATACGGATGGAGGGCAGCAAAGACTGGCTGGACTGCTCGGACAGTTCGATATCAGCATCGTCGACCTCTCATCGATGCCTGATTCTCCCGAAGCTCGACTTATCGCGCCGAAGCTCGACGGCGTCGTGCTCGTCGCGCAGTTCGGGCGGACGCAGATCGATGCCTTGACCGATGCGGCGCTCGAGATTGGGCGCAACGGCGGATCTGTTCTCGGCGTCATACTCAACAAGTGCCCGGCGGGGTTGCGGATATAGCACCCGCTGGAGGGCCGCAGCGGACTCGGCCCGGACGATGCGCTATGGCGCTGCGGTGGCAGCGGATGATGTCGGGCGAGACACCGGGATCACGATCGCCGATGGTCTCTCCGTGGCGAACGCTATGGTCGTCGTTGCAATCCGACTCGACGTCTCGAGATGGTTTCCCCGGCCGGTATTGAGGTTGCGTTCGAGCCGCGGGAAGCTCGACGATGCGATATGCAGGCCGATGCGGTGACCGGCCGGAACTTCATACGCAATTGGCGGAAACCGCAGGTCGATATCGATGGGCTTGCCGATCGGCATATCTTGCGGCGCGTCGAAACTTCTGCGGTAGCGCATGCGACGGACGCCTTGCTGTATCGGCAGCATGACCCCGTCGGGGTGGATGTCGAGCAGAGTGACGATCAGATCCGTATCAGGGACATCGGTCGAAATCGTCAACTCGGCGGAGATATCGCCGATGATCGACAGTGGCGCATCGAGGGGCATCGAGCGGAAGCTCAAGAGGTCCGACCGCGCGTCATTGGGCCGTTGATCCAAGGGGCCCGCGCGCATGTTCGGATCACCGGTGCAGCAGATCGCACCGCCGATCGAGGGCGTCGGATCGGTTGGATCGTATTTATACGTCGCACTGCCTGGTTGCGGCGGCGATGTCTGGAGCCGGCCATCAGGCGCAAGATAGAACCGCAGTTCGCGCGTATCCGCTGGCGGCCAGACGTTCGATGTCTGCCACCGGTCGGCGCCGAGTACGTAGAACGTATAGGGTGCGAGTTCAGGCATGGGCCCATCGCGAAGCCAATGGTCGAGCCACGATGCGTAAAGAGCGTCGTAGTCGAAGGCGGCGCTCTTTTCAATTTTCAGATCGCCCACTGCGCCAACGTCGAATGGTTCGGAGAATGTACAGTGGTTGCCAGGTCCGATCACGACAGGCTGGTTGTCTCGCGCTCTGGCGTTCTCGGCGTTGGCACGCATCAGCGCCGCGATCTCGAACGTACCGCGAACGCCGAGATCCTGCCACGTATTGACATGCAATGCTGGTGAGGCGAAGCGGTCGTTCGGCGCCAGATAGCCGAGCCGGTCCCAGTAGGCATCGTCGCCGAAATTCCTCATGAACGCTTCGAAATCCGTTGGAGTCCGGCGGTGTCGCGAGACGAGAGTTCCAGTCGGCAGCTCGCTGAGCACCGCCGCCGGATCGACGTCCGCTCCGGCCATCGCATCCGGAGTCTTGCCGCCTGAGAATGCGAACCAGCCGAAGCCGCTTGCAAGGGTCGGAATGCCGCCTTCGTAGAAGCCGAAGTAGCCCCGTGACGCGCCTCCTCTTCCGATAGCGCCGCCCGCCGCTTCAAGCAGCAGTGCGGTATGGTGCGGATTGCGCGCCTTTGCGAGAATTGCCTGGTGTTCGCCGAGGGCCGAGCACCCGACCGTCGCCACCCGGCCATTCGACCACGATTGTGCGGCGATCCAGTCGAGCGTTGCAGCGCCATCGGATACGGCATGATCGTATGGGGCGAACACGCCTTCCGAACCAAAGCGCCCGCGCATGTCCTGCACAACCACTGCGTAGCCCCTCGGGCCAAATGCGTGGACCCATTGCAGCGCACCGCCATACGTCGACTTTCCATACGGAAGCCTGACAAGCAAAGCAGGTGCCGGTGTCGCGCCCCGATCGGGCAGGTAGATGTCGGTCGCCAGGCGCGTTCCGTCGGGCATGGCGATCATGACGTCGCGGCGCATCTCGATCCCCTCCCGCAGCGCTGCGATTTCGAGGCGGAAGACGCGAATGATGGCGCGCGCAGCATCGATATGCATGGCCGCGAAGGCCGCAGCCACGATGCCGACGGCCAGAACTGCGGTCGCGACGGCCGCGATGCGCCAACGCTGTTGTCCCGACCATTCGTTCCCCGTTCGTCTCCTGTTTGGAAGCATCAGGCTGGCCTTGTTTCAGTGCGCAGGCGGAACGCCGGGCGAGCGGCGTCGCACGTCGATGACGAAGTGCCCGGCGCCGAAGCTGACATGATGGACACCGTCGACCGAGGCAGCGAAGTCCGGCGTGATCGATCGCACCGCCTTCTCACGGTAATCACGGCGGTCGAGGCGCTCGATGACATTTATGTTGAGGCCATAACCATAGGTGGCGAATGCGTTGATCTGTGATGGTCGGTAGAGACGCCCTCCCGCAGCAACGACCGGCCCGGCGTTACGTGCGACGGAACTGCCGATGACGACGGGATTGCATCGATGCGGCTCGACGCGTCTCAGATCGGGTCCGTCCACCTCGAACAGGTAGAGCTCGCTCGAATGCTCCTGGAATGTGTGATGGTCCGACAGGTTGGTCATCAACCATCGCGTTCCGTCGGCGTCGAAATAGTTGGTGTCGGCGGCGAGCATCCCCTCGAGAGCGACGGCGTGCAGTTCCCAGCCGAATGGGAAGTCCGTCGACCGCCAGATCTCGAGCCGCTTGCGCTGCTGCGATTCCGGCATCATGAAAATGCTGCCGCGATGCCGGAACATGTACGGGTACGACAAATGATGATCGAGCTTCAGTGCGATGCCGAGGCGGCGGAACCCCCCGTTCTCGAAAAGCCCGACAGAGATCCAGGCCGGTCCGCCGTCGCCATCGTCGGCCTCGTAGAACACGTATAGCCGGCCGTTGTGCTCGAACAGGAATGGGTCCGCCATATTGGTCTCTGTCCGCGTGACGGTTGCAGAGCAAGCGGGATTAAGGGAGGCGATTTCGCCCACTCCGAACCGCAGTTCCCAGTGCGGGGCGGTCTGGCGTATGCGGTCGCTCAGACGTTCGGTTGCGCGCGCGCCGAGCTTGCCACAAAGCCGCACGCCATATGCAAGAGCCGCTCGTGGTGAAGGCGACGGCGCCGCGGGTGGCGCGGGCAATGCAGCGCCAGAGTTGCCGAAGCAGCGCGTCTCTGCGATGCGCACGAGCGTTCGCTGCAGAAGAATGACCGACTTCTCGTGGATGAATGCCGCGGTCCGGGCCGAGCTGATTTTCGGATTGTAGTCCGCAGTCGATACGACAGTGCGCTGTGGTGTCCCGGTCGAGCGCGCGCACACGTCGACAGTGATTGTCGGCTCGCCGCGGAGAACTTCTGCAAACGCGGTCCAATCGGCGGACGGATCGCGACTGTCGCAGAAGCTCAAAGAGCACTCCCCGATGCGGGCAACAGAAAGGTCGTCGCAATCGAGTTGCGTGCCGCCGAGGCGCAGCACGACGTCACATTGAGCACGCCCGCACGATCGATCCGGTGCCGAGAGGATTGGCAATTTCTCGATGCGGCTGCGGATCGGGAGAACATCGAACTCTTTGGTGCGCGCCAGAAACCGGCTGTCGGCTGCAAGGATGGTGGCGGCGATCCACGACAGAGATCGCGCCTGCGCGGGCGCTTTTGCGTTGATTCTACCGACGAGGGCGAAGCGGTCGTCGGCGGCAAGGCGTGCCAGCAGACGCCATTGCCAAGGAGTGATGGCGTCTAGGCCTTCGACCAGCAGGACGATCTCAAGCGGCGGACGTGCGGTTGCCCCGATACCCGCTTCCAACCCCGGTCGTTCTCGCGCCTTCTCGTTCGACACGCTCAATGCCAAGTATCCTTCCTTCGACGATCCTTGCAACCTTTTGCGCCCCAACGTTCGAAATTGCGTCCTCGTGCCAGCCGGTGACGGGATAGACCGGCGTCGTGTCGTCGAGAACACCTTCCCAACCGAACATGAGTGCAGATGCACGCGCGTTCGAGGCTTGGGTGGCGAACAGCAATGCCTCGCCGGAATATGGCTCCACGATGCTATCGCGGGTCATGTCGACAAGATGATTGGCGATCTCGCCGAGCAGACTTTCCTCTTCAGTCAACGGTCGCACGAGGTTCCAGCGCCGCAGCAGCGCGTCGCCAAGTCCGTTCTTGCGCACGAGATCGAATGTGGTGATGCGCCCGCTCAAGCGTTGCCCGATGTAATGCGTCCAGCGGCGCCGGCGCACTTCCCACTTGTGCAGGAACGCGGCTGCCGGAGACAGTTTCTTGAATGCGCCCGGTGCCCAGCTGTCGATCATGGCGATGCCCGCGACCTGGGCGCCGGCTTCGCGTAGGTGCCTGGCGACGTTGATCGCGACGCGGCCGTTGACGCAGAGGCCGAGGAGAACGATCGGGCGGTTGCCATACCGCTCCCTGATGCGGCTTGCGGCATCGATGCAGACGGCCTCGAATGTCATGGCCCGTTGCGCCGCGATGCTCGCGCGGTTCGGGATCCTGAGGTTCGATATTGTCAGGTTGTCCGAAAAGCGGTCGGCCAGGAGGTAGTAGAAGAAGGGATGATTTATGGTGACGATTACCGCCTGCTTGCGGTCGGCATTCCTTAATTCGATGAGTTCCCAGGCAGGCACGCGTTCGGGCTCCCGCACCTTTTCGTCGCGTCGTTGCAGAAGGGTCTCGATGGCGGACGCGAATGCGCGGAGATTGGGCGCCATGAGGAAGGCGCCGATACCGGGCTTGCAGCCGAACTCCGCATCGACGCGCGCCAGCATGCGTATGGCGAGCAGGGAATGGCCGCCGAGAGCGAAAAAGTCGCCGTCGCACGAGCTGCTGTCGATCCCGAGCAGTTCGGACCATATCCCCGCCAATCTCTGCCGGACGCCGCCTTGTTGCGGGCTCGGCGGGATTTCAACCGTCGCGTTCGTGCCATATGGCTTCGGCGTAGCTGTACGAGACGCTACATCGATCACGTTCGATCGCGTCGGATCCGCCGGGGGGCGGGCGAGTTCGGCGGCGGCGGCCGGCTCTGTCGAGGCGGTCGGGGTCGCGGTCGTGACCATCCGGCTCGACGAAATCGCGGCGGTCGGATTCGAGAACGCCAACTCGAAGCAGGCAATGGCTTCGTCGAGCAACTTGTTGGCCGTCGTTTCGCTGAAGAGGTCCGTGCTGTATTCGACGGTCATCCGCCAGCCGTCCGGCCTGCCGATCAGCAGCATATTGAAATCGTAGAGCGTGCCAGGCGCGTGCGAAGGGCGGCTCAATAGTTCGAAGCCTTCGAATACCCGGTTCTGGAAGAAGGTCTTGCGCTGCAGATTGAAGTTTATCGAGATCAGTGGATTGCGCGAGAGGTCGCGTGTCGGTCGCAGTGCCTCGACAAGCCTGTTGAATGGCATGTTCTGATGTACAACTGCCGACTGGACCTTGCTCTTGGCGATTGCCAGCTGGTCCGCAAACGTCGAGTTCGCGTCTGTCGGCAGGCGCAGGACCAGGTTGTTGATGAAGACACCGATGAGCGGTTCGAGATCGACGTCGTCACGTCCAGCGATCTGCGTTCCGATCGTTACGTCCTTGCGGCCGGTCAGGCGGTGAAGGGCTGCGCTGATCACGCCGACGCCCAGTGCGAATACCGAAAGGTCATGAGCGCGCGCGGCTGCATCGAGGCGATCGCCGAAGGAAGTCGGTAATGATCGATAGACGCTGGCGCCTCGTGTCGAGCGCACGGCGGGGCGGGGGAATTCGGCTGGAAGTTCGAAGTAGCGGGCGTTCTCGAGTTCCGATTTCCAGAAGCCGATGTCCGCGTCGAAGCTGCCGCTGGCCTGATAGTCGGCTTGCCACAATGCGAAATCGCCATACTGCAGGGGAAGGTCGTGGAGTTCAGCGGGTCGGCCGGTCTCGATTGCATCGGCAATGATGCCGAATTCGCGACCGAGAACGCCGATCGAGAAGCCGTCGAACACGCTCTGGTGGGCGACAATCAATAGCATCGCTCGCGTGGGGTCGAGTTGCGCCATCGTCACGCGGATCAAAGGTGGCTCGCCAAGATCGAAAGGGGCATCTGCTGTCGCGAGCGCGATCTCGTCGACGCGGCGCTCGCGCTCTTGCTCAGCCACCTTGGTCAGGTCGACGACGTCGAGCACAAAATCGACTGACGGCATGACCTCTTGGCAGGGCTCGCCGTCGCATTCCACGAGGCGTGTCCGCAGGATCTCGTGACGCTGGATGATGCGACGAAATGCGGCTTCTACAGTCGTTGCGCGCAACGCACCGCGAATCTCCCACTTGACCGCTACATTGAGCGCGGGATCGCCGGGTCGCAGCTGGTCGAGAAACCAACAGCGAAGTTGGGTTGCCGTCAGGGGAAAGCGATATTCCGGCAGTGCCTTGGTTTCCCTTGCAACCGCAGCGTCGCCAATGTTCTCCGAATGGCTCATGTCGATTTGCACTCCTGTTTCTTCGGTGCGTGATCACTGGGCCGCGTCGGCGTCGGGATCAGCCACCCTTCAGGCTTCGGATCAGGACAGGAAAGTCGCGGGCGCGCAGCACGGCCACTCCGGTGAGGTAGAGGAGGGCCGCCGGTATCGCCGTGACGAGCAGCGTTACGAAGGGTGCGGCGCCGCGTGCGATGGCCTCGTCGCGGACGATCAGCGCGAGCACGGCCATGCCGAGCAGAACGGGCAGCAGGAAGATGCATCGGGCGGCGATGCGACGCCAATCGAGGCCGAGCACGCGCGTGTGGAGCCAGATCGTCGTCGCGAAAATGACGAAGCCCGAGGCAACCTGCGCCCAGGCGACGTGGATCACATCTACTTGCGAGGCCGGTAGTATGAGCGCGATTGCAACGACTGTGTTGAACAACGAAATGCGCGGCATATAGCGCATTTTGCCGGTCAGCCCCAACATGGGCTCGCTGAACACGGCCGGCGCGAGAAGCAAGCTGGCGAGTGCGAGTAGCGTGACGACTGGTGCGGCCGGTCGCCAGGCGTCGCCGAGCAGGAGTCCGAGAAGCTCCTCGGACATGATCGCGATTCCGAGATAGGTCGGCGCCGCGAGAGCGAGGAGGAGCGGCACCATCCACTCGAGTGCCCGTTGCATGTCGGCAGTCGCCGCAGGCCCGGACGGGTCGCCGTGGGGTGATGTGACCTTCCGCAAATGCAGCCATGTGATCGCGCGTGCCGGTTCGGAGAGGAGTTCGTGGACCGAGCCCAGAAGGCGCTGGCTTGCGCGGAAGAAGCCGACGCTTGCCGCACCGAGAAACGCCCCGATGATGAAGGTGCTGAACGAATCACGGATGTTGCCGAGGATGCGCGCGCTTAGAACCGTCGATGAAAAATACGCGACGTCCTTGACGACGTCTTTGCTCACGCGCAATGACGGATACTGCCCCGTGAGGAACGTATAGCATGAGAGTTGCAGGCACTGAGCGGCTATCCGGGCGAATACCAAGGATGCCGCGCCGACACCCGCAGTGAGCAGCCAGAGCGCAATTGCGATACCGAACAGTTCGCCTGAAATCTCGCATGCGGCCGCGGCGCCCAACCGGCCCTGGCGGATCAGGATGGCCGCCTGCGCATCGGCTATCGGTGCGATCAAGATCCAGATTGAAAACAACAGCAGGAGAAGCGGGATCGTGGTCTGTCCCGTGACTTTGAAAACGATTCCGGCTGCGGTAGCCCCGACGAGAGCGACGGCCAGGCCCGTTGCGAACGCGATCGTGAGAACTTCCGACAACAGCTCCGGCGTGCCGCGCACACTCAGGATGTAGCTGTTGAAGCCCGCGAGCGCGACGACAACGGCGATGGCTGCTATTGCTGAAACGAGTGCATAGATTCCGAATTCGGTGGGCCCGAGAAAACGCGCTCCGACGATGAATATTGCAAGCTGAGCCAGTTGCCGCGCGAGGCGGGCCGCCGCTATTCCGAGGCCGCCGAAGATGTAGCTACGGCCTGCCGGTTCTGCCGTGCGTTGAGGATCTGACAATTCGATGCTCGCGAAATTTGATTGAGCGGGCGCGAGATGTTTCGCGACGGCCGGCCTATGGGAGCCTTGGCCAGCGACATTCGACATGCCGTCCCGCTGTTGAAGCCAGATAAGCACCGGGCGCCTAGCATGTCTCACCACACAAAGCTCCTGTGGCGCTGCAAAACAGCCGATGCGTTGTCGCGTCTGTTCTAATCAATGCCGAAATTGGTTTAGAGGCATCAGCCAAATTGGCGAGCCTAATGCAAAGGAGGTAGGCATTTCGCCCATTATTCTTCTCGCGTCGTCAGTGTGCATGCCCGGGTTGGCTCTTGCTGTTGACGAAGTCGGTATTGCAGTGCGGTTGCGCGTCGGCTTTCGTGGCTTGAGCACGGATGGATACCGGATCAAGCCTGCGAGGATGCGATGGTTTCAACTGAGGGTGCGACACGGGCGTGTCAGCCGGAGATCTGCGCGAGCTATCCGCGCGATTCTTGCGTCCACGAGGTGTTTACAGCGGTGGCTGCCGGGCGGCCCGGGGCCGTCGCCCTGATCGAAGGCGATCGGGAACTCACGTACGGCGACGTCGATGCGCGGACGAACCAGATCGCGCGCCGCATGCAGCAGCTGGGCGTCGTCCCCGGTTCTGTGGTCGGCTTTCTCAGCGTCCGCTGCATCGACACGCTGCTCGGCTGGCTGGCGGCGTTGAAATGCGGCGCGATCTACATGCCACTCGATCCATCTTATCCGATACAGGCGCTGGAGCACCCGATCGGCGAAGCGAACCCCGTCGTGATCTTCGCCCAACGCAGCCACTTCGACATCCAACAAACCATTCTCGGTCGGCAAGCCCACGATCTCGAGCACGAATGGTCCGAGGCCGAACACCTGTCCGATGCGCCGCTGCCAGAAATCGGGGCGGCGACCGACGCCGCATATGTCATGTACACGTCCGGCTCGACCGGCAGGCCCAAGGGTGTCCTCGTCACCCATCGCGGCATCTTGCGCCTCAATGTGGGCCAGGAATTGCTCACTCTCGATGCCGCCGACTGCACTCTATTCGCAGCGTCTTTGACCTTCGACGTCTGCACGCGCGATGTGTGGGGCGCGTTGCTCAACGGCGGCCGTCTCGCCATCGTTTCGGGCACGCGCGTCTCCGTTCACGAGTTGGCCGATGCCATCGTCAGCTACGACGTGACGGTCTTCAATACGACGGCCGCACTGTTTCATCTGCTCGTCGAGCATTCCCTCGAGACTCTGGGCCGGCTCAGGGTGTTGATCGTCGGCGGCGATGTGATGTCGGTTCCGCGGGCATTGGAAGCCGTGCGCGCGCACCCGACCCTCAACTTGTACAACGCCTATGGGCCGACGGAAAATGCCACCATTTCGACCTGGTTTCGAGTTCCCGCGGAGGGCTGGGGTGACGGCCCCGTGCCGATCGGGCGTGCTTTGTCCAACAGCTCCGCTTATGTCCTGGATGACCAGCGTCGTCCCGTGGCTGCCGGTGAAGCGGGTACGCTCTGGGTTGGCGGCGATGGGGTTGCGCTCGGCTATCTGAAACGACCCGATTTGACGTGTGAACGCTTCTGCATCGATCCGTTCAGAGCGGAGGTCGATGCCCGCATGTACAACACCGGTGATCTCGCCAGATTGCGCGCGGACGGCAACATCGAATTCATCGGCCGGCAGGACCGCCAAGTGAAGATCGCGGGCAAGCGGATCGAACTCGACGAGATCGAGCACGTGATCCGGCAGAACACCGACGTCGCGGATGCCGCGGTCGTCCTGCAGCATCGCGGCGGCGACGACAAGCGCATCATAGCCTTTGCGGCAGCCGTATCGACTGCCGCCAGATTGCGGCTGACACAAGCGCTCGCACTGCAGCTTCGCGAGACCCTGCCGGAGCACATGATACCGGCGGCATTGCACATCCTCGACGAGCTCCCGATCACCACCAACGGCAAGATCGATCGCGCAGCCCTCATCGCGCGTGCGGTTGTCGACGTGCCGGCGCAGCGCGTGGTCGACGACCCGCACGAAGACATCGAGAGCCGCCTGATCGCGATCTGGAAGGCTGCATTGAAGATCGAGCGAGTGGGCAGGACGGACAACTTCTTCGATCTGGGCGGCAGGTCGTTGCAGATTCTCGAGGTGCACGCCGAGCTGCGTCGGACAATTGCACCGGACATCGCGGTCATCGAATTGTTCCGTCGCCCGACAATCGCAAATCTTGCGGCCTACCTGAAATCTGGCGGGGCGTCCGACACGGAAGCGATGACAGCCGCAAAAGATCGTGCCGCTCAACAGAAACGCGCGCTTGCGAGGGCGCGCTCACAGCGAACGAAGACAGCAAGATGACAAACGTCGAAGCGGATGACGATGAATTCGGGCGTGAACAGTCCGATCCATCAATGCAAGGGGCCATTGCGATCGTCGGTGTCGCGGGGCGCTTCCCCAAGGCGAAGACGATTGGCCAATTCTGGCAGAACCTCGTCGAGGGCCGAGACTGTGTCACCCACTTCGCGGCGCACGAGCTCGAGGATTGCTTCGACGATGAAACGCGCTGTTCTGACGCGTTCGTAAAAGCGCGCCCCATCGTTGACGACGTCGAGCTGTTCGACGCCGAGTTCTTCGGCATGTTCTCGCGGGAAGCGGCGCTGACCGATCCGCAGCACCGGTTGTTTCTCGAATGCGCCTGGGAAGTGCTCGAGAGCGCGGGCTATGATCCTGCTGCCTATCCCGGCGCGATCGGTGTTTTTGCTGGCTGTAGCTTGAGCACGTATCTTCTCAACCACGTCTGCACGGATCGATCGGTTGTCGAGCGGATCGCGTCGGACTACCAGCTCGGCAGCTTTCCGATCCTGATCGGCAGTATCCAAGATGTGCTGGCGACGCGCGTCGCATACAAACTCGATCTTCGCGGACCGGCCGTCACGCTCGGTTCGGCGTGTTCGACGTCGGCCGTCGCGATCGTCCAGGCCTGCCAGAGCCTCATGCTGTACCAGGCCGACATGGCGATCGCGGGCGGCGTGTCGGTCTCGTTCCCGCAGAAGCGGGGCTACATGTATCTCGAAGGTGGCATGGGAGCCGAAGGCGGTGTGTGCCGCCCATTCGATGCCAACGCACGTGGCACGATATTCGGCAGCGGTTGTGGTGCGGTGCTGCTGAAGCGGCTCGAGGATGCGATTGCCGATCGCGATCATATCTATGCGGTGGTGCGCGGGTTCGGCATCAACAACGACGGCGGCAACAAGGTGGGCTTCACGGCACCGAGCGTCGATGGACAATCCGCCTGCATCGCCGCCGCGCACGCCATGGCCGACATCGACGCCGGCACGATCGGCTATGTCGAGGGGCACGGAACCGCGACTCCGCTCGGCGATCCAATTGAATTCGCGGCACTGAAGCAGGCATTCCAGGGATCGACGGCAAGACGCGGATACTGTGCGATCGGCTCATCGAAGGCCAACATCGGCCACCTCGATGCGGCGGCAGGCGTCACGGGCCTGATCAAGGCCGCTCTCTGCCTCGATAGCAAGATGATACCGCCGCTGGCGAATTTCGAAACGCCGAATCCGGCGCTCGATGTCGAGAACAGCCCCTTCTACTTTCCGAAATCGCTTCAGCCGTGGGAATGCAGAGAAAGTCCTCGGCGCGCTGGTGTGAGTTCGTTCGGTGTCGGCGGCACGAATGTGCATATCGTTCTCGAAGAGGCGCCGGCGCGCGCGATCGAAGTGCAAGACGATGCAATCGATAGGCCCCATGTGTTGCCGCTGGCGGCGCGCAGCGAAACCGCGCTGGCCGCGATGCGCACGGCACTCGCCGATCATATCACCGCGACGCCTGATGTGAGGCTTGCGGACATCGCCTTCACCCTTCAGTCGGGTCGCAAGCCATTCGCGTACCGCAGTGCCGTTGTGGCACGCTCAGCCGACGAGGCCGTTAGGCAGTTGCGCGCGGCACCCGCGATCACCGGGAATTCAGCGGATAACTTCGCGGACGGCGGTGCAGGGGCCGCATTCATGTTTCCCGGTCAGGGCGCGCAATATCCCGGCATGGGGCGGGCGCTCTACGAGAGCGAGCCGATCTTCCGCGATGTCGTCGATCAGGGAGATGAGATACTGCGGCCGGTGATCGGCGAGAGCATGGTCTCGTTGCTCTACGGCGAGACCCCGACAGATGATGAGGCACCACATCCGATTCGCTCGACGATCCTCGCGCAGCCAGCGCTTTTCATAATCGAGCACGCCGTCGCGAGACTGTGGATGAGCTACGGCGTAACGCCGACGGCGATGATCGGGCACAGCGTCGGCGAGTTCGTTGCGGCGTGCCTCGCTGGCGTGTTCTCCTATGAAGATGGCTTGAAGTTGATTGCCGCGCGCGGACGACTGATGCAGTCGGCGCCCGGCGGTGCGATGCTTGCCGTCCGGGCTGACGAGGCGGCGGTGCGCGGACTTCTCTCCCAAGATTCCGAGATTGCCGCCATCAACGCGCCGAACCTCTGTGTCGTTGCTGGTCCTTTTGCAGCGATAGATGCGCTCGAGGCGCGGCTCGAATTGGCAGGTCTTATCGGCCGGCGGCTGCACACATCGCACGCATTCCACTCCGCTATGATGGACCCTGTCGTTCCGGCTCTTGCCGACGTCGTTGCCGGCATGCGGCTTAACGCACCGGAAATCCCCTACATCTCTTGTGTCAGCGGCACCTGGATCACCGCGGCCCAGGCGACCGACCCCAGCTATTGGGCCGGGCACTGTCGCGCGACGGTTCGCTTCGCCGACGGAATCGCGGTGCTGCGCGAGAATGGCGACGTTGCAATGATCGAGTGCGGCCCCGGCCGAACGCTTGCGACATTCGCGGCGCAATCGCCAGGCAAGGCGCCGAACGGTCGTCGTCGCGCGGTCATAACGAGCATGCCCGAGTTCGCGGATGCGGAGAGATGCAGGGAGCATTTCCTGGAGGCGCTGGCGCGGTCGTGGTGCGATGGCAGCGCCATTTCCTGGTCGCGTCTTGAGGGCGCTGGCAGCCGTAGGGTGCCATTGCCGACGTATCCCTTTGAACGCTCGCGGCATTGGATCGATGCGCCGGCCTCGGCTTCGCGCAGCGGCACGGGTGTGCCATCGGCGGCGATCCAGCAGGCAGCCGCGCCGGCGGTCGCAACGGGGGCGATGAACGCTGCCAGTCTCGGAAGTGATGCATGTTCGATGCCGACAGCGGCGGTCGCAACTGCGGTGGTCGCGACGACCACAGTCGATCAATCCGTTCAACAGGAAAACGACAACATGAGCGAACGTGAGCGCGCGTTGGGTCAGCAGGTTCTGAGGCTTCTGGAAAAGCTGTCGGGTGCATCGCTCGATAGCGCGGCACTCGATACCAGCTTCGTCGAGCTGGGCTTCGATTCCCTCTTCCTCGGCCAGCTTGCGACGGAAGTGAACAAGGCCTTCGGCGTCAAGATCGCGTTCCGCAAGCTGCTGCGCGAGTATCCATCGGCGACGGCACTGGCGGCGCATCTTGCTGCGACGCTGCCCGCTTCGGCTGCGCCCCCGCCAATCGCCGCGGATGGCGGTGCCGCGCCCCTTGCACCAACCGCACCTGTTGCCCAGGCCGTCGCTGTCACAGCGACCGCGCCTGTCGCTGTGAACCCGAATGCGACGGCGACCGTGACGCTGCAGAAGGCGCCGCAGCCGATCGAGAGCGCGGTTCCCGGCGCGGCTTCGAGCAGTCTCATCGAAACCGTGCTGCGCGATCAGATGACTGCCATGCAACAGCTGATGTCGCGGCAACTCGACCTTCTGCAAGGCACCGACTTACGCCAGAGCGCTGCTGTCGCGGCAACGCCACCCGCAGACGCCCGGCCTGTCGCGACGAACGTCGAAGCGGGCTCGCCGCATGCAACGACGTCGCCGGCGCCCGCGGTCCAAGTGATTTCCAGCGGCGATGCAGGCGGGGGAGCGGAACGGTCCCGCTTCGATGCCTACAAGCTCGTCAAGGGCGGCAAGGATACGCGCGGGACGACGCCGGCGCAGGAGAAATTCATCAGCAGTCTCATTCAGCGCTACAACGCACGGACCGCGTCGTCGAAGAGCTTCACGCAGCAGCATCGCAAGGTGCTGGCTGATCCGCGCACAGCCAATGGCTTCCGCTCCGAGTGGAAGGAGATGGTGTATCCACTTGTCTGTCCGCGATCGAAAGGCTCGAAGATCTGGGACCTCGATGGGAACGAATACGTCGATCTCGTCAACGGCTACGGTCCGATCGCCTTCGGGCACGCACCGGAGTTCGTAACCAAGGTCGTCGCGGAACAGCTCGAGAAGGGATTCGCGATCGGTCCGCAAAGTCCGCTTGCGGGCGAGGTTGCCGACCTCTTCGTCGAGATGACGGGCAATGAGCGCGTCACGTTCTGCAATACGGGTTCGGAAGCCGTGATGGCCGCGATGCGTCTGTCCCGCGCTGTGACTGGGCGCTCGCGCATCGTCACTTTTGCGGGGGCCTATCACGGCCAGTTCGACGAAGTGATCGTCAAGGGTAATCCGAAGGGCCGCGCGCCGGGTGCCAACCCGGCGGCCTCGGGCATTCCGCCCGAACTTGTCTCCAACATAATCGTGCTGCCTTACGGCACGCCCGAAAGCCTCGAATTCATCCGCGCGCACGCAGGCGACCTCGCCGCCGTATTGGTCGAGACGGTGCAAAGTCGGCGACCCGGCTTCCTGCCCGAGGCGTTCCTTCGCGAACTCAGGGAGATCACCGCCACGTCGGGTGCCGCTCTGATCTTCGACGAGGTCGTGACGGGCTTCCGCGTGCATCCAGGTGGCATGCAGAGCTATCTCGGCATCCGCGCTGATCTCGCGACCTACGGCAAAGTGGTTGGCGGCGGCCTTCCGGTCGGCGCACTCGCGGGCAAGGCCGAATTCATGGATGCGCTCGACGGCGGCCATTGGCAATACGGCGATGATACGGTGCCCGAGGTTGCGCCGACATTCTTCGCTGGCACATTCGTGCGGCATCCGCTCGTTCTGGTTGCGATGAAAGCGGTGCTCGAACATCTCAAGGCCGAAGGACCGGCGCTTCAGGAACGATTGGCCGAGCGCACGCGCGGCCTCGTCGGCGATATCCGCGCGGCCTTCGCGCGGCGTGGCATCAACGCAAGCATCGAAACGTTCAGCAGCTATTTCCATATCGACCTTTCAGGCTGCGGCCCGCTTGCGGCGCTGTTTTATCCGCTCATGCGGCTCAACGGCATTCATATGCAGGAAGGTTTCCTCGGATTCCTGACGACAGCGCACAGCGATGCGGATCTGGCGCTTATCGTCAGAGCTGTCGAGCGCAGTCTCGACGAACTGGTCGCGGCGGGGATCCTCGGCGCCGGTGATGTGGGTGCAGTGGCTTTGGCGGCACCCGCAACCACAACGAAACCGAAACCGGCAATGGAACCGGCACCGGCCGCGGCTGCGCTTGCGGCCACGGCCTGCGACGAGTGCGATGCAGCGCTGCCAGTCGAGCAGGTGGTGCCGCTGACGGAGGTGCAGCGTGAGATCTGGATGGCGGCGCAGATGGGCGATAGGGCGTCGTGCGCGTTCAACGAATCGGCGAGTCTCCGGCTCGAGGGCGCCGTGGACGTCGACGTGCTCATCGAAGCCGTCAATGATGTGGTCGGTCGGCATGACGCGCTGCGCGCCAGCTTCGGCGCGACCGGCGAGCGCATGCGTGTCGCCTCGGCCGTGCGTCTCGACGTCGCGCTCGTGGATTTCTCCCGCGCGCCTGATCCGCAAGCAGACTTCGCGGCGCTGATCGCAGCGGATGCCGCAACGCCGTTCGATCTCGCGAATGGCCCGTGTGCGCGTGCGATTGTCGTCAAGGTGTCCGAGACGCAGAGCATTCTCGTCTTCACGGCACACCACATCGTCTGCGACGGCTGGTCCATGAACATCATCATGAGCGAGCTTTCGTCATTCTACGATGCGCGCAAACGTGGTTCGACGGCAGCCCTTGCGCCGGCACTGTCCTATTGCCGCTACGCGCGCGATGAGGCTGCGAAGGGTGGTGCCGACGCGGATGTCGAAGCCTTCTGGCTCGAGCAATACAAGACGGTTCCTGCGTGGCCGGAACTGCCGAGCGACAGGCCGAGACCAGAGCGGCGCACCTACGGTGGGGCGACGTACTGCGATCAGATCGACCGGGATCTCTATCGGCAGGTCAAGCAGGCCGGCGCGCGGGAAGGCTGCACGCTGTTCGTCACGCTGTTCGCGGCGTTCCAGGTCTTGATAGGGCGGCTAGCACAACACGACGACGTCGTTGTCGCCGTGCCCATGGCCGGGCAAAGCCTCGTCGACGACGGGGATACCCTGGTCGGGCATTGCGTGAACTTCCTTCCGCTCCGTGTACCATTCGCCTTCGACACCGCGTTCTCCCGGCATCTCAAGTCCGTGAACGAGCATGCGCAGGAGGCCTTCGACCGGCAGGACTATACACTCGGAACGCTCGTGCGCCGCCTGGCGCTGCCGCGTGACATGAACCGGCTGCCATTGACCGAGCTGCAGTTCAATCTCGAGAAGATCGGCGGCAACCTCGAATTCGCCGACCTCGAAGCGTCCATCGGTGCCAACCCGAAATCGTTCTCGAACTTCGACATCTTTTTCAACGTCATCGAGAGCGCTGTTGGCCTGCGCATCGAGTGTGACTACAACACCGACATTCTCGATCGCGACACCATTGCACGCTGGGTATCGCACTATTGCAATCTGCTGCGCGAAGTTGTCGCGAACGCGGACCAGCCGATTGGTGCGATCCCGCTGCTCAGCGAGCAAGAACGCACCTGGTTGATTGATGATCTCAACAAGACAGCCTGTGTCTTTCCGGTAGGAGCAACCGCGCACCGCCTCATCAGCGACCAGGCGAAACGTGTGCCAGCGAACATCGCCGTTCAGTACGCAGACGCCACCATGACCTATGCCGAGCTCGAGGACGCCGCCAATCGCATGAGCCGCCATCTTTCGCGGCTGCTGCCGGCGCCCGGATCTCGCGTCGCGGTCGCACTCGATCGATCTCCCGACATGCTGGTGACGCTGCTTGCCATCATGAAATCGGGACACGCCTACGTGCCGCTCGATCCCGATCATCCCGAAGAGCGACTGCGTCTCGTGCTCGAAACCGCGAGGCCGGCGGCGCTCGTTTGCAACCGTCCTGCGATCGCGGATCTCGCCCCATCGGGCTGCGCCCTCGTCCACATCGATCGGGATCGTGGGGCAATCGCCGCCGAGGCGAGCATGCCACCGGCGTGTGCCGATGCATCGCCGGCAGATCCCGCGTACGTGATCTTCACGTCTGGGTCCACCGGCACCCCGAAGGGTGTCGAGGTGCCGCACCGCGCACTGACGAACTTCCTGCTGTCCATGCAGGCGTCGCCCGGCTTCAGTGCCGAAGATACGATCGTTGCGGTGACGACCGTGTCGTTCGACATCGCTGTTCTCGAGCTGTTGCTGCCGCTTGTCGCCGGCGGCCGCGTCGTTATTGCAAGCCGGGATGATGTGAAAGGTGGCTTCGGTCTGGTCGACCTGATCGCCTCGAGCGGCGCGACGATGCTGCAGGCAACGCCGTCGCTGTGGCGGATACTGCTCGAGGCCGGCTTCAGGCCGCGCAGCGGATTGAAGATGCTTTGCGGTGGCGAACCACTGCCGCGTGATCTGGCGGATGCGCTCGTCGCGACCGGCGGGGAACTCTGGAACATGTATGGCCCGACGGAGACGACGGTATGGTCGAGTATGGCGAAAGTCGGGACTGGCCCCATCGTGATCGGTGAGCCGATCGCCAATACGCAGCTGCATATTCTCGATCAACGGGACCAGGTGCAGCCGATCGGCATACCTGGACAGCTGCACATCGGCGGCAATGGACTGGCGAACGGCTACTTCGATAGGCCCGATCTGACGCAGAACGCATTCGTCGAGATCGCTCTCGCGAGGCGTGGCACGTCACGGCTTTATCGTACCGGCGATCTTGCCGTCCGGCGTGCCGATGGATCGATCGATTTGCTCGGACGCATCGACCAGCAAGTCAAATTGCGCGGCTTCCGCATCGAACTGGGCGAGATCGAGGCGGCCATCAGGGCGGTTCCTGGAGTGACCGACGCGGCCGTGGCCTTGCGCTCAGTGGCTGGCAAGGACCCGCGTCTCGTCGGCTACTATGTGCTCGCGGAAAATTCGCGGCTGGCGACGTCGGATCTCTCCGAACGATTGACGCATGCCCTTCCCGACTACATGGTGCCGACGGCATGGAAGCAACTCGATCGATTGCCGATGACGCCAAACGGCAAACTCGATCGCAAGGCGCTTCCCGATGTCGAGCAAGCTGGTGTCATCGTTCGTGACGTGCCGCAGTCCCTGCCGTCGACGCCGACCGAGATTGCGCTCGCGGCGATCTGGCAGGATGTGCTCGGGCTCGAGAGCATCGGTGTTCACGATGGCTTGTTCTCGCTCGGCGCGGATTCCCTACAGGTGTTCCGCATCGCCGCGCGGTTTGGTGAGTGTGGCATCAAGCTGCAAGCGAAGCATCTGCTGGAGCATCCGACAATCGCCGAGCTTGCAGCATTTGCCGACGCGCAAGTTGGTGGTGATGCAGCGGTAGGTGGCAAAGTTGCATCTCTGCGCGAGTTCCGCCACGGCGCCAGGCGGCGCGGGCTCATTGGCGGGGCAGCGTGAACCCCGCGCTGCGTCCGGCCCGCCACTTGCAGCCGGACGCAGCGAAAATTGGACGCCGCGTCTGCCACGACTTGAGTTCCTTAAATTCGTGAATCCCCCTCGGTGGCAGGCCGGGCAATGGCTGCTGCGACGTGGAGACGGCTGCCCATCTGGTATCTGGCCCGGCGGCTTCCCTTGTTTGAGCCTTGGATAGGGCTTGCGTCGTGTGGTAGTTGGAAGACTTCGAACTTCGCGGACAAACGAGGGTTGGGGGGCGCCGCTGCGCCGGCTTCTGGCGCGATACGCGGCGCGCTTCGTCGATGCGGCCGGTCGATGTGTGGGGCGTGCGAAAATGCCGGGCTCAAAACATGCCGAACCAGATCGCCCCTGTTCTTGCCGTTCGTTCGCCGGTCTAGATTGATGTGAGCATAGTGTGCGATGGCCACCTGGAATTTCATAGTTGCCGGTATCGTTGGCCTTGCTCTCGGCAGCCGCTATCGCATTGGCGCGCTGATAGGGGCTACCTTGTTGTTTGCCGCAGCCATGGCCGCGGCATTCTCGATGGGTCGGCTCGGTATCGGGGAGGGCGTACTTGTCTTGGTGACGCTTCAACTCAGCTATTTCGCAGGGCTCGTCCTGAGCTCGCTATGGCGACGCCGCTCTGGGCTGGACTAGTCTGGCGTACATTGCTCGAAAGTTGAGACCAGCATTGCCGCGCCATCGGTCGGCCATGGCGCACCGGGCCGCTGGTCGCAGCGGACCGATCTCCGGAGCAAACGACGGACGAGCTATGCCGGGCTGGCCACAGCTCAGCCGTTCCCGACGCCGGTCCTGACCATCGCGCTGCCAAGGCCTCACGACGTGCTGGCTGGTCGCATGACGGCCGGTATGGTTTTCAGGAGAATGACAACATCGGTAAGGAAGCTCCAATTGCGCACGTAGTGCGCATCGAGGGCTACGCGGGCATCGTATGTCAGGCTATTGCGGCCGCTCACCTGCCATAGACCACTGATGCCCGGGCGGGCGCGCATGTAGTGCGCCATGTCGGCGCCATAGCGCTCGACCTCGCTGTCGACGATCGGGCGAGGTCCGACGCAGCTCATATCGCCTTTCAGGACATTCAGCAGTTGCGGCAACTCGTCGATGCTCGACTTGCGCATGATGTGGCCGAGAAAGGTGACGCGAGGATCGTGCTTGAGTTTCTGATTCTCGCGCCACTCGTTCGCGGCTTCCGAATTGGAGGCAAGGTAGTCGCGAAGAACGCCGTCTGCATTCGGAACCATCGTGCAAAACTTGTAGCAATAAAACTTCCGTCCTGAAAAACCGATCCGCTCATGCTTGAATATGACAGTGTTCCGTTGGGTCACCCAGATCAGTGCCGCAACGGTCAAAATTAGCGGGGAAAACAGCAAGAGGACGGTCGAGGCAACGGCGATATCGAACGCGCGCTTCACCCGGCCGCCAATGGGGATCTCGGGCGTGTGGCCGTCGGAATATCTCTCACGGCGCGCTCCCATCATCCATGGCCGCTCCGACTGGAAGATCGGTGGCGCCTGCGCGCTCAATCGCCCTCCAGGAACGTCAACACTTTCGAACTTGCCCGCGATACTCATCTCTGATCCAAAAAATGCTGGTGAGAAACTGCTCGTCCAAGCGTCGGCCGTGGGTTGCTCGTCGCCACGTCGGAGAGGGGTCGCTGACCTCGCAGTCATGGTCCTGTTCACTTGCCCTCCGCGGCTCGATCCGCTTACTGCATCCAGCCTCTGCGCCGAGCCGCAATGTGCAGCTGCCTCATCCTCGTCCAACATGTCCGCGTCCAACATCGACGCGTCGAACGACTAGCCGCGTGGGACCTTCGCAATTCTTCTGCGTTTCGAGAGGTTGCGGCAAGGCTTTCAAAGGACGTAGCGGCGACGTGTCAGGCACCTTTGCTTAACACTTACGGGGGGCTTTTGAGCGTTTGACACCGTGCTTCGGCAATCGGCACCAGCGGGTTGCAATTTGGCGCGAGCGCAACGGGGCACGCCCCATGGCGCATTTCAGATGGTGCGCGGTATTCCACGGTGCGGCAGGCTGCGGAAATGGCGATCGACCGAGACCGCCCGAGGGCTCTTGCGCTGGAATTTGGCGGGTGTTTTTAGCTGAATAAGTCAGCTGAATAAGAATGTGAGCGGAACCTTATGGCGCCGCTCACAGCTTTCAGTTTCAGCACCGCATCAAGAGCATCGTTCAGCCGGAAAGCTGGACGTCGCCGTTGAGGAAACCATTGGCCAGGAAAGCAACTTCCGTCCGATTTTTGGCTTTGAGCTTCTTCATGATGCTGCGCACATGCACTTTGACTGTACTTTCGCGCATGTTGAGTTCGTAGGCGATGATCTTGTTGGCCTTTCCGCGGCGCAGTGCTTCGACGACAGCCGCCTGCCGCGCCGTGAAGATGCCGTTGTAGAACCGTTGCGGGCTGGCTTCGTCCGGTGCGCGTTTTGCCGCCATCAAGCCGCTGGCCGGCACATAAACGCCACCTGCCTGGACGAGCCGCAACGCTTCGACAGCGATCTTCAGCGGTAGGCTCGTCGTGATGTATCCGCGTGCTCCGTGATCGAGGGCTTCGACAATATCGTCGAGGTCCTCGTCGTCCGACAGCAACGCCATCGGGATGTCTTCGGTCGAATGCGTGAGAAGCGCGATTTCTTCCTCGATCGCCGCGTCGGTCAACTTGCGTCCGATGGAGTACACGACGATCGAAGTGTTTTCGTAGTCTTTGGATCCGAGCCAGCGATCGACCGTCGGATAGGTGACGACGCGATCTTGGCAGTGGGCTCGCAAACTTTCGGTAAGGCAATCCCTGATAAGTGTTCGCTTCTCGATGAGGGCAATTACTTTGGTGGTAACAGTGTCGAGGATCGTTCTACTTCCCGCATTTCTTTGGTTAATTTCTTCGTCCGATGAATTGCATTGCGATAATTGAAGCTTACTTGCAGGCATTTCACACTCCTGCTCTGAAAATTAGGACTAGACTAGACGAAACCGGGGGGAGTTCGCCTGTTTTCATGTGCTTTCATTGCACATAATGGCCATTGTTAACATGCCGTTGAAACCGGACAAGCAATTTATTGATAGAGGTGCTGCCTCCTCGGCGGTATTCGTGTTGACCGCAAGTGGTAGAGGCAGTTTTGGCACAGTTTTTCTGCGTATTCATGATCGTTTGAGTGCCGAAGGTTCGAGTGATTACTAATCCGGCCCAATGCGCACGATCGCGGTGTGCAGGAGCCTCACGCCTCGAGCGTCGTCGGGTCGATGACGAGGAAGTCGGGCGTCGAAACGATGAACTTCCCGCCCCACTCCTTGATGAAGTGGAGCTCCTTCATCAATTCGCCTTGCAGGTGCCAAGGCAGGATCAATACGAAGTCCGGCTTGGTGGCGCGGAGGGCTTCCGGCGGCATGATGGGGATGCGCTTGCCGGGTGTGAACCGGCCATGCTGGTTCGGGTCGCTGTCGATCAGAAAGTCGAGGAAATCGGGGCCAATCCCGCAAAAATGGAAGAGCGTGTTGGCGTGGCTCGGCGTGCCGCAACCGCAGATCGTCTGGCCGGAGTTGCGGCTCGATATCAGGAACGACAGCAGCTTTCGCTTGAGCGCTTGAGAGCGTTGCGAAAAGCTCGTGTAGGTCTTGAGGTCGAATATGCCGCTCTTGCGTTCGTGGCCAAGAATGCGCGCCACGGAATTGTTGAGGGGTCTCGCCGAGGATGAGTGAGAAAGAAGCACGCGGAGCGAACCTCCGTCATGTGAAAGTTCGTGCGCCTCGGTAATCTTGAGCTTGTGCCTGCCCACCAATCTTTCGAGCGTACTGAGTGACAAGTACGACAGTTGGTCATGGTGGATGGCATCGAATTGAGTATCGACGATAAGCCTTTCGGCGTAGGGGAACTCGAGAATTGCGACACCGCGCGGTTTCAGCAGCCGCGCGATCCCTGCGACGAGGTCGTGCAGGTCCGGCACTTGGGCAATCACATCGCCGCCGATTATGACGTCGCCCAGCTTGCCGCGCGCAGCGAGTTCGCGCGCCAGCTTCTCGGTGAAGGTCTCGACGCGGGTCGCGATGCCGCTGTCTATCGACTGGTGCGCCGACCGCTGGTGCGGGTCGATGCTCAGGACCGGGACGTCTAATTCCTTGATGTGTGGTAGAAAATTTCCATGCCCGCCGATTTCGATTGCAAGTGAATCGGGGCCGAGATTGAGCCGCTTGACGATTGTGCGGGAGAAGCGGCGATGGTCCTGGAGCCGTCGTGGGCTCGCCGCCGGAAGTCCTGCATATTCGCTCAGCATTTCAGCCGGCGGCAGCACATCCTTGAGCTGCACCAGGTAGCAATTGCTGCACACAAGGGCGTGAAGAGGGTAGTAGCGCTCCATCGACGCGAGATCGTCGCGCGTCAGCGAAGTTCCGCGCAATGGCGACATCCCGAGATCAACGAATGTGGTGGTGATGTCCGCATTACAGAGCCTGCAGGTTCCGAGCCGTTGTTTGATCAACGCAGGGGGCTGCGGCGTGCGCTTGCGTGAAACCTTCTTCGGCCGAGCCTTGGCTGCCGGTTCGGGCTTTTTCTGCGGCTTCTTCTTCTTTTTTTTCTGCTCTGGTTTTCGACCCGGCTTTTTGGTGGTCTTCCGTACCGCCAGCAAAGGTCCGATTGGCGGAAGGCCTAAGATGGTGGCCTCGGTTTGACCGGGGAAGGATTGCTCTCCCGTTTCGCCGGTGCGCGTGCCGTCGGCGGACGCACTCCTGACGCCGGGCATCATGACCTACCTCATCCGTGAGATGGACGAGACGCCAGGCAAACGGGCCTTATCTTCGGATCGCGCCATGGCGATCAAGGCGTCGCGATGCTGTCTGAACTCGTCGGAGGCGATGATGAGCGCGTAGAATTCGCGCCGGCTGATGCGGCCCTGGCTGAGGGATGTCGCGTAGGAGTTATGGCTCGCTGCGTCGGGATCGCGTCCGAGCAGCAGGCGATAGCAGAGAGTCACGAAGTCCTGGTTCGTCAACGCATCTATGCGATACCGGCTCATGAATTCGCTGGAGTAGAGCAGCCGCAGGAGCAATCCGTCGAAGCTCAGTCCGTTTTTCACGGCATCGGACCAGGCCAGCAAACCGTGCCCGTCGGGCCAACGGCCGAGAACGAGGCAATAGGCGAGCAGGGTCTTCTCGCGCGCAGTATTTGTTTCTTTCACGGCGCCGGGGGTGCAGTGACGGCGGGCTTCGGGAACGGGCGGCGGCAACGCTTGAGCCGTCTGCTTCTTGGCAATGGGTTTGTAGAGCGTATCGTGACGCACGCGGAATTCCCTCGAGCCGATGAGCCGCTTGACGAACGCGGTTCGGCCGCCTCCCGCCCCAACAGTCGCCGCCAGTGCCTTGAGCGCGGCATTTCTCACGATGTCGGGCGGTACGTGATCGAGCAGAAGTTCGTGCATGCCGACGATGAAGGCCTCGTCCGTCTGTCGGTCGACGTCGAATTTGCGCTGAAACTCGTCACTCGCGAGAAGTTCGAGAACCAGCCCCTCGACATCGAGTTCGTCATGAATTCGCTTCGTATAGGCGGTCAGACCTGCGCCGTCTGCCGCTCGGCCGAGCACCAGACAGTAGGCGTAGGTGACGAGTGCCGTCGCTGATACGCTTTTGCCGCCCTTCACCGGCACCATGCTGCAGGTCCGCACCGACGTGATTTTCGGCGGCGGGGCAACGGGTTCGATGATCGAGGGCGTGCCCGGGCCGATGAGTTCGCGCAGCGCGGCATACGCTGGTTTCGTCGCTCCAGCGGCCCAGCCCGTGCCGCGACGTTCGAGCTGCACGAGCCCCATGTACGCTTCGTGGTGCGGCGCCCAGTACGTCTGATCGAGCAACTCGTAGACATGGGCCGCTTCGATCCTGTAGCGCTTGCTGAGTTCCTTCAGACGTTTCGCCGTCGCAACCAAACCCTGCGCCTGAACGTTGGCGCCTTTCTGGCTGCCAAAGGCGGCATTGAACTCGGTGATCCAGATCGGACGGCCGTAGGCGTCGAGTTCCTTGAGTGCCCATTCCGGATCCTGCCCATACATGTGCCAGACGGTGATTTCCCAGGGAACGCGATCCTGCTGCAATCGCTTGAAAGCGCCCACGTGGCCCCATCCGGCAGTGCCGATCGCGCGCGTTGCCGCCGGGTCCGCCGCCTTGACGCCGCGTGCCAGCCCCTTCAGCACCGCACTGACCTTGCTCCAGCGCCCACCGTGATAGTCTAGCGCGATCGTGCCGCCGGCGGGCCCAAAGGAGCAATCGTAGATCGAACCGTCGTCACGCTTTTCGCAGGGTTGCAGGATCGCGTAGTTCTCGAGTTCGTTGCCAAGCTCCCACACGCGGATCTCGCCCTTGAAGGGCCTGACCATCGCTACCGCCAGATCGTGGGCCCTCTGTTCGAGCGCCTCGGGGGTTGATTTTTCGAAATCGAGCCGCGGTGTGATGACTGGCAGGATCTCGATGCCGCGGGCTTTGGCGGCGTCGAGCAAAGGTCGCATCCGTTTCGACGCGCGGATGTCCGGCACGTCGACGCGATAGGATTTCATACCGAGATCGACGATGTAATCCAGTTGTCGTTGAATGGAGACGCCCGGATAGGAGACGAGCGGGTGACCGTTCACGCCCCAAGCAATATCGGCACGGGCCGTCCCGGCGAGACACGATATCGCGCAGAATACGGCGAAGGCCCGACGCAGCGTTTGGCCCGAAGCCTCATATCTCAGCATTGCAATCGTTCGCTTCTCTGTGCCCTTGAACGGGCATTGCTGTTTCTTCGGCATCGATCAGGATGCGATGGCTGCAAATGGAGTTCGACGTCGACATCCGTCGAACCGATGCTACCTATTCGGCGAGTTCGATAACGCTGCCTACCTCCAAGGGCGGTCGCCGGGCGCTATTGGATGGCGTCGCCGCATCGCACTTACGTCCTACGAGGCCTGCATCGAATTTCGCCGCAGCATTTTTCCAAGCCGTCCTCGTCGTGTGTCGCCGCCGGCGTGATCCTTGACATGAGCCCGCGTTGCGGCTTCCGGTGACAGCTTTCCGCGGCGGATAAATCGATGGGTGAGGGTCTTTCCTGATGCCGACATACCGCCCCCCGATGTAGGTTTGCATCTTGCGCTGCGATAGCGCTGGCCTGCCCTTCTCACAAAGGTGTGGGCCGTCATCGCACTGACGCGCGCATCGGCGCGCGAACCGGCGCGCGCACGGACAGGTTGAGGAGCAGCAATGACGAACATCTTCGCCCGCATCGCCAGGGAACTCGGGATCGACACGGTACAGGTCGCGGCGGCGGCGGCATTGTTCGCGGAAGGCGCCACGGTGCCGTTCGTTGCCCGGTATCGCAAGGAAAAGACCGGCGGCCTCGACGATACGCAGCTGCGCAAGCTCGATGAGCGGCTCGGATACTTGCGTCAGCTCGAGGACCGCCGCGTCACGGTCGTGAATTCGATCGCCGAGCAGGGCAAGTTAACTCCGGAATTGAAGCGCGCGATTGAGGCGGCGGAAAGCAAGGTCGAGCTCGAGGACCTCTATGCTCCGTTCAAGCCGAAGAGAAGGACGAAGGCGCAGATCGCCCGCGAGAGTGGTCTTGAGCCGCTGGCTGATGCGCTGCTGGCGCAGCCTGTTCTCGTTCCCGAAAGAGAGGCTGAAAAATATGTCGACGTCGCGAAAGGCGTCGCCGACGTTCGCGCCGCGCTCGAAGGAGCGCGTTCTATCGTCATCGAACGCATCGGCGAGAATGCTCGCCTGGTCGGTGATCTGCGTGAGCAGCTGTGGCGCCAGGGTCGGATGTCGTCGAAAGCTGTGAAGGGAAAGATGACCGACGGTGCCAAGTTTTCCGACTATTTTGATTTCTCCCAGACGATGCGGGATTTGCCGTCGCACCGCGCACTTGCGATTCTGCGTGGCGGAAACGAGGGGGTTCTTACACTTGATCTCGATTTCGCCGTCGAGCCAGGTCATCCGCATCCGGCCGAAGCGAAGATCAAGTCGGCATTTCAGATCGCCGATCGCGGCAGGCCTGGGGATGGTTGGCTCATCGAATGTGCCAGACAGGCTTGGAAGTCAAAGCTGCACAAGTCGCTCACGACAGACCTCATCGCCCGCATCAAGGAACGCGCCGACGCGGCAGCGATCGACGTCTTCAAGGCGAATTTGAAGGATCTGCTGTTGGCGGCACCGGGTGGCCCGCGAGTCACGATGGGACTCGATCCAGGTATTCGCACCGGCGTCAAAGTGGCGGTGGTGGATCGCACGGGCAAGCTGGTCGATACGGCGGTCGTCTATCCGCACGAGCCGAGACGGGACTGGAGCGAGGCGATTGCCACGCTCGGTACACTGTGCATCAAACACGGCGTCGAAGTCATCGCGATCGGCAACGGTACGGCGAGCCGTGAGACCGACCGGCTGGCAGCCGATCTCATCAAGACGATGCCGACGGGAAGGCCGCAGAAGGTCATGGTCTCGGAGGCGGGCGCATCGGTTTATTCGGCGTCGGAACTCGCAGCCAAGGAGTTTCCCGATCTCGATGTCAGTTTGCGTGGTGCCGTTTCGATCGCGCGGCGCCTGCAGGACCCGCTTGCCGAACTCGTCAAGATCGAACCCAAGGCGATCGGCGTCGGCCAGTATCAGCACGATGTCGACCAGGGCGATCTGCAACGCTCGCTGGACGCCGCGGTCGAAGACTGCGTCAACGCCGTCGGCGTCGATGTCAACATGGCGTCGGCACCGCTGCTGGCGCGCGTTGCGGGCCTCAACACGACGATCGCCCAGAACATCGTTGTGCACAGGGATGCCAATGGTGTTTTCAAGAAGCGGTCGGACATCAAGAAGGTGGCGCGTCTCGGCCCGAAAGCGTACGAACAGGCGGCAGGCTTCCTGCGCATCATGAACGGGGCAAATCCGCTCGATGCATCGGCCGTCCATCCCGAAGCCTATGTCGTTGTCGAGCGTATCGCCGAGGCAACGAGAAAGCCGGTCAAGGCCATCATCGGCGACACGCAATTCCTGCGTTCGCTCCGTCCGGAAAAATTCGCGGATGCGCACTTCGGCATCCCAACCGTCACCGACATCCTTGTGGAGCTGGAGAAACCGGGGCGCGATCCCCGCCCGGAATTCAAGACGGCGTCGTTCGAAGAGGGCGTCGAGAAAATATCGGATCTTCGCGCTGGGATGGCGCTCGAGGGCGTTGTCACGAACGTCACCGCGTTCGGAGCATTCGTGGATGTCGGGGTTCACCAGGATGGATTGGTGCACGTATCGGAACTCGCCGACCGCTTCGTCAAGGACCCGAGAGAGATCGTGAAGGCAGGCGACGTCGTCAGGGTGCGGGTCAAGGACGTTGATGTCGACCGCAAGCGGATCGCACTCACGATGAGGACCGGCGCCATCGAGACGCACGCGACGAGGACCGGCGCGGCGGATCGCGAAGCGGCAGGCGGCAAGAACCGCGCTGGCGGGGCAAATACCGGTCTGCGGCCGCAAAACCAATCAGCGGGTTCCCGCAAACCGGAGGGCGAATCCGCGTTGGCGGCAGCACTCCGCCGGGCGCGTGAGACCTGAGACCGCGTTTTCCTGGCATGACGGACGTCGAGGTGCGTCTGTCGCTTGGCCGCGGTCGGCCGCTCTGCCGGTTGGGCATGGTTGTCGGGCGGTCGGCGGTGGGACGCCAGCGCATCGAGCCCCTGGGCGTGGCATCCCGAAGCGGTATCCTATTCCCTGGCTGATGCATGGGCACCAGGCGTCACGGCGGGAACCCTACTCCGTGGCCAGGGAATACTTGGCGGTGAACGTTGCGACCTCCTGACTGAGGCTCGCGCCGGAGCTCGGGCAGGAGACTTCCGCACGCTCCGGCGGAAGCAGTCGCGAACGCGACGCAAGCACGGCACTCGCCATTTTGTCTTGCACCGAGCGGCACGTGTTGCTCGACACCACATCTTTCGGCAGAAGCGACGGATCGAGCATCTCGTTGATGCCGGCGAGCAGAACCTTGTAGGCCCCATCGGCCGTCAGCGCTTTGCGATCGGCGAAGCGGCAGGGGGTGCGCTCGAGTTTGCGCGCGGCACTGCGCCATTCCATGAGCATTGCGATGTTGGGATCCGCGGCGGCGGCATCCCCCATGCAGGCGGCGAGCGCGCAAAGTGTATCGTCGATGTCGGCGAGGGTCGAGGCGTCGCGCGGAATACTGCGGCGTGGGCAGGCGCGGTCGAGCGGTGCGATTTCGATGACGGAGGGTGGAGCAAGCGCGGTGACCGCCGCGATCTGTTTGGTGGCGGGCGGTGCAGCCGCGCCCGGCGGCGATGATCCGACGGGCGGGGCGGCGGCGACGGCCGGTGCCTGCAACGGGGCCTGCAGGGGCGATGATGGCGCCGATGCCACAGGCGCTGCCGCCGGCGATGTTGCCGGTGCCGCCGCCTTCTTCAGTCGCGCCGCAGCCTTCTCGATGCTCTCCTCATTTGTAAGGATGGAGCAAACGCGAGCCATGGATGTTGTTCCACCGTTCGCACGCGCTTGCGCAACGAGAGGCGCACACAAATCGATATCCAACTTGGTAAGGATCGGCGCGTGAAAGATCGTTGCGAGGCCAGTGAGCACCGTAGCAAGCGCTCCGAGGACGATACGAAGCGGATGCTTGATGTGTTTCTCGCCGCCTGGCTGCTCCCCGCCCTGCGTCTGCGATGACTTGCTCATTTCTCGTTCCCCGGTCCGCCTTGCAGGCTTACATCCCCATTTTCGCCGACGACCACGCGCAGCGGGCGGCACTTCTGGCGTGCGGCGCACTGATCAAAAACGATATCACGCAACATCTGCGCCGTGCCGCCCGTCAACGCGACCTCGAACGTGCCACGCATGCCGCCCGGCTCCGACAGTTCGGCGCAAAAGGGACAGCCGACGTAGACCGCGCCTGACCAGCCTTCACCGCCGGTCGGTGTCCAGCCGGCGTCCTCGGATTGTGCGAAGCGGGCGCCCGACTGGTCGCGGAATACGAGGCGCGCGCCCGACTGCGGCAGGTGGTTGGCGGCGAACGTGATCTCGTAGACGTCCTTCTGACTGACCACGATGAGCATCACCATGAGCAGCATCAAAAGGTCCATCAGGATGACCAGGGGCGGATGCGATCGCGGCGCCTTCATGCTGGTGCGTCCTCAGCGGTCCGCGTCGGGGCAGAGGACGGCCCGTGGCCGCTGAGCCGGGCCGAGAACGTCGCGTAGACGAGGAGGTTGATGACGTAGATGAGGCCCCCGACGACCGTTGTGGCGGCCGCGTCGAAGAAGGCCTTGCTGAACATTTCACCCGAGATCACCGAGCCGGCAGACGCCGAAATGAAGCCCGAGAACGCGATCACCGTGCCGACGACACCAAGGATCGGCGGTGCGTTGATGGCCCAGTCGGCGAACGAGGCGAGGGTCGGCGTTGCGATCCTGATCGAGGAGATCGACATCGTGAGATTGACGATGCCAAGCCAGAGGACCAGCGACAGGCAGAGTGTCAACGACAGGTAATTCCACCACTGCGGACTTTTGACGATGGGGGTGAGGCCGGTGACGAGCCAATCGAGGACTGCCGGATGCGGCGATGCACTCTCTGCGTTTGCCGTCGTCGCCTTCGTCGACCGGGCGTTGCTGATCGGCTCCTGATCCGTCGTGGCGCCGATTGGCCGGCGCCCGCCGCTAGAGGTGGCGGCCGTTCCGCCTGGACCGGCGGATGCATCGCTCGGTTCGGCAATCTCGCCCATCAGAATCTTGTGTTGCCGCTCCAGCATCTTGACGCGGGCGTCGAATTCGGTGAGCGACACCCGGCCGCCGGCCATGCCAGCGGTTGCTCCGCCAGCGGTTGCTGGACGAGAGGTGTCATGCGGCCCACTCATCGTTCTCCCGCCCTGCGCATCGGGCGTGCCTCTGGGGGGGGTGGTACGATCGGCCGGCGCGGGCGCCGTCGTGGTCACGGACTGGGGCGCCAGCATGCCGACTGCAACGAGATCGATCATGCCGACCAGCATGGCCGTCGAGAGCGTCATGGCCGCCAGAGCTGTCACCAGAAGTCCGGCGATACGCATCATTCCCCCCGAAACTTGTCGATGTCTTTCGAGATTGCCGACAGTCCTTCGGTGAAAGCGGCTAGGCGCTTTTCGGACGCCTCCTTCTTGCGCTCGAACGAGCAGGAGTTGGTCATCTGGTTGCGCCAGGTGGCGAGGTATCCATGCGTTTCCTCGATCACCGTAAACATTTTCAGCGCAGGCTCACGGCACATCGCGCCATTTTCGCGATCCGAGGACAACCGATCGAGGATAAAGACGAGACCGCGGCGCACGCCGCCGCCGGAAAGCACACCCTGGGCCCACTCGTCGCACTGGTCGAGCTTGCTGATCGCGGCAAACCAGTCGCGGACCCAGCTTGCCGCTTCGCGCTGTTCTGCGGTGGCGGCACACTCCTGCAGTCGAACGATCGCCGCGTTTGGCATCTCGGTGTCGGGGATGGGCTTGGGATTGAAGCCGCGATAGCCGACCTCGGAGAACGGGCCGGTGCTGCTCGGCGCGGCGCGCGCGGGGAGGTTGAGATGCTCGGCCGATTGGCAGCCGCAGACAACGATACCGGCGGCGAGGATCAGCATGCTCGCGAAATAGCAACGGCTGCGGTCCCCTCCAGGCCTCATCGACGTTCCTTGGGCTCGTCGTCGATGATCGTATCGCGAGGCACGCCGCCGGAGCGGAGGTCACCCGCGCGGCGCTCCATCTCTCCGTCCGGTTTCACCAGCTTCACCGGCTTCAGGCTGCTGCGCGATACCCAGCCGACATCGTCGCCGATCTTGACGAAGGCCCACCGCTTCGGCTTCCCCCTCGCGCCATCGGAAGTGGCTCCGGCGTCCGCCGCTTCAGCCTCCTGATAGAGAACGCTGACGGGTTGATCCGCAGCCAGCTTGTAGAGGGCCCTGGCCTTGTCGTAGGGGCGCGCGCGCAGGTTCGTGGACGCCGAGATCAACGCCGCGTGGGGCTCCTCCTGTCCCTTGCCGAGCAGATGCGATAGGAAGCCGCCCTTGGCCTCGGGCTTCGGGTATTCGATGAACGGGCCGATGTCGCTTTCCCGCAGCCAGACGACCTCGTTCCGGCCGTGCACTGTGAACTGGCCCCAGTTGACGCCGAGACGCGCGACCCTTTCAAGGGCGTGTCCTGGCTGGACGGCGTAGGTGCCGCCCTTGTCACCGACGATTGCCGCGGCGATCTCGCGCCTGACGCCGTCATACTCATCGCCCTCCTGGCGCGTGACCGGCTGGGATCGAGGCAGATACGGTGCGGCCGCGATGGCCTTGCTGGAGATGCCGAGGTCCGTCAGAACCTCCGTCGCGGTCGCGATGACGCTCTTGGCAAGCGGTGCCGACAGCGGCTCCTGCCACTGGCCGACGATCGCGCCCGTCGACAGGTCGACAAGGTAGCTCGCCCCTTCGAGCGACGTCGCGGCGTCGATCATCGGCAAAGCGAGGATGGGCGCGGGACTGGCGGCCTCAGCGGTGGCGACCGGCAGGATGCCGGCGCGCAAAAGCGGTACGGACTGAGCCAGCAATTCGCCGGCGGCCTTGCGCTTCCAGAGCGACATGGCGTTGGCGACGACGAACGCCATCGTTGGCGCGGCGACGGACTGCTCGTCGCCAGACGTTGGCATGGCCTCTTTGACGAGGGCGGCGAGAGCTGCGACCACTTCGGATGGCGCCGCGGGAAACTGAGCCTGCTTCCACGCGGCCTTGAAGGTGGTGTCGTTACCGACGAGTTCCGCGGCGATGAGCGCTCCCTTGTCGACGAAAAGCACGCGATAGATCAGGCGGTCACCAGTGCCGAGGGTCAGCGGCGCGATTGCATTCCTGTCGGATTTGCCGATGCGGACCAGCCGGCCGTAGAGCGCCGCGGTCACGTCCTTGATTGGTCGGGTGCTGTCCGGGGAACTGGATTCGGTGCCGGCGATGGCGTCGGACAAGGCAACGGCGCGGGCGAGCAGACGAAGCGACTCGAGCGTGTTCCCGCTCGCTTCTAGCGAGATTGCGTGTTGCAGGGCTTCGAGCACCCGGCTACGGGCGGAAAGCTCACCGGCCGGATCTTTGCCAGAGGCGGCGATTGTCGCGCCGCGCTCCTGGATCGCGGTGCTGGCAGCCTCGAGGGCGGCACCGGCCTGCTTCGCTGGTGCGGCAGCGGCGGCGGCAATCGCGCGATCGACGTCGGCCAGCGTGCGTGCTTGGGACGGCTGCGACACGGCCGCGAGACAGGCAACCAATGCCCACGCGATCGCGAGTGTACGAGCCGGAAGCCGCAACGGAGAGCCGACGAGGAATCTGGACATGCGCTCGGGACTCATCGTTAGTTCGTTGGGATAGATTTGTTGCGCGGATCAAATTTGACGAGTGTCCTTTTGGCTTCGTCAACTTCGCCGTTGAGCTTTTTCTCAAGTTCGTATTTCAAGCGGTCGCGGGCATTGGTGTCTGCTTCCTCCCCGAGAAATTTCACTTCGAGGGAGACGCGCTCGACAGCTTCCTCGACGCTTGCGAGAACCCGGCTGTGATGCCCCGTCAAGGCGACCATCCGCAACACTTCGGCGCTGCAGTCCTTTACCCGGGATGAAAGCTGGTTCAGCATTCTCGCGCTCAGGCCAGCTTGTTCGGCACGCGCCTTACGCGACTTGGTCAACTCGCATTCGGCGGCCGTGTTGTTGGCCTCGACGGCATATTTGCTGAACAGTTCAGCGGTCGCCGCCCATTTTGTGCTGATCGAATTTCCCTCGCCGATGCGCGATTGCATATCGCTGAACTCTTTGGTCAGCTTCTTGATCCGCTTGTCCAATTCCTGCTGCGACAGGCGCACCGAGCTAGCTGAGGGTGCCGCCGCCGCCGCGCCCGGCGGTTCGCTGCCGGTAATGCGGGCGGGCGGCTCCTGCGCCAAGGCCAGCCCGACACCAGCTGAAAACATCATTGCTGTGGAAAGAAGCAGGGTCGCGCGCATTGCTACACCAATAGCTTTCTCGAGTTTCCCACGTGACGCCGGAGCGCGTCAGTTCACCTTGCCAGGACACATGCGCCGGAGCGCATCGCGATCATCGTCGTAGCCGCTGAGTTCCTGCGAGAGCTTGTCGCGCTCATCGCGACACGTCGAAGCCAGCGCGGAACCCTGGCGGGCGCTGCCGCAACTCTGCTCGAGGCTGGTGAGCAGCTTGCGGGTATCCTGTTCCTGCCGAGCGATGCCTTGGAGGACACTCGCCACGCCGCCGCACTTGCCTTCCGCGATGATGTCAGTCAGCTGGGCACGCGCAATCCTGAAGCGCTGGGCGCTCTGGCGAGCCTGGTTGACCATCTCCCGCAGGGTCTCGCGCTCCTTTTCGATGGCGTTCGCGGCGTCCTGATCCTTGATGTCGTCGAGGACACCGGCTGGGCCGCGGCGGGTAGCACCCTGGCGGGGTGGCGCCGGCTCGGCCGTCGCGCCGCCAGCGGGTGCCGCTTGCGCGGGCTCATCGGCTGGCGGTGGCGGATTGGACTGCGCGGTGCTGACGCGCGCCAAGCCGGTCATCAGCACGAGACCGAGGATGATGGCCGGAACAGCAGTCGGTTTCTTCGAAAACATGGGCCTTCCTGACGCTCAGTTGATGTTCGAAGCCGGCGACGCGAGACGCGCCGCGTCCGGCGGCTCCATGCGTTCTGCGGTCTCCTTGGGCGGGGCCCGGCCGGAAATGCGCAGAAACAGCACGTCGCCGATGTGCACCAATCCCGACCACGACAGCTCCGAGGGGAATTCGGTCTTGTAGAAGGTGATCCGCTCGCGATCGACGAAGACGGTGTCCTTGTCGCCGCAACGCGCGCGCTCGCGGAATTGGTCCTTGGGGACAGGCTCGTAGCGGACGGGCAGACCTGGGATGTCGTCACGTACGGCCTGTGTCGCGCCAACCGCGATCTCGGCGGGGAAAGCGGCGGCGGTATCTTTGACGAGGCGTGCGTGCAGCAGGCTGGCATCGATAGCGTTGCCGCGCCATGCCTTGGCGTTTTCACCGATCGCCCGCAGAGCATCCTTGAACGATGCCGTCAGGTATGGCGCCTTCGCTGGCATGCGGTAGGCAATGCAGATCGGCAGCGCCTTGGCGAGCGAGCGAACCTTCATCATTTCGAAGCGCCGTTCGACCGATGCGACCTCCGTGCCACCGCTATTGAGTGCGTCGCGAATGGAGTTGGTCTGCAGCGGCGCTCCGTTCGAGGATGCGCAGCCCGCGATCGCGAGGCCGGCACCGACAACGACGGCGGCAGCTGGCGTCAGGTGCAACCGGGCGCGCATTAGGGATCGCATCCGGCCGCCTGCGGCTCGAACGCCCCGTAATGCAACGATGCCAGTGCCTGCCTTGCCTTCGATCCCCATCGCTGTTGTCTGCCCCTTTCGGCATGTTCGTGCGAACCAAGGAACGTCATTCCGGCTTAAAGCGTTGCTTGTTGCCCAGCCTGCTGCGGCTGCACGAGCCAGTTGCCATCGGCTTGCTTGCAGCCTCGGAACGTACCTTCTTCGGCCTTCTGCCCGCCCTTGAGGATCTCGTAGTTCAGGTCGCGGCAGGTGGTGGTGACGGAGACGTCGCTCGCGATCATGCCACTGCCGGCCACAGGTTCGGCCGTTGGCGCTGCCGCGGTAACGATCGTGGACATCGGCGCATTCGCGGACGGAGTGAGTTTGCCGGATGCAACGTAGCCGACCGTGACGTTGTTGCGACTGACGACGTACCAGGGTTGTCCGGTGACCTGGCCGACGACCATGATCTCCTCACCCTTCTTGAGATGGCCGACACTTGTGCCGCCGGAACCCGGCCGAGAGCGGATGTCGGATTTGCCGTTGGCGCGGTAGGACGCCGCGATGAGATCGAGTCCCGGCGGCGCATCTACGATGGAGGGCCGCAACATGCGGGTCTGCGAGACATAAGATTGCGGCGCGTTCGGCGTGTAGTTGGCGACGGCCGATTGATCCGGCGTGGTCCAGGTGTGCTTCTGGCCGGCCTTGCCTTGGCTCATTCCGAGCGCGAACTTCTGATGGGCGATGCGACGATTTTCGGGACTCAAGGAGTGGCCGATCTCGTAGCCGATCATCCCGCCGATGGCCGATCCGATGAGCGCACCTGCGATCATGCCGCCGCGACCGCCAAAATGCCGCCCGATAGCACCGCCGACGACGGCACCCGTGACCATGCCTGTCCCTTGGCCGACCTGGGCAGTATTCCCGCCAGCGCATCCCCCGAGGGCGAGCGTGGCACCGCATAGCAATATTATCGAGCGGTGTTGCCACCGCTTTGCTGCAATGAATTGCACGCCTACCCCCCCACAATGACGCTTGCGCACCCCGTAACGCACCGTTCCCGGAATTAACTATTCGATATCCAACTTATCGCCGTCAACATCCATTTGACTGAGGAGGCTTCGCGATCCGCTCGCAGTCTCTGACGGCACACACTTCACATGGGGGGGGCTCGTCACATTGGGGCTGCGAGATTTCGCATAAACGGGGGTGGCATCAGCTTCACCAAGTTCTCTTCCGGCTAGGTCTGCCATCTCG
Source organism: Hyphomicrobiaceae bacterium (assembly GCA_020442185.1). Taxonomy (GTDB): domain Bacteria; phylum Pseudomonadota; class Alphaproteobacteria; order Rhizobiales; family Hyphomicrobiaceae; genus JAEUMD01. The sequence goes on from JAGRKS010000010.1 coordinate 64,214, forward strand.
TGGTCCAACGAGCATGCCGCCGCCAGTCGGAAGGCATAACGGTCTACGTTTCAATGCAATTTCCGAGATCGCGGCCGACGACAATGCCAACCGGAAGATGGCCGATTCTGTCCGGGCGACGACCCGCCCCGCAACAGGATCGAGAAGGCCGACCGAGATACTCGAGATGCGGCGATGGGCTTGCCGCATCAGCCAACGAGCTTTGCGACACTGCTCAACGTCAGTGCGTCGAGGCCGTCGACATGAAGGTCGCCACGGCGCTTCACGATCGAGTCGTCGTCGCGCAGCAGGAGGTTGAGAAGCGTGCCCGCGACCAGCGTGCCTCCGACTGGTCCCAGTCGGCCTCCGAATGCCTCGGCTTCTGCCAGCACATAGAACCATAGAGGCGTCTGGTCGAGTTGGGCGTCGATGACCTTTTGATGCTTGTCGATTGGGTGGACGCCGAGGGCTTCCGCCACGACCTCGCCATAGGGCAGCCGGAAGGTTTGCTGACCACGCTGCATGTTCCGGAAGGGCAGCGAAACCGGACCGCCGTCGGCGACACGATCGGGGAGGTTGAGGAGCGTGTCGGCGATGCGGGTGTCGATCTGGCGGGCGAATTGCACCTTGCCGTCGCCGTGGTCGAAGAAAAGATTCCAGTCGATGTTGTGGTCGGCCGGCACGGCCTGGAAGCCTCCGAGGTCGAACAGGCGGACGCGCCGAGATGCGTTGACCATGTAACTGCCGCGCACCTGCGAATGGCCAAACCGAAACGCCGCCGCGGAAAATTCAAAGGGCATGTCGGGCGCTTCGTCCCAATTGTACGGGCCGGGCAGCTTGCCATTCCAGAAGCCTTCGAGAAGCGGACGGAGAACGTCGCCGTCGACGATCGCCGGCAGGTAGTCATCGACGATTATGCCCTGGTAGACGTCGCGAACCTTTCGCTGCGCGCGAGCGAAGTGCTCCGCGGTCGGGTCGCTTCCGCCCGTCATGTCGTCCAGGATGAAATTGTGCAGTCGCAGGAACAGGCCATGGAGCTGCGAAATGAACAAATTTTCGTCATTGCGAGGGTCGCCGATCAACGCGACGTCGGCGTTGTTGCGGGGAAGGTCGCGTGGATTGCTGCTGGTTCCCGCCACGAGGTGAAAGCGCCGGTCGTAGAGGAAGGGGAACATGCCGGGGCCGCTTCGATAGACGGAATCGAGTTCGAGGCGCGGCGTGCGGAAGTTCGGGAGCTCCTCGTCGTTTTGTTCCGTTATGCCGAGCTTGCTGATCGTTTCCAGCGTAAGGTCATGATCGATGAACTGGCCAAGAAACGTCATGCCGGCTGGTATGGAGCTGAGGCCGCTGGCGTCGTCCTGCTGCTCGCGCATGGCATTGGCAAGTGCGGCGAGTTTCTCGTCGCTCGGCTGTTCTTCCTGCCGCGGGAACATGCGTCCGAACACGTGCTCCGTTGCTCTCAGCTTCGCCACGGTTCGAGGATCCGATGTCTCTGCTGCCTCGATTTCAGGCCGGTCAGGCTTCAAAATTCCCTGCAGCCTTTCGAGAAAGGCGCCGTGTCCATTCGACATATCGAACAACTCCATTCGGTTATAGTGCAACGGGCGTGGGCTGGCCATCGCAGACGGAAGCTGATGCCGCCGCGCCGAAGAAATCGTGTGTTTCAATTTTGCGGATTATTCGTGCGCGTTGGTTTCCGAACTAACTTGGTGTTCCTAGGTGTTCGCCTTCATGACGAGAGCCGGTTATGTCTCTCAACGGATACTCGCGACGATTTTTCTCTACCTCGAAAGGGCCGGCTTGGCTGTGAGGTTGCGCACAACGGGTCCCGGGCGGCGCTGTCGGGGCAGCCGAAGTGGCGCCGAACGCGCCGGTCACGCACCAGTCTCGCGCCGGGCGAAGCCGCCTGAACTTGACGATGCCGGTGGGGAGACTTACAGATTTTCGACCCGCAGTCGTCGGCTCGTGTCAGTTGGGGCAACACCCGGTCATGACGTTGCGGGATGAGCAGACAGAAAACTTGATACTTCGCATCTTGGCCACTTGAGAGGCCCGACTTGTTGGTTGATGATCGAAGTCGATTGGCGGAAATTCCGCTGTTCGCCGGAGTCGACCCTCTCGTCGTCGGCGAAATTGCCAACCTATTTTCTGTCCGCGATTACGCGGCCGGAAGTGAAATCGTCCGCCACCTCGAAGATGACACCGACGTCTATTTCGTTCTCGCCGGCCGGGTTAAGGTCCGGATCTATTCCTGCCAAGGACGGATTGTTGCATTCCGTCAGATTGAATGCGGCGAAATTTTCGGCGAGTATGCGGCCCTCGACGGGACGCCACGATCCGCGAGCGTCGAGGCGGAAATCGACACACGTGTGGCGGTGCTGAGCGCGGCGGATTTCAATGCGATCGTTGCTGGGCATTCCTCGATCGCGCAGGCTCTCATCCAGCAACTGGTCAAGCAGATCCGGGACTTGACAGTGCGCTATTCGGAGCTTTCGACACTGGCCGTCAACGGCCGCATCGAAGCGGAGTTGCTGCGAATTGCGCGACACGACGGCCAGACGGTCCAGGCGGAGCCCAACAAGATCCTGATCAAGACACCGCCGACACAATACGAGCTTGCCAACCGGGTCAGTACGCATCGCGAGGCTATCAGCCGCCACTTGAGCCACCTGAGCAGAATTGGACTGATCCGGCGGACGCGACACGCGCTGGTCATCGAGGATATGCAGCGCCTGCAAGAGATGGTTCAGCGGTCCGGTGCCGATTGATCGGCCGATTGTCGGAACGAGACGTTCGAGGCTTGACGCGTGCCGGTTGCCAGCTGAATTTCACATGCGGGAGAGCCGCCCAGTGCCGAACGTCTACGACCGCTTCGACGTTGTCGGTGCCGAATACTCAGTCACATGATGGCGTCCAAGTATCGACACGGTTGACCCTGAGCAGGTGGCGTCGGCGATGGGTCTGGACCAGTGATGGGGATGTGAGAAGTCTCACAGACACGTCTTGCGCAGCCGTCTATCGTCACGGCGTTTCAGGTAGCGAAGTGCGCTGTCCTCCCCCCCCGCCACTGAGCTACACCTTCAACCGTTGTGGCATGGAGCCTTTTCGGAAACGTGCGGTGTGGACGACTGTTGATGTGGTGACGCCCTGCCTGACCACACCTCAGGCAGGGCGGATCCTTTGATTTCGATGGGGTTGCAGTTTTAAAAATGTGCCGGTTCAAAGCCGCTTCGAAAAACTGCTTCGAGGTGGGGCCTGCCGCACGGAAAATCCGCTTCGCGGCACTTCGACTGCCGGTAAGCGTGCGATTGCGGTTCCAGGGAATGGGCCCTAAGGTTTTCGCCCAGGGGAGCTGTTGCGTGGTGGAGGGTGGTCGCATGAGCTTCGTGGCACGGAATTCCATTCTGCTCGCGCGTAGCTTCTGCGTGGCTATATGTCTTTTGGCCATCGGGCCTGGCAAGTCGGTTGCCGACGACGTGAAAAGTTCGGTTGTCGACACCGATCAAGGGCAAGCCTGGACCAGGGAACTGCGCGAGCAGTTCTACAGTCTCGACCAGGGCTCGCGCATCATTCCGCTCAGCTGGTTGATGGCGCTGAAGCTGCCGGATGGTCGCGATTTCCTCCACGACAACTTGGCGCGCTACGGATATCTGCCCGCCGACAAGGGACTCTATCGACTACCGATCGGCTTCACGGCAGCGGGACCGTTCGGCGAGGAAATGGTCGGCATGACGTGTGCGGCCTGCCACACGCGGCAGATTTCAGCCGGTGGGCGGACATTTCGCGTCGATGGCGGGCCGGCCTTCGCCGACTTCCAGGCCTTCGTCGCCGATCTCGACACGGCGGTGCGGAGGGTGATCGACGACCCGCATGCCTACAAGGCGTTTGTCCGGGATGTGTTGGGGCCGAACGTCGGGACGGCAACCGAGGACAAGCTGCGCTGGTCACTCAGTCAGTGGTACTACCGTTTCCACACGCTGATGGAAGGCTCTCTGCCCCGGAACGTCAAATGGGGCGCTGGCCGGCTGGACGCCGTTGCCATGATCTTCAATCGTCTGACAGGGCTCGACCTCGGGCCGGCGCCACACTTCATTATTGCTGACAATATCGTACCCGCCACCGCACCTGTCCGCTATCCGTTCCTTTGGAACACGCACCGCCAGGAGGTCGTCCAGTGGACCGGCATCGCCGACAACAAGACGCCTTTGCGTGTCTTGGCGCGTAATGTCGGGCAAGCATTGGGGGTGTTTGCCGAATTCGTTCCAAAGAAATCCCTGCAGCCGAATGGCGACTACGTTTTCGATCTCTTTGCTGTCAACTCCATCCAATTCGGCAACCTCAAGAAGCTCGAAAAGCTGATGTGGGCCATCGGCCCGCCCAAGTGGCCGTGGCCAGTCGATCAGGAGCTTGCCGAACGCGGCGCGCGAATTTTCGGTGTCGCGTGTGCCGGCTGTCATGGCGCACGAGAGGTGGGAGGGTTCTGGGAAACCAACGTATATGTGGTGGGGACAGATCGCAGCGCGGTCCGGCTGCTCCTGCGAGACGTCGATACCGGGGTCTTTGCCGATGCCGGTTTTGCCCGGCGCGAACCAGCCGCAAAGGTTCTGCAGCTGACCGCGGGTGCACTGGCCGCGTCTTCGGAGCAGCGTGACGACAGCAGAATGCAGATCCTCGCCGGTCCGTCGCAGCTGCGTACGCTGGAGGTCAATCTGCAGTTGCTGCGCACCAATACGCCACCGCCACCTGACGCTGCAGGGCCTCGTCAACGTCAGCCCGGTGGGTACGTGGCGCGCGTCCTGCACGGTGTCTGGGCGGCGGCTCCCTTCCTGCACAATGGCTCCGTGCCGACGCTCAGGGATCTACTGAAGCCTCCGGATGAGCGCCCGGCAGAATTCGCGGTCGGCGCTGACTACGATCCCGTTGCAGTCGGTCTGGCGGCCAAGCAGTCGGGGCGCGCGACAACGATGACCACGACGGGGTGCCACGATCTCGATTCGGGCAACAGCCGTTGTGGACATGCATTCGGAACCGAGCTTTCTCCAAGTGAACGGGATGCTTTGATTGAATACCTGAAGACGTTGTAATAAAATCGGGCACAAGCTCTGAACATCTGTGTGCGGTCAATATTTCGTCGCGCGCACTTTGGGTGGACATGCCTATTCCAGGGTTCGATGCGAGCACGAGCGGACCGCCTTTGACCGGGCGTCAAAGGCGTTTTCTGGTCGTCATGTTCGCCGATCTTTCGCATTCGACACGGCTGTCGGCCGAGATGGAGGCCGAGGACTACGCCGAACTGCTCGATGAGCTTCGCGCGAAATACGATCATGTCCTCGAGCGACATGGCGGCATGGTCTTTCGTGTGCAAGGTGATGGCCTGCTTGCGTGCTTCGGCTACCCGAATGCCAGGGAGGATGACGCGCGAAGAGCCGTCGAAGCAGCACTTGAACTGCATCAGGCTGTCGCGACGCGCAACCCTGACGGCCGCCGCTTGTGTCTGCACACCGGCATCCATGCCGGGCTCGTATTGCTGGCGCCGGGGGACGATGTCAGCGGCCGGCTCGTGCTGTTCGGTCAGGCCGTCAACATTGCAGCGCGCCTGGCAGATGTGGCGTTGGACGACGAGATCCTCGCAAGCCAGGATTCGCTCGGGGCGGAATGTCACTTTTTCGAGACCGACGCCGGCCGGGTCCTGAGCCTTCCGGATATCGACAAGCCGATTGCGGTCTGGAGCATCCGCAAGAAGGCCAATGTCGCAAATCGCTTCGAGGCCCGTTCTCTGCGCGGGTTGACGCCGTTCGTCGGACGCCACGACGAATTGCGCCGTCTCGGGAGTCGCATGGACGCGGTCGTGAGTGGCTCGGCGCATTACCTGGCAATTTCGGCTCCGCCCGGGCAGGGAAAATCGCGATTGGCAGATGAGTTCATTTCACGCCTGGATCACGATCGCATTCACGTCCTCCGCGGCTACTGCGAGAGCTATCTGAGCGCCCCGCCCCTGCAACCATTCCTTCAGATGCTGCGGTCGATTTGCAGGATCGAATACAGCATGTCGGCCGCCGACGCCCGGGAAGCGGTTCGGCGAACGCTGGCGCAGATCAGTCCATCCCTGACCCATCATGCTCCCTCGTTGTTCGCCGCATTGTCCTACGAGAGTTCGACGGAGGGTGAGGAGGGGGGCGGTGCGCAACAGGCGAGCGTCGCAAGCGGAGCGGCGTTCTCGGCGCTCTTCGATGCACTTGCTCTAGAGCGGCCGTTGTTGATTTTCATCGACGACTGGCAATGGGCTGACGATGCGACGCGGCAGCTGTTGGCAGGAATCCGCGGCCGAATAGAACGTTCGATCTGCGTCGTCGTGGCGACTCGGCTCGTCAACTTCGAGGGCGTGGAACTGGCCGGTGCGGAACGCATTTCGCTGAAACCTCTTCGTGACGAGGAGTCCGACGCAACGATCAAGACACTGCTGCAGTCGGCAAACACGTTCGAAATTTCACAGATCCGCGAAGAAGCAGGCGGGAACCCCTTGTTTCTGGAGGAACTGTGTCATTCGGCATCGCAGCGCATGCCGCGCCATCAAGCCACGGGGACGAGTGGCGCATCGGCATGGCTCAGCAGGCTACTTGCAGCGCGCGTTGAGCGCCTCACGACCGAGCATCGCGATATCGTGCGCACGGCTGCCGTCATTGGCAACGTCATACCTGCAAGGGTTCTCGAGATCGTGTCGGGTGCGTCGGGCCTCCAGGCGACGATGTGCGAACTGTCGAATCTTGATGTCATACATCCAGCAGAGCAGCTTGGGATGTATCGTTTCAAACATGGGATTGCGCGCGAGGCGATCTACGAGACGGTTGGTGCGCGTGAACGCCAGATCCTGCACTTGCGGATTGCCGAGGCCCTCGAGGGATTGGCCGCTCTCGGGCAAACGGAGTTGTTACACGAGCAATTGGCCTATCATTATGCCGCGGCCGCCCGATGGACAGAAGCCGCGAAATATTCCGAACGCGCCGGGGACAAGGCCATCGCGGCCTCGGCGCTCGATCGTGCGCAGGCCCAATATCAAGCTGCCCTCGACGCACTGGGCCGCACAGAACTGACCCAAGAGAATTACGTGAAGTGGCTCATGATCGCGCGCCGCCTGGGTCTCGTTTGTGTTTTCGACCCATCGGCAGAGCATCTCGATGTCCTCATGCGTGCGATTGAAGTGGCCAGGCGTTTCAACGATGAAAATGGCTTGGGGCACGCCGAATACTGGGTCGGGTATGTCTATTACGGGCTCGGCGACTTCAAGCGTGCGACCATGCATCTCGAAGTCGCCCTGGCGCGGGCGCAGCGGCTCGGAGATGCCTCCCTCATGAAGTGGTGCGGCGCAACTCTCGGGCAAGCGTATGCCGCGGCGAGTCAGTACGACCGCGCGTTGGACCTGCTCGGCCAGGCCATCGACGAAAAGCGACGCCAGAAGCGCATGACGAGGCCGGCCGTCGGGTATGCCTATTCGCTCGCGTGTCAGGCATCAGCCTTGGGTGACCGCGGCGAATTCGACGCCGCGGCGGAGTGTTTCCGGGAGGCACTACAGGCGGTCGAGGGGGCCGGACACGAAGTCGAGGGATCGATCTGCTGCTGGCAGAGTGGCGTGCAGCTCTGGCAGGGGCGGTGGCAGGATGCGTTGGACAGTTCGCGGCGCGCCCAACGTGTCGCCGAGCGCGTCAAGAGTCTCTACCTCTATGCAATGAGCCGTTCGCTCGGCGGATATGCAAGTTGGAAGCTCGATGGCCGTTCGGATGCGCTGCAGACGATCCTGGAATCCACAGCCTGGCTGGAGCGCGCAGGCAAGGCCCTGTTCATTTCCCTCAACTATGGCTGGCTCGCCGAGATCCTTGTTGCCAATCGCCTGCAGCATGCCGGACGGCAGTATGCCGCGCGAGCGCTCGGGCGCATCCGTAGTCATGACCGCATCGGTGGTGCGATGGCGTTCCGGGCGATGGCGCAGGCCGCAGCCTCAGGCCGCTACCATAAGACATCAGAACACTATTTGAGGTTGGCGGCGGAGAATGCCGCTTTGCGTCAGTCGCCACACGAAATCGTGGGCAACGCCATGTGCGCGGCAGAAATCTTGTCGAATGCGGGGGAAGTCGCCCGGGCGCGCGAACACTATGAGCAAGCTCTGTACCTTTCGAATAGGCTCGGAATGACGTGGCATGCTGAATTGGCAAGCGCGCATTTGAACGGACATTTGCGCCAGATAGCAGGGCTTCCAGCACCGGTCGCCAAGCCGCTCTAGCCCGCACCCCTGTGCGGATGGCGCTCTAGGAAGCTGCTACAGGCTCCATCAGTCCGGTGATGGTCCCGAGCATGATCGCGATTGCGGCCTCGTAGCCGGGACAGGCATGGGTCGGATGGTGGCGAGCGCTTCTGTCACCTCCAAAGACGACGAAGACGTCTGTCTTGCCACTTTCGAGGTCGGAGGCTGTCACGGAAGCGATGTCGACGACGACCTGATCGCCTGTCCGGACGTTCTCGTCGCCGAGGGTATGATCGCTTGTTGCCGTTCGCCAGACTTCTGGCGGCATTGGCCGGCCTTGTATTGCCTGGAACATCGGTTCGGCCAGCGCGGCATAGGCCCGTTCGTATCCATTGTTGCCCGGGTGAGCGCTCAATGCGTTCTGCAACCGCGTGAAGGTCGCCCCGCCCTGCGCCCGCCAGGCCGCGAGGACAAACTTGAGATTGAAATAGGTGGTGGGCAGCATGCCCATCATGACGCCGACGATACTGCGTGCGATGAGGTCGTCGTCGCCTTCGGGGTAGGCCTCGAATACCGCGCGTGAGACAATCCCCTTGGGCTTTTCTCCCTCGCGTCGCAAGCGCGCGATATAGCTGGCATGAGAGTCGCGCAGGATGTGCCCAATCGATCGCGCGTCTTCGGACATGAGCTTGTCGCCATCGGCGTAGAACATGCAGGCGGATGGAACGCCGTAGTCTGCGGGACACAATGCTGGCGGCTGCGGCGGCGTGCTGGTCCTTCCGCCACCCTCGACAATCTCGACGCCATCGGGAAGATCGAACCACAGTGTGCACATGTGCGCCAGCACCGACACGATGACGGCTTCATCGATTGCGCCCGGCGCGGCTTCCAGTTTGCCTCGCGTGGCGTCGAGCGATTGTCTGAACGCTTCGTCGGCGGACAGTGCCTGGATCGCGATGTTGATTTTGGTGGCCTGGCGGTCGTATTCGTCCCCCTTGTCCAGACCGAGGTAGATCTCTCCGAACAGCTGGCGTGCGCGTTCGTTGTAGCCGCGGACCGAGTAGACCGCATCGGCGTCGGCCAGGACCTTGTTGGCGAGGTCCTTGGTGCGCGCGTGGATGCGCTTGTTGGCGCGCGCGCTTTCAACCGAGGCCTGGACTGGCACGGCGCGACTGAGGGGATGCGCTTGCGGTTCGCAGCCGTGGGTCACCGCATCCTCGAGGCAGAGGCGAATGAACTCGTCAACGCTGTTGTTCTGGTGTGGCATTTCATTCACCTGAATTGATGGTGACGTGCGTCTGCTGTCCGCGCGGGGCGCTACACTCGCGGCCTGGACATCCAACGGTTGCGCGGTTTGCTCAAGGTCGATTTCGAGAAGTCTACCGCAACGAGAGCCCCATTCCTGTGGGAAAAATCACGAAGGCCGGGGAAAGTGTCTGTGCTGATGAACCGACGGCTCGGCTCGATATGACGGGCAGTTCTGCCGTCGTGGAATTCAGGTCCGGCAATGCCTGTCGAGCGTTCGAGTGGACACGCCACTACACCACGTTCTCAGCCGCGAGCACGCAGCGGTGATCGGCAATTCCAGGCACTCGCGCGAACTCGGCCCCTTCCCACAAGCGCGCGCCTGATCGTTGACGATCTGCTCCTGCTCCAGACATTCCGTGCGTCGTTCGGTGTCGCAGCCCTGTGTCAGAAGTTTTTCGACATTCTTGAAGGTCTGGGCCTCGAACGCTTGATCGTCCTTCTTGCGGAAAGCGCAGTTGTAGAAATTATAGTGCAGCCGCATCGGCCTATATAGCTCGCGACAGATTTTTGCGGCGAAGCAGTGTCCCGTCAGCGCACACGTGGCGGTGTCGTGCATGCGCATGCTCAATTTACGAACCGGCTGAATGATGTGGTGCTGTTCCAGGAAGGGGCGAATGGCGTCGCAATGCGATTTGCCGGTGTCCTGTCGGAATTTCTTGAACATCTCGTATCCACCCTGGTCGCTGAAAAAGGCCGCTTCTCGCGCGTTGTGCTCGATATCGGCCGAGGCGGCGTGGAGCTTCTGGTCGGTGATGTAGAGCCGGTAAGCCTCGTAGATGCCGAACAGGACGAGCGTGGTCAGGATCGTGGCGAAGACATAGGAGGACCTGCGCCGGAAGCGATCGATCGTTCGGTAGAGCCCGGCCTCGACCGACCAGAGAAACGTTCGCCATCTGCCGAATTCGCCGACATCGTGGAGCGCTGCGATGCTGCGGACCGAATAGGCCAGAATGACGTTGCTCAGATGCAGATAGATGTCCGGTGCGACGCCACGGATCTGGATTCCGGCAACACCGCCGGCGCTCGCGGAACATAGTCCTGCGCCGCTGAAGCCGTGGTCGTTGGCCTGATCGCTCGAAAGATGCAGCAATTCGACGTTGTCGGCAGGGTTCGGCTTGAAGGTGCCGATCAGCTTCGCATCGGCAGGTGTCAGGTTGGCGAGCGCCTGGCTGAAGCCCCAGATCCTGAAATTGCCGTCCTGCCGCTTCAGGAGGCTGACAGGGAGAAATGTCGGCGGTCTTCGCAATTTGAGTTTACAGAGCGCGAAGTCGACAAAGGAAGCTCTGTCATAGCCAAATGCCAGAACGTCGAAATCAGCGTTGACGAAGGGTTGCTCATGATCACCTTCGCCGGGGAGAACGGCGTGGAAATTCGTTGCGATCCATTTCTTGGTGCTGGTTTCGTCAGCCGCGGCGCCTTGCCAGTCGGGGTCGTTGGCAAAGATATGGAAGCAGCTGATGAAGTGCCCTTTCGGTGAGATTGCGACGGCGGATGCGCTTTTCCCCGTGCGCTTGCTCTCCAGCTTGAATGTCGCGGCCCGATGGCGTTCGTCGAGAAGGTTTGGAAGTGGCAGTCGCAGGCGTATGCGCTTCCATAGGTCCATGATGGCGCGGGGCTGCGGGATGGGGGTGGGCATGGCAAGCCCTCATCGCGCCGATGGTGCAGCCGTGCCACCGGCCCAGCAACAGCTCTTGTCGGTGCGCGTGCAGCAATCAATTTCGATCTGCATTCTGGAACCCGCTCCGTCGAGTGGCTTCGCGATCGGCTCTCCGATTTTGTCCGAGACGATGTTGGAGTGGCCGGTCTCCTTGTCCTTGGCGGCCGGTGTCTGGATAGGGCTCTTGTCCTTCTTTATGACCTCGGCTTGGGCAAGCCGGCGCGACTGATGAGAGCCGCTCTTGGCGCATTCGCTTCCCCGGCCAGGGCCCGAGGGGGGCGTCGCACAGGACAGACAATGTGCAGTCGCTGGGAGGAGGGGCGCTTTGGCGTCAGCGGTCGGCGCTGCAAGGACAAAGAAAATCGCCAGTACGATTTGCATTTCGACGGACATAGGGGTCACCTCCGTTCGCGAGCGCTTCAGGTCACTTGAATGAACCGTCTTGCGCAACTGTCGAGACGTTCGCTACACGCTTCTCGGCTGGGTAGAATAGCTGTCGTTTCGATCGGAAAGACACTAGCGGAGCATCACGAACAGGGCTTGCGCATCGAGCATCCCGAACCCGAATCCAGAGTTATGGCGTCCATTCACGCCCATGGCCGTGCGGCACAGGGCGGCCCGCAACTGGCGCGCATTGTACTGAGGCCGGTTCGGTGCTTGCGGATGTCTGTGAGACAAGACGAGTGCCAGCGCCCCGGTCACATGAGGCGCCGCCATGCTGGTGCCAGGGAAGGCGATGGTCGCACGGTGATCGTCGGTATTCGCGAGCGCCGCTTCGATGTGTGCCCCCGGCGCGCAGACGTCGGGCTTGGCTCGGCGGTCGCGGGTCAGGCCATATGAAGATACATTGATGAGACGGAGCGGCAAGGACGAATGACACGCGCCGACGGTGATCACGGTGTCGGCCGTCCCCGGCACGCTCAGCGTCATGTCCTCGTCGGGGATCGTGAATTTCAATGCCCTGTCATTGGTGCGTTCGATCCACAGGTCAACGCGCGGTGATCCGCTTCTCACGAGCGTTCCCTCGATGTCCAGGCGCCAACGGCCGCGCTGGATCTCTCGGCTGCCAGGCACGATCGTGATGACGACACGACTGTCGCCGTTATCGGGATGCAAGGTCGTCATGCGCAGACGGCAGACGTTACCGCCGAGCGAGGCACGAATGTCGGGGGTCGTTGCGGACAAGGTGGCGGATTGATCGCCGGACGGGGCCGTCAGTTTGAATTCCAGTTCGTCGAGGCCGTCATACCAGACCTCGATATAGTCCTCGAAGCGATCGATATCGAGCGAATCCCATTCGACTGGCTGCGACGCAAGGAAGGCGTCGATACGGGCATGCCCTGCATGTCCGCGCTCGTTGCCCGCCGACTTGACGATGACAAAGCCAGGGTCGCGGCCGTTGCCGGAGAGCGCATCGAACATTCCCTCGAGGATCGAAGTCCCGTCGTGCGCGCCGGCATTCATGCCCAGGCTGACATTTACAGCGATCGGACGCCGCTCGGCGAGAACGGTATTACCGCCCGACGCCGCGGACTTCAGAAAGTGCAATGCATCGACATGGCTGACGGAGTAGCCGAGGCTCGGGGGGTCGCCAGGCCGCGTCTTCGTGTCGGGAACGACTGCGATGATCGATGCGTCGGGTGCAACGCCGTCACCAAGTGTGCCGACAGCACGACCTGCGGCGATGCTGGCAACGTGGGTCCCATGCTGCAAGGGGTCACGCAACGAGAGGCGGGGCACGGCACCTTGCGCGATGAATTTCGCAATATCCCTTTGCGTGTAGACCGTCCCGAAATCCTGGGTGAAATGCGCCGGATCGAGGGCGTGCGGCGAGGGACCCGTCTTGTCGTTCTGAATCCAGACAGCGAGTATGCGGGAGTTGCCTTCGCCGTCGAGAAAGGCCTCGTGCAGAACGTCGATGCCGGTGTCGATGAGGCCGACGATTGCATTGCCGCCCCTCTCGTCGATCGGTGGACGGTGGAGCGGGTCGGCCTTGACGAACGGGATCGAGCGCGTCAACTCCTCGGAGCCGCCATCCCGGCTCGCCTCGACCGACATCACGCTTGCGTCCTCCCGCAGCGCCTGCAGCGCGCTCTTGGGAGCCTGGATGGTCGCGTAGTTGCCGAACCTGGAATTCACCCGGATCGATGCGGGGGGGCGCCAATTCTGGTCGCGAAGCCGGACCAGGGCGGGCATCAATTCGCTGTCGACGGAAAGCTCGACCGTATTGCGATCGAATGCCTCGATTGCATTTTCCGTTGCGAAACGATGTAGCTTGCGGTTCTCGTTCTGGATCAGGAAGACGGGGTCGATGCTTTCTCCCCTCTCGGTTGCGAGCCTGCTGATGATGGCGACGTAGCGGGAGATCCTGTGGCTGACGAGGCTGGGGTAAAGACCTTCGACACTGCGATCCAAGGCATCGTCGGAAAATTCCAGCCCGCTTGTCCTGAACGCCGTCTCGACTGTCCTGATGTCGACCTTGAGTTTCTCGAACTCGGCCTGGTTCATGGCAGGCTGTGCAGCGGGGACGCCGCCGTCCACTTCAACCGCCGCACGCTTCAGAAGGCCCGTGCCGTCGAATTGCATCAGTTTTCCGACATGTTCGAAGCCGGGTGGCACCCGCGTCACGAGGTCGGTATCGTTGACGAAGCGCCGGAAGCGCGTGCCGAACGAGGCATCGAAATGCTTCTGCGTGGAGAGGTCACCCAGACGCGGCTGGCCGAACGTGTGGACGCCCGACAGGGCACCGGCCTCGGCGAACTCGCCGGCGGTCAGAGCCGCCAATGCGCCACCCAGACTGTGACCAGTCAGCCAGATTTTACGTTTGTCACGCACCGCTCTCTCGATCGCGGCACCCGTTAGGTCGCGAACGAGATTAAGGGCCGAGAAGAAGCCGGCATGGATCGATCCATAGGGTCGTTCCACCCAGGAAATGTTCAGATTGCCAAGCCAGTCCGCAATGCTGTCCGTTCCGCGGAAGGCCACGAGCAGGACCTGATCGTTTTCAGCGATGAAACCCTGGGTTCGCCCGACGTTGAAGATCCGCGTATCGGAAAAGCCCCAGCTTGCAGTGGTTCGCTTGACGGCACTGTCGTCGTCGTAGGCCACCTTGCTCGCAACCGCCAACGATAGTGCCGTGTGCCAGGAAAAGTCTTCGAACTGCAATGATTTGATTTTGAACATATCCGCACCATGACTGAGCGTTCGGTATCAGGTCGCCGCAACGATTGGAGCTTCGGGTTGACGCGCAGGACGTATTCCGGGGTCTACAGCAATGCCCGTCGATACTATGTTCTATCGTTCGCCGGTGATGTGAGAATTGCCACGTCGCTTCTGCTCACACATATCGTCAGCACGCGCGGCGTGATGCAAGCCTCGCGATGCGCGTGATCCCATTCAGGGTGTGAACGTCTACATCCGATGTGGCGGGGGGGGCGCGCTGAGACAATTCGCATTCACATCTTCCAGGACGTCTGAACACGACCGATCATCACCTTGGACGAGCAGCGGGAAAGGGCTGATCACGAAATTGTTGACGTTGCCCGTTGCACGCTTCGCGTCGGTCGGTTGGGAATTGGTCGCGGCCGCACTAAATTCGAAGGCAGTCCACCGCCACTATTCCAACGAACGAGCCATGTGTGCTCACGAGGAGGAACTCGTATGTCTGCCGTCCAATTCAGCCGTCGCGGCCTACTCGTCGCAGGCGGCATTGTCGTTGCAACAGGGGTCTCCGCTCTCGTGCTCCCAGCCAGCGCGCAAGGGCTCGCCGCCACGCCTTCGATGCGGGGTGGCGCGAACAACTACCTCCCCGGCGCGCCGATCGTGAAGCGTATCGGTGGCGGGGGCTTTTGGATGACGGGCACTGTGCGCCGGGCCGGCGATGGCGCGCCGCTTCCCGGTCAGAGAATCCAGATCTGGGCGCACACCACCGAAGGCTATGAGCGGGACCCGCACAGCCATGGTGCGACGCTGACGGACGCCAATGGCGTGTTTCGCCTCGAGATGCCGCAGATCGTGCCCGCCTTCGGCCAGCCGCATGGCCATCTCGCCTATGACAGCGGTGACTTCGAAACCGTATTTCTGCGTCCCGTGATGTCGAGCTCCAAGGACAAAAGTCTCGAAGCGCACTTCGTGCTTCAGCCGGTCTGATCGGGTTGACGTTGGATCGAATGAAACTGGCCCGTACGACACTGATCTGGGCCGCTCTTGTTGCCGCGGTTGGAGTGCCGATCGCCGCCGCCGCAACGAGCCCGCTGCTCGCATGGCGTGATCCGATCTATATCGCCGCCGGATTTGCCGGGGTTGCCGCATTGGGCATCATGCTTGTGCAGCCCTTGCTCATCGGCGGTTACTTGCCAGGGTTGCCAGCAATTCGCGGCCGGAGGGTGCATCGCTGGACCGGCGGTGCGCTCGTCGCAGCCGTCGTGGCTCACGTCGCGGGACTGTGGATCACCAGCCCGCCGGATGTGATCGACGCTCTCCTCTTCGCTTCACCTACGCCGTTCTCCGCCTGGGGCGTCGTTGCGATGTGGGCGATCTTTGCCGTCGCGATCTTGGCGGCACTTCGCCAGCGGCTCGGGCTGCGACCGCAAACGTGGCGCCTCGGTCATACGGTCCTCGCGGTTGTCATCGTCACCGGAAGCGTGGTCCATGCCCTTCTGATCGAGGGAACCATGGAGACGGTGTCGAAGGCCGCGCTGTGCGCGCTGGTTCTCCTGGCGACCATCAAAGTCATGACGAGCCTCCGCGTCTGGAGATTCCGCACACCTGTCCGCCGTCGTCGCCTCCAGGATCGTTGAGGCGATGGCCTTTCCGCCGTGCCTGCGGCTCAGCGAGGTGATCTCTCCGTTCCGCAAGAGGCCGCCGAAACTCATATGCATGGTTCGATGTCCGAACAGGCAATAGTCTTTGTCTGATCATCGACCTTTGCGGCCCGCTTTGCTAAACGGATCGAACAAGGGTTGCGCGCCGAGCGCTGGAGGGAACGGTCCGATGAACCTATTCGCAAAGCTGAGGGAACGGGCCGAACAGGACAATCGGGTCCGAGTTGGCATGATCGGTGCGGGCAAATTCGGATCGATGTTCCTGTCGCAGATTTTGCGGCTCGACGGCATTCATCTGATCGGCGTGGCAGACCTCCTTCCGGACAACGCCAGGTCCAACATGGCGTTCGTGGGCTGGCCGGCCGAACGCTATTCGGCTGCCTCGCTCGACGAGGCGGCCACAAACGGCGGTACGCACGTCGGCGACGACTGGCGGGCGCTCGTCGCGCATCCGAGGATCGACGTCATCATCGAATGCACCGGCGCTCCTGTCGCGGCGATCGAGCACGTCCTCGAGGCCTTCCGTAACGGAAAGCAGGTCGTCAACGTCACGGTCGAGGCCGATGCCTTCTGCGGTCCAGCACTTGCCGCCAAGGCAAAGGAAGCCGGCGTCATCTACAGCATGGCCTATGGCGACCAGCCGGCATTGACGTGCGAACTCGTCGATTGGGCGCGCACATGCGGGTTTCCCGTTGTCGCCGCGGGACGTGGTCACAAGTGGCTGCCGTCGTTTCGCAAATCCACCCCTGAAACGATTTGGGAGAATTGGGGCATCACGAAAGAGCAGGCCGAGCGGGGCCGCCTCAATCCCAAAATGTTCAATTCATTCCTCGACGGATCGAAGCCCGCGATCGAATCGTCCGCGATCGCCAATGCGGCCGGCCTCGACGTGCCGGCGGATGGGCTCCAGTTCCCAGTCGGCGGGGCGGAAGACCTCGCCAACATCATGCGTCCGAGAGCCGAAGGCGGCTGTCTCGACCACAAGGGCATGGTCGAGGTCGCGTCATCGCTCACACGGGACGGCCAACCGGTGCCCTACGACGTTCGCCAAGGCGTCTGGGTCGTGTTCGAGGGCGATACCGACTACTTGCGCAACTGTTTCCAGGAATACACGGTGAGAACCGACAGCAGCGGCCGCTACGCATCGATGTACAAGCGTTGGCATCTCATCGGTCTCGAGCTGCCGGTATCGGTCGCGGCGGTCGGCATTCGCGGTGAGCCGACGGGCGTTGCAACGGAATTCCGCGCCGACGTCGCCGCCATTTCGAAACGCGCGCTCAAGGCTGGCGAAATCCTCGATGGCGAGGGCGGCTATACCGTTACGGGCGGCTTGCGACCGGCCAAGGCCTCGCTCGCGGCGGGCTACCTGCCGCTTGGCCTTGCGCACCACGTGAAGCTCAAGCACGATATCTCCGACGGCACGCCGATCACCTGGAGCGATGTCGAGATCGACGAGACGACCACCGCCTACAAGCTGCGCCGCTGGATGGAGAGGCAATACCGATAGCGCCCGCGATCCAGGCTGGAGCGTGGCGTGCGCCTCGAGGACGGGCTCGAGGTTTGCGTCCCGATCTGTTCAGATGCCGCGATAGGACTTGAGCCAATCGAGCGTGGCCTCGGTCGCCAGCATCGGTTTGTATTCGGCTCCCAACGGCGCATCGTAGCCAAGCTCCGCGACAACGCGGAAAATGTGCTCGTAAGCGATCTCGCCGTGATCGGGCGGGCCTCGGTCGGGCACCGCCGCGAACTGGATGTGGCCGATGATCGGCATCAGTTTGGCCAGTTTGTGCGTCAGGTCGCCCTCCATGAGCTGCACGTGATAGCAATCGAACAAGAGCTTCAGATTGTCCGCGCCGATGGTGGAGATGATCGCCGCTGCTTGGCTGGTGGTCGAAAGGAAGTAGCCCGGCACGTCGTAGCTGTTGAGCGGTTCGATCAGCACGGTGATGCCTCGGCTCGCGGCCTGCGTCGCGGCATAGCCTAGATTGGCGAGGAACGTCCGCTCGGCATCTTCGCCATGCGCATATCCGGCCATCACATGAACATTGCCCGCACCGATACGCGCCGCATAGGCGATTGCTTCATCGATCACAGCGCGCGCGTCCTGCTCGCGGGATGGAAGTGCCGCAAGGCCGTTGTCGCCCGCCGCGACGTCGCCGCGTCGCGTGTTGAGGCTCAGCATCTCGAGGCCTGTCTCACGCAGGGCAGCGATCACGTCGTCAGCGCTCGCCTCGTAGGGCCAGTGGCATTCGACAGCGTCGAACCCGGCAACCTTGGCGGCGCGGATCGCATCGGGCAGCGGGCGATCGGACCAGAGAAGTCCGAGATTGGCGGAAAATTTCGTCATGCATCCCAGTCTGTTTCAAATGTCGCGACACTCAGAAAAGCAAAAGGCGGACACGCGGCCCGCCCTTCGCCCTTGACGGTCATCGGCTTCTCAGCCTGTACCGCTGAAACAGTATATATTTTTCAACGAACAGAAAAAGCCATGATTGCTTAAGCAATGTCGAGAGTCTTCAACCGATCGCTACACCGTCAATGGGCACGAACCACTCGCAAATTTGCCGCAATCGCTTTTGCTTGTCCTTCGAAAAGCTCCCCCAAACCTCTCCATGATAAGGATTATCCGGCAGGGGATCGAATCCAACCACGAAGCCCTCAGATCGCAGAGAACCTGCCTCAAAGCGAAGCGAGCCCGTCCAACGAGGTGTTGTCACATAGGTTCTAGCGTCAAGTCCTGCCTGCTCGATCTCCTGTTGCAGATCGACCGACATACCGGCATTTTCTCCTGTTGAGGCCTTGAATGCCATAGAAGACAGGCGACGACCCCCTGCCTTTTCGTCCATTACGATCTGTTGTTCGGACACCCTGCGAATGACACCGTCGTTCGCCTGAATGCCCTCGTGATTGTGAGGGGTGACGTTCCCTGCGTCGTCACGCGGCGGCGGTTGCAGGGGCAAGATTAGGCTCCGTCTGCTCTTTGACCCAAGCGGCGACGGCTGAGAAATCGTTGGTCAATTCAAGGTTGTCGCCGTCCTCGACCTTGCCGACCAAATGACGCCACGCGTGTACGCTGTTAGGTCCCCGTACGTGGAGCTCAATGTCGCCTTTCAGGGAGTGCCATTCGATTTGTAAGTCTCCCGAAGCACCCGGAACGATCTGCGGCGCCTCAGCGTTAGGACCGCAAACCGCCTCCAGCATTCGCAACGCAAACGTCGCGTTCTCAAGAGTTACGGGAACCCCTCTGTAGCCGTCCCATCCGAATTCGAGTCGGACGAGTTCTTCCAAGCGGTTCATAACTGCTTCGCGCCACCCGTGACAAGGCTCGAACACCATAAGGCGCGCAGAAGCGGCGGGAATTGCAACCACATTGGCCGAGAAAACGGCGTTCGACTGACTACGGTTCATTGTTTGCGATCCCATGCCGTGTGAGCCGCCTCGGTTGTGATCGTAGCGAACCGTTTCACTATCAGTTCCCGTCCCTTTGCAATGAATCGCAGCGCGGAATCAATATCTGAACCGTCTGGCGCACCTCGTGCAGTCAAGTTGAGGACGATTAGTCGCGATCTGTCGGGTTTGACTCCGGTGTTGACCTCGTAGGTGATTCGGCCCACGGGTTGACCGTTCTCGCCGCGAATGACCTCACGGCATCCCATGTTTAGATCATCAATTTCGATGCCTTCAAAGCCCGCTCCCCGAAGCCAAAGCTCGGGTTTCATCGGACCCGTGCCGATGTCGATGTGATTGATGTACGAAACTTCACACTGGTTAATGGCCAGCGGTTGGGAGCTGAGGCTGATGAAGTAGCTCTCCAGTTGCCGTAGTTCCGCGCTGAATCGTGCGGCCATGCCCTCGAAGCGAGGGTACTCGTTGCTTTGATCGCCGATCTTGCGCCAATTGTGCAGCAGCTTGTCGTGTTGGAACTGAATGAGTTCATCGCCGCTCTTCCGCAAGAACCAGAACCGGTCGTGCGACGCTCCAGTCACAAAGCTAAGGCGTCCGCCAATCTGGCCTTGATGGGGCAATCCAAAAGTCTCAAAGGTCGGCTCGAGAGCTGGAAGCTCTTGAACAAGGGGGTACTCGGATTTGAAGAGAGCCCAAACTTCGCCTGCCAGAATCTGCTGGTAGCCCTTGGGAGGCGAGAACTGAACCCCCAGTACCACCTCATTGAGGGGGGGCTTGCCGAAGTCGGGAAGATGGTCGGGCCGTGTTGCCAAGGGGTTCTCTAGTCGTCGCTCTACTGGTTGGATGCTAGCGCGGCGGCCTTGAGCCGAACCAGCTAACTAAGTGTACCATCAAATAGCATTAAGGCGAGTTAAACGAGAAGAGGCGTGGCGGCCCCGACCTTCGGTCGGTCGGGTGCTACTCGCTGCGCTCACGGAGCCGCTTGCCGCGTCTCCGCCCATGCGGGTGACGCCCCCTGCCGCAAGCCTGCTACGCTGCCGAACCACAGGCAGCAGGCGCCAGCAACGACAGACACGCGCGAGATACGGCAGCAGCGTGAGGCGGCAGCGATGTGCATGATAGCGACGGAGGCGCGGCGAAAGAAGATCGTCCTCGCCGACGTGGGCATCCGAAGCGCCGCCCAAGAGCGCGGATGTGGGTGGGCATCCGAAGCGCCGCCCAAGAGCGCGGATGCGGGTGGGCATCCG